>JAZDID010000118.1:0-4875 GCA_043805315.1 Nanobdellota archaeon | reverse complement strand
AGCTCCCCAAGAACCCCTCCGCGACAAAGACCATCCTCAGCCAGAAGCATGATGATGCGTACGATTACACCCAGACCACGCTCCTGACAGAGGCTGCCCTGCTCTACAACAGCCTGGTCAAGAGGAAAGAGCTCTTCTCGTTCCAGGCTCTCGAGTACAATGGCATCTCGAGCAGGTTCAACGAGCTCCATAATGTCCTGTTCGGGCTGCTGAAGAACGACCCGCTAGGCTGCTCTGTCTCCCTCATTCGAATCATCCGGAGGGAGAATATCCGGCTCAATTCTCCTCTGGAAAAAGATGAGGTTGTCCAGATCAAGAAATACATTTCGCTTCTCGAGTATATCAAGAACGAGCTGGAAAAGATCCAGATGATTATCTTGTTGAAGAATCACCTTCCTGGCCTTGAAGTCGGGGACAGGACCATCTACAGGAAGATCTTGACGCCGACCATCAAGCCTGATTTCATGTTCACCAAGCTCATGGCTTCGTATCCCAAGGGAGGGGAAGAGCTCGCCAACTACAATGTCGGCAATACTGAGGTGGTCATCTTCAAGCTTCCCAATTCAGTGCAGTGCATGTATCATATCATGCCTCCGGAGTTCAAGATGACAGAAGAGACCTACGAGATTCTTGATGCGGCAAAAGAGATCCTTGCAGAGCACACGCCGCAGAGGCAAGAGTTCGTTGATCCGGAAAGGATGCGGGAGGTCTTCTCGAATGTCGGCAAGGACCTGCTGGAAGAGCTCGCCAATTACCGCAATGTCAAGATCACCCCTGAAGAGCTTGCTGAGATGACAGAGATCCTGATCAGGTATACGGTCGGCTTTGGCCTGATCGAGATCCTGCTCGCCGACGAGAACATCCAGGACATCACGATCAACAGCCCGATGGGCCAGATTCCGATGTTTGTCGTGCATGCTGAGTTCGGCGAGTGCGTCACGAACATCATCCCCACGATATCTGATGCAGAGAGCTGGGCCTCGAAATTGCGCCTGATATCGGGCAGGCCATTGGACGAGGCGAATCCCATCCTCGATACAGAAATAATCATCCCGCACATCGCGAACTCCAGGGTCGGGGTGATCTCCCCCCCATTGAATCCTGACGGCATTGCCTACGCGTTCAGGAGGCACAGGGACAAGCCCTGGACACTGCCCTTGTTCATCAAGCAAAAGATGCTCAATCCCTTGGCAGCAGGCCTTCTCTCTTTTCTTGTGGACGGAAACAGGACCTTGCTGATTGCAGGGACGAGGAGCGCAGGAAAGTCATCGTTGCTGGGAAGCCTGATGGTGGAGATTATGCGCAAGTACCGGGTGATCACGATTGAAGACACCTTGGAACTGCCAGTCCCCCAGCTGAGGAAGCTGGGCTACAACATCCAACCCATGAAAGTCGCGTCTGCGCTCTCCAAAGGCTCGTCTGAAGTGCCTGCAGATGAAGGCATCAGATCCACCTTGAGGATGGGAGATTCTGCCTTGATCGTCGGTGAGGTGCGGAGCACAGAGGCAAGGGCATTGTACGAGGCCATGCGCGTCGGCGCGCTCGCGAATGTCGTGGCAGGCACGATCCATGGCGACAGCCCCTATGGCGTGTTTGACCGGGTGGTGAATGACCTAAATGTCCCGCGGACCTCCTTCAAGGCGACAGACATCATCGTCGTGGCTAATCCTATCAGGAGCGCTGACGGCCTGCACAAGTGGCGCAGGGTGACGCAGATCACTGAAGTGCGGAAGCTCTGGGATGATGATCCTGTCCGTGAGCAAGGCTTCGTCGACCTCATGAAGTACAACTCGAAAAAAGACGAGCTGGAGCCCAGCGACGAATTGATCAACGGAGACTCAGACATCCTTAAGGCCATTGCAGCGAATGTCAAGGACTGGGCAGGGAACTGGGACGCGGTCTGGGAGAACATCGTCTTACGCGCGAGCATGAAGGAGATATTGGTGAAGAAGGCTGAGGAGATTAATAATGATGACATTCTTGAGGCAGGATTCGTGATCCAGGCGAACGACAAGTTCCACGAGATAGCGGACAAGGTGAAGGAGCAGTCTGGGAAACTGGACTCCAAGAAGATCCTGTTCGAGTGGAGCGAGTGGCTCCAGCAGGAGATCAGGAGAGCTGACTTGAAAAAATAATGATGACGCAGGACCATGGCTGTTGACAAGCGGGAAGTGGATCAATTCAGGAAGAAGTATGCTGAACGCATCTCCCAGGAACTGGGAGAACAGGAGCAGGGAGAGGGCATCATCTCCCATGAGTATGAGGAGTTCAGGAAAGCATACCTTCCCAAACGGCTATCGCTCTACGAGCAGTGGTGCTCTATCTCTGAGAAAGTGCTGCACTTTGCGCCGGACAAGGCAAAGGCGCAGGAGCTGCAGGAAGCCATCGACGCAGCCCATCTCAATGTCACACCGACAGGCGCGGCAAGCTTTGCCCTCTTCATCCCTTTGCTGGTCATCATCGTGGGGATCTTTGTCGGCTATATCATTCCTTCCCTCTTGTTCAGCACAGCGAACTCGTTCTTCATCATCTTTGCCATCATTATCGGTTTAGGGCTGATCGTCCCATTCCAAAAGTTGCCGTATATCATCGCGAACACCTGGCGCTTGAAAGCCTCGAACCAGATGGTCCTCTGCATATTCTACATCGTCACCTACATGCGCCACACCTCAAATTTGGAATTGGCCATTGACTTCGCCGCAGACCACCTGGATGCGCCCTTGAGCCTTGACCTGAAAAAGGTCATCTGGAACATCGAGACCGAGCGGTTCGATTCCATAAAAGAATCGCTCGACGATTACCTTGAAGGCTGGAAGAAATACAACCGCGAGTTCATCGAGGCCATGCATCTCATCGAATCATCCTTGTACGAGTCATCAGAGAACCGCAGGCTGAATGCCCTGGACAAGGCGCTTGAGGTGATCCTGGACGAGACCTATGAGAAGATGCTCCAGTACGCGCATGAGCTCAAGAATCCGATCACGACGCTGCACATGATGGGCGTCGTCCTGCCGATCCTCGGCCTGGTCATCCTTCCTCTTGCAGTGAATTTCCTTGGGAATGTGAAATGGTACCATCTATTTGCGCTCTATAATATCTTCCTGCCAATCATTGTCTTTTATTATGGCAAGTCAATCCTGTCCAAGAGACCTTCTGGCTATGGCCAGTCGGATTTGAGCAAGGATCCACAACTGAAGCGCTTCCAGAACATTAGGATAAAGATCGGAAAGGGTGAGCTCTTGATCAGCCCTGCCTATCTTGCACTCATCGTGTTCTGCCTCTTGTTTTTCATCGGCATGTTCCCCTTGATCCTGCATTCCCTCTCGCCTGGCCTTGACTGTGTCTATGTTGCAGAACCACCAATAGACAAACCGAACTTCTTCTGTGCAACTGAATTCGAAGAAGACAGCCGGCCGGTCCATTCGCTCATGGAATACCATCAGGTGCTTGATCCTGAAGGAAATCCCACAGAAGCGAAAGCAGGGCCGTTCGGGCTTGGCTCGACGATATTGAGCCTTGCCATCACCCTTGCCTTCGGCCTCAGCATCGGCGCGTATTATCTCATGAGAAGCAAGAGCCTGATGAAGATTCGGGAAGAATCACGGAGGCTTGAAGAGGAGTTCGCCTCTGCATTGTTCCAGCTGGGCAATCGGCTTGGAGACGGCATCCCTGCAGAGATTGCGTTCGCCAAGGTCGCCAGGGTTATGGAAGGCACAGTGACCGGAGATTTCTTCAACCTAGTAGACAACAACATCAGGAAGAACGGCATGGGATTGGAGCGGGCGATATTTGACGAGAAGCGCGGCGCGATCGTGTATTACCCGTCGAATCTCATCGAGAGCTCGATGAAGGTCCTGATCGAGTCGAGCAAGAAAGGCCCTCTTGTCGCGAGCCAGGCCCTGATCAATGTGTCTGAGTATATCAAGCAGATGCACCGGGTGGACGAGCGCCTGAAGGACCTGATGACTGACGTCGTGAGCAGCATGCAGTCCCAGATTTCCTTTCTTACGCCTGCGATTGCCGGCATCGTGATCGGCATCACCAGCATGATCACCACCATCATGCTCGCCCTGTCTTCGAAGCTGACAGAGATGGGCAGCGAGACTCCTGCAGAGGGTGCATCCTACGCAGGGATTTTAAGCCTGCTGGGAGGGGGCAATGCGATACCGACATACTGGTTCCAGATCATCGTCGGCCTGTACGTGGTGCAGATCATCATCATCCTTTCCATCCTCGTGAACGGCATCCAGAACGGTGCGGACAAGCTGAACGAGCGCTACCTGATCGGCAAGTACCTGATCAGCAGCACCATAACGTACGTGCTCATCGCGCTGGTCGTCGTGCTCGTGTTCAACCTGATCGCAGGGAATATTATTGGGGCGATAAACAAGTGATGAGCAAATAGTAAACACTGTTCTCTGATGTTATGCGCTGTTCTATTATTGGACTGAAGTTACCTTGCAGTAAGATGTTAGATGGTGTTCTGTGTCCATTATTTTCATTCTTTATGTTCCCAGAACATGCGAAAGTATTTCTCATAGCTTTCTGCGATTTCCTGTGAACGCATGAGGAATGCGAAAGGCATGTCGCCGTAATAGAGGGTCGCCACGTGGCTTCCGAAGATGAAGACTGTCGCAGGTGTGTCAAACCCTTTCGGCATCCTCCTCACCTCTGCAAGAGGGATTCTCGCGGTCTGTGCCCTTCCCTCAGCATTGCATAAGACCTTGACAGGGATGTGCAGCTCCTTCCGCCGCCGGTGCCATTGGGGAAAGTAGTGCTTGAGGTCCTTCATAGCCTTTCCAGTCGCGCCGATGACGCGAATCACCTTCCTCTCCTTGATCATGAGCTCAAAGACGGATTTTATCCCTTCCCGCG
>JAZDID010000117.1:0-16741 GCA_043805315.1 Nanobdellota archaeon | reverse complement strand
CCGGTGTACTTTTTCTTGATCTCGCCGATGATGGCAAGATTGACATCCTCCTCGAACCGGTCCGGAGGCAATCGTATGTGATCTTTGAGCTTGACTTTGTAGAACATTTTTTTCCTGCTAGTTCTCGATGCTGAGATGCGTCTTCTGCCTGAGCACGATGATCTTGACACCCTTGCTATTGAGTTTTTTCTTGAGCTCCTTGTCCTGGGTTGCCACGAAGTCATCCTTTCGTGCCAGGTCAAGGATTGCATCGTCAGCACTTTCTCGTTTGGAACTACGGGCTATTTTTAAACTTTGCTGTTTTATAAACACCAGGGCAAGCTTTGCAGCCAGGATCTCGTCCTTCTTGCCCTTTCCTGTGATGATCTTCTCCAGCTCAGCACTAGTCTGCGCAACGATCCAGATCTCATGAGGCACATTCACCATGCTGTTGATCTCTGTGAAGATGTCTATCTTGAACATGCCGGGAATGAGAAGGAAGTTCGTGTCCAGGATGACTTTGGCTTTCTTCTGGAAGAGCATGACCTGGTGATATCCGCTCTTATTTAAAAGAGTTGCCTTTTTTTTGGCCAGGTCAACTCGCCTGTGTTAGCGAATGTCCCCGCCCTCTACTCCCTCTTTCTTTTCCGGATTGTCCCCGCCCACCTCCACACTTCCTGTTCTGGAATGTGCCCACTTGTGATGTTGTCTTGATTGCCCCCACCCTCTATCATTGAACAAGTTCAATGGAGTTTGTGCATGGCCCAAACCACCCCCAACCACCACCCGAGGATGTGCGTAACAATCCTTCGACACGGTTGGCAGTTGGCTGCGTTCAATGTGCAGTCAGCAGTTCACTGGGTCCAGTGCACAGTTGTCCCCGCCCTCTTCCCTCTCCAGCCACCTTGGGTCGGTCATCAGAACTCATATCAGGGATGATGCTTCAGAATATGCACATCTGGAAAACGTGACAATCAGAAAAAAACATTCAACGTGATCTGGCCAAACGCCCGCAATGTTTATAAATACCAGCGTTTTAAGATTCTGCAGTAGATTGAAGAGGTGCATTGATGAAGATTGACATGAAGTACATTCCAAAGAGCCCTATTATTCTCGAAGGCTTTCCTGGCTTCGGCCTTGTCGGCACAATCGCGACCGAGTTCCTGATTGAGCATCTCAAGGCGAATCTCATCGGCGAGTTTGTCTATGACGACCTGCCTGCAACACTCGCGATCCATAAGGGAAAGCTGGTCAAGCCCATGGCAGTCTTCCATGACAAGAAGAACAACATCGTCATCCTGCACACCATCCTGAACACGAAAGGGTTCGAGTGGGAGATCGCTGACGCGATTATCGACCTGGTCAAGAAGATGAAAGCCAAGGAGGTCATCAGCATCGAAGGCGTCGGCAGCATGTCTGGCGAGGAAGACACGAAATTATATTCTCATGGCAACCCTGCATTCGTGAAATTGGGCGCTGCGCCTGTGCAGGAAAGCATCATCATGGGAGTCAGCGCAGCCATCATGCTCCGCTATGCAGGGAAGATGAGCTGCCTTTTTGCCGGCACGCACTCCCAGCTGCCGGACAGCAAGGCCGCGGCAAAGATCATCGAGATCCTGGACAAGTACCTGAAGCTCGATGTTGATTACCATCCATTGCTCAGGCAGGCAGAGGAGTTCGAGGAAAAATTAAAAGGGATCATGGCGCAGAGCGCGAAGACTGTTGAAGAGTCGGACAAGAAGACCATGAGCTATCTCGGATAGGGTGTCTGGTAGTGCCATCACCATGTGACGATTCTTCGCAGGAAAAAGTATGTTCTTTTTACATGATTAAACATAAACTATATAAATAAAAACGCATTTCCTACTCAAGAATAAAAATTATGTGAATCGGGGGTTATGCTATGAAACCATTTTTTGCATTAGGAATACTGTTATGTTTACTCACCACGTTTGCTTCTGCAGACAATCCAGGGTCTATCTGGACGACGAAAGACGATTGCGGTGAGAGCCAGCAGGACGTCAACCACTACGCGATAGGCGAGACTGTCTGGATCAACGGAGCCAACTTTAATGCGGACAATTATCCGTGGGACATTACTGGCCAGCCAGGTCAGGCATCCTGCGACCCAAATATTGTCGTCGCAAGCGGCATTGTTACGATCAACGAGACTGGCGCATTCTGCTTTGCTGCCTATACAGTCCAGAATGATGACTGCGGCGAGTATAAGGTCAATGTCGGCAACAAGAACGACAATTATCATGTCGACGAGCAGGTCATCCCGGAGTTCGGACTGCTCGCAGGCGGGATCGCCCTTATTGGCGCGCTTTGTACGTTCTTCCTATTGAGGAAGCGGTAAGGATTTTTTCTTTTTCTTGCTTTTTTTCTCTTTTTTATGTTAAGTGCTGTTTTTTTCTTGAATGAATTTCACGGGGCCCTGCACAATCAGCAACATTTAAAAACCATCATGCATTTTTACGCAGTAATGCCCAGGTCGCATAACCTGGCAATGACGCGCCAACTCGCATGTGGCGTAGCGGGTCAGGCATAAAGCCCGACAGCCGCGATCCGCACAAACGCTTATATCGCGGACATCGATACATATTTCAGTGCCCAGGTCGCATAACCTGGTATTGCGCAGGATTGCTATCGTACAGTTATGTGCGAAGATTACCTGACAATACGGACAAACATCCTGTCCCGAAAGGGATTGTGGGTTCAAATCCCACCCTGGGCGTTTTTTTCCAAACAGTGACGGAATCAAGTCGCCGGGCAGGGGTTGTTTTTTCTTTGTTAAGGCCTGTTCAATAGGAAATGCTCCAAAGAAAATTGAAAATTATTTTCTGTGTGTCTGCAATAGTTTTATTTTCGATGATTATGCCGATGATTTCTTTTTCTAATGTCAATATGGCGACCTTGTCTCCATAGATGTAGGTTACCGTGGGAAACTGCTTGTCTAGAAATCTCGATTCCCTGAGTTCTTTTTTTTCGACTTTTCTCATGGATTCTGTCAGCCGACTTTTCTCTGTAATTACTTTTGTCGTGATCTTCGCTGCAATCCTTCGTTTGATGAAATTCGGAAATGAGAATGCGAGAAGCCGCTCTTGCTCTTTTGTGCTACCATACACGAGAATTTCTTCATTTGTCCTCAGAACATCGTCAAGGATTGTTTTTAATCCTTCTTTTCCTTCATAAAATTCGACAGCGGGCTTTTCTGTCGAAGTCTTATATAATTCTTTCAGCGCTGGAAGTATTTTCTTGACTTTCTCTTCTTTTTCTTTCAGAGTTGTTAATAGCCTCTCGGGATGTGCGGCTTCATAGTGCTGCTTGCCGTTCTTGATGACGTAGTTCACCAATCCTTTTTCTTTGAGAGATTTCAGGATCTCGTACGTATAGGTCCGATAGGTTCCAGCCTTCTCAGCGATATCCTGGACAAGACCGGAACCTAATTTCAGGCAAGCGATGAATACCTGGATTTCCTTGTCAGTCAGTCCGTATTCTCTTAGTTCTTCTTCCATGTGACGGCCCGTATATGTTTCTCTTTATATATTTTGTCGTTAACTTTTATACGACAAAGATTTATATAGATACATTGTTATTATCTTATAATAGTGAAGAAGCGAGAAAAATGAAAAAAATCAAAGCGGCTGATGGAACATTGGAACGAAGGGTAGAGGAGTTTCCTAAACATTTAGAAGAACGAGTTCTTGTTCAGGAGAATGGATCGACTTTTTTATATATTGGGCGGATAGAAAACATAACCTTTAATCCGGGTGATGGGTGGAGATCATGGACGTCGCTGTATGGCAGATATCAAGTCGCGAAATATGAGATTCCTGCAGAGTATACGGGTGATATAGAGAAAGATGACTTATCTCAACTTAGCTTAATCTACTCTTTTGCCATGGGTCCTTATGGACGAGAAGATATTCCTATCAAAAGTATACCCTCTGCTTTATACTTGTATAGAGATGGGACCCCTTTTCCTACAGATCCTGAGGAAACCTGCAGGACAGGATTGCATATGATTGCCGCAGAAGGAGGAGTAGATATATATCCCGAATTAATGGATTACTTATTTAAGGACAATGAAGATAAACTTGATGCGATTTATCAAGTAAGAAAAAACGCAGGATTATTTAAAGAGATATTCTGTCCAACAATGTATATGTCAGATCCGGACTCCATTCCTTCCTTTTATCCATGATTCGCTTAAAAGTAGTACATCTTGTGACAATCTTATCATCTTCATTGTTTGGCCGAAACATTTAAATATCCTCACGTATTTTCACATATTTACACTAGAGGTGAACACCGTGGTCAATGTAACATTATCGATTCCGCAAGAATTAAAACAAAGGATGGATTCTTTTGACGAGATCAATTGGAGCGCTGTCGCGCGGGTGGCCTTTGATGAGAAGATCAAGGATTTGGAATTCATCAAAAAATTTAAATCGCAGAGCAGAATGACTGAAGAGGATGCCCTGCGGCTCGGAAAAGAAGTAAACAAATCCCTGAGCAACAGACTCCGAAAATTGAGGCAGTAGGAAGGGGTAGAATCATTTCTTTATCAATTTCTTCTCAGTTCTTTTCATTGGCAGGAAGTTCTCTCCTGTAACTACGCTTCTTCCAGTCTTGTCTTCGAGTTCCTTCCGAGCTTTTTTTGCTATGTGTCCTCCTTTCTTCCCGGCTTTCTTGTTTTCGTTCAGTCCTGTGGCCTTGATGCTTTCGGCAATCTGCCTTGTTGACAATTCTGCGAGTGCGGTGAATATGAGCTCTGCTTCGCTCATGTGGTCTCGCAGGTTCTGTGTCTTCAACTGTTTCAGTTTCTTATGATCTTGGACACTGAGGCCGGTCCATTCCTGATGGATGATGTTTGTCAGTATTGCATATTCCTCTTCTTTTGTCACTTTGTGGTCTTTCCAATAGTCAGTGAGCTTGTTCCTCGTCTCCTGGCTCATCATTCTTTGCTGGATCCACTTTTCGCTCCGACCGTGCTTTTGCCAATTCTCTCTAGCCCTATCCAAGGACATTTCTGGATTCGCAATCTCTTTCATGCGTTCATAGCCAACTTTTGCCAGCCAAAGCTTGATCGGTTCTGCATTTGGAGAGGGGACTGATTGAATAAGGCGCAGGAGCACATCTGCACTGGCGACATCGGTGAGATAGTACTTGCCATCTGAGGCGAGCAATTTCAGTTGGTCACATTTTGTGACGATCTCGCTGCCTTCATCTTTTAGTCTATTTTTTAATGTCGTCCAATAGCTCTGGGCTCGCCTATGATCCTGCTGTTGTGTCAGGATCTTGATGATATCCACAACAGAAAAAAACCAAGTCTCAGTCTTCTCATCATAATGACGACGTATCTTGTTTCCTTCGAAAATAGCCAAGTCATCAGCCATATCATACCTCACGGACATAGGTGAGCTCTCCCCCATTATAAATTTTTGGAATTGTATAGACAACGGCAATACAACACTTATTAATCGAAATCTCTTCGCTCTTTTACATGATGTCCAAAGATTTTACGAAGGTACATGAACAATGTGACTAAACAAGGCTTCCTGGAACGCGAAAAATCTTTCCTACAAACATGTAACTTAAAGTTCACAGTCCACCCCGGGCGTTTTTTTATTTAGCCCATAACGCGCGGAGTATGTTCTGCACTTCCGGCAGGTTCATGAGTTCTATCGTGGAGAATATGGTTATCTTGTTTTGCTTTTTTAATCGTGCATCATTGCTCCATATCGGTGTCTTGAGCTTCATTGCCAGTGCAAAAAAATCGACGTCGTTTGGATCTGGAGAGATTTTTAATGCTTTTTTCAGGAATGGCGCATAATCTTCTAAAGGAATGAATGTTACTGCGATTGCCAGGTCAAATTTTATCTGGTCGAATTCTTCTTTTGTCAGGTTGTTCTTTTTGATGATCTCTTCCTGGTGCTTGTTGATCTCTTCCAATGCAAATTCTGGCGCAAAGAGTTCCAGGTCTTGGCTCATGAGCAGTTTCCTAGTGATAGAATACTGCCAAAAATAGCTGAATAGGATGTTGGTGTCGACGGTGAGTTTCATAACAACCCTTTCTTTCTCAGGGCATCTATTCTCCCTTGTCGTGAAGCGTGCTGCAGCTTGACTGCCCAATCAGTCGTTTCTTGCTCAGTCCGCAGGTTTCTTTTCAATTTTTCCAATTCCTTCAATTCCCTTGCTTTCTCTTCAATAGACTTCTTGACAAATCCTGACCAGTTCACTTCGGGGAACTGCTTCATCAAAGTCCGTGTATCGTTAGGGACGCTTACCGTGATTGAAACCATAGTAGTACCTCCTGTTAAAAAACGTAACTACGTTAGAATATTTAAATGTTGCGATTTTGATATGTAAAGAGAGCTGGAAGTTTTTTTCTTTCCACTATCTTTTCTTCTCTACCTGCCTGTACACCACATACGAGTACACCAGCGTGAACACGACCATGCCGAGAACAGGGATGATGACAAAGAACAGCGCATAACGAGGGAAGAATATCCCGACGAGCGCAAGGAGTGCCGCGATCTTGAACAGCACTCCTCCGACCTTGTGCGTCTTCTTCCACACGACGTCATTGGAAAGTGTCCATGGGGTGCGGATGCCGATGAACCAGTTTCGCTCTGCATGCGAGACAAGGACGCCTGCAGTGAAGAACAGGAGTGCGATTCCTGGGATGATCAGCACGCTCATGTTGAACGTTGTTCCGAGGTTCCAGATGAGCGTCAGTGCGTAGATATAGAAGAGGAAGGCGATGATCATGAGGATGAAGCTGTCAAAGTATTTCCTGAACTTCTGCACGTTCTTCTTCAGGGGATCGATCTTGGGAATCAGCAGGAAGAGGATCAGCATACTTATCGAGATGATCGGCATGAGGAATACTCCCCAGAATCTCGGCATAGAGCCGTCCACTTGCCCGCGCGCATTCCAGTGCGAGGCCATCTGGTCTGGAAGGGAGGGATAGAGCGCTATGCCAATGATGAGAGAGAGGATGATGATGCAGATGCTGAAGACCAGTGCGGCTTTCATACTGGAATCAGAGGTAAAGGGTGTTTAAGAATATTTCTATTTTCCGGCACATTGTTGCGTTCCCGTGATATGATTTCTTCTTGAAAATTTGATGATGCTGAAAAGTTTGTTTCTTCCAAGTTCGAAGATCATGTCTGCTTTTTCTGCTGGCGTTTTTCCTCCAAGTTGCATGTGGGATTGACGAAATTGTGAATGATGTGTTTTGTTTTGTTGTCCAACAGCGATAATTTTTTGACTGATGAATTTATGGTGACTTATTTAATAATATGATAAAAACTATTTCTTAATAAATAATTGAAAAATATATCTAATTAATAATATTTATGAATGGGAAAGCGTTTTCAATATATCTCTCTCCATATTGTTTTCCAAATATCACAACATTTTTATATAAGCTATCTACTAGATAGACTATTTCACCCACCTATTAATAGTAAATCAGCGATTTTATAATATGTCAACTGAGCCTCAACCAGATGCTGGCCATGATCTTGCAGAGCTCTTCATAGGCTATCTGAGAACTGAGCTCAAGCTTTCTGAAAGCGAGATTGCAGGCCTGTTGAAAAGAAAAGGAGAAAAAGAAACCCAAGAGGTCGTCACCATCCCAACCACTGTCTTCTCAAAAGAGCTCAGCTCTCTGGAAACAATCGTCAAGTATCTCAAGGAGAACAGGAATCTCAAAGTGAAGGAAATATCAGGCCTGCTTAACAGGGATGTGCAGACCATCTACACCACGCTCAGGCAGGCAGCGAAGAAGCATCCGGACCGTTTCTGGAAAGACACTCTTGCGCCGGAAAAAAAAGCATACGCTATCCCGATCGCAATCCTCGCCTCCCGCGAGTACGCGGTCCTGGAATCCATCATCATCCACCTGAAAACAGCATACAACCTTTCGTTCGCAGAGATCGCCACACTGCTCAAGCGCAAGCCAAACACCATCTGGACAACGTACAACAGGGTCATGCAGAAGAAGAACGAAAGGGCAAAGAACGAAGAGAGGCAGGAAAGAACCAAGGCAGAGAAAAGGCCGGAAGACAAGGACACCGGGAAAGAAAACAGCGCGGCAGGAAGACAGCCAAACCGTAAAATTTATTAATGCCCGCGTATATGTGCGTACAAGGTTCAGTTGTCATACTGGCATATGATACAAAGGGGTGGAAGATATGGTTGAGAACAAGGAAAAGATTCTTTCTGACTGCAGGCCTGACTGGGTGTTCTGGTGCTGCAATGGCGTCCTGATCAGGAACATCTATGAGCTCGCGAACACGATCAAGGCCATGAACGCTGACGTCTTCAAGTACCATGTGAACGAGCAGAAGAATGACTTTGCCAACTGGGTCGAGGAAGTGTTGGACGATAAAAAGCTGGGCAAGAAGATGCGCACCACGATCGACAAGGACCTGCTGGTCGCCATGGTCAAGAAGCGGATCAAGGAAGTGGAGCGGCTCAAGCCAGGCGTTGCACAGAAAGTCCAGACCATTGCATAAGAGCAGCGTTTCATTCATAAAGCAGTGCGGTATTCATGAATGCATCATTCTCTCCTGTTTCTCGCGAAAAAAGAAATATTTATAAACCACCTCTTCCAGAAAGAGCGTATGGAACAACCAAATCCTCACGAGCTGAAAAAGACAAGCCTGGCACCCTGTGAGCATGGCAGGGAGTTCTGGATCAACCACGGTGCGATTGTCAACAACCTCCGGCAGCTGGCTGATGAGATCGATCGGATGTCCTGGGACACGTTCAAGCACCATGTAGGGCAAGAGAAGGATGATTTTGCGGCATGGATCAAGGATGTCCTGGATAATCCCTTCCTTGCCAACGACCTGCACTCAGACCAGAACATCAATGACAAGAGCCAGTATGCCCGGACCTTGCGCGACCATATGGGCTGGCTTGAAGCTTCCTAGATTTTCATCTCTTTTTTTGTCTGTAGGAAGAATACAGAGAGGGATGTTCAGAGAGTTTTTTCTTGGATGAGAATGCCTGCGTGTATTGTCACAATTTCTCAATGGAGTCATACCGACAGAAAATTATTTAAAGGGCCAAAAATGTGCTGTATGCATGGCACATATCGAAACTGGCGTCGACAAGCTTGTCAACCTTGTCCAGAAGAGGAAGCGGATCTCTGTGGATGACGCTGCCAAAGAGTCGGGAATGAACAATGTCGTCATCGAGGAATGGGCTGACTTTCTCGAGGAGGAGGGCATCATCAGCATCGAGTATTCCCTTTCCAAGGTGTTCCTGTGCGAGAAGAAGCTCTCCAAGAAGGAGATAGAGAAGAAGACCCAGGATTATGAGGACAAGAAGGACGCTTTTGTCAGGAAGGTCGAGACTGCCATCGCGCGGCTGGATGCAGAGACAGAGGTGTTTGAGAAGATCAAGATGGAATTCCTCAAGCTCAAGTCAGGCTTGGGGGATGAGATGAACAAGATCCAGGGGCAGCTCACCGAGATCAGGCATTTCGAGGATCTGAAGAAGAACATGGACCAGGAGATCGCGCAGCAGCGCGACACCTTCAACAGGATCATCTCAGAGACTGCCGAACGTATTCATGGCGAGCAGAAAAAATATGACGAGATCATCGCGACCATCGACAAGGAGCGCGTGTCATTGGACAAGGAGAAGTCAGATTTGAAGAGCCTTGAGCATGAAGAGCAGGCGCTGAAGGAGAAATTGGAAGCGTTGGCGAAAGTCATCGAAGCCATCGACAAGAGGATCGATGAGGAGAAGAATACGATCGAGAATTCTGAGCGCAAGATCGAGACCCTGGCAAAGACCACGGAAAAAGTGGAAGAGGAGATCAAGAAAAGGAAGAGCGACATCATCATGCCATTGATCGAGATGACTGAGGGCTCGAAAGAGAAGATACTCAAGGCGCAGGACGAGATCATCGAGAAGATCAAGGAGCGGAAGAAGTTCATCGAGGCGTTCTCGCAGCAGGGCCAAGAGCTGTCCAAGCGGTTTGCCCAGTTCTTCGCCAAGAAGGGGGAGATCGACAAGCTGTTCAATGCCATCGAGGCAGGCAAGGAAGAGCTCAAGAAGAACATGGATGACCTTATCGAGAGCGCGAAAACCTTCAACATCACCTCGTCATCTGCAGAGGTCAAGAAGCATGTCACCGAGCTGCTCAAGAAATACAATGATGTCGAGGGAAAGAAGCAGGCAGTCAAGGACAATCTGGCGAAGCTGGTGAATATCCTGAAGGAGTAACATCTGCAGTCATTGACATATTTTTTTCTCAATCACCTTTTTGCGATGTCCATTTCCGAGTAGGAACATAACTTTATATACTCTGGCTGTCCTGATGAGAATAGGGTTTTTTATCATTCAGGTGGGTTGATGGCAAAAAAAGGCAGGAAAAAAAAGGCAAGTTCTTCGCACAAGCCAGAAATTCGGAAAACAGCTGCAAAGGATGAACTGAATGATTTGAACAATAAAGGTGCAATTCAGAAAAACGGCTTGAAACCAGTGCAGGAAAAACCTCTTGATTCCCTGCGCGTTGAAGGCATCACCTCTGAGAACGAGCTCTTCAGCAAGCTGCTCGAAAACGAAGAGCGGAAGGAATCCAAAGAGCTTTCCCCCGGCGTGAATCCTGAAATGAAAGACACAAAAGGGGGGCAGAAAGGGAAAAATCCTTTGGCACGGCTTGCCGAGAAAAAAGATGAGCATGGCCGCCGGAAGAACCACTTCTTGAACAGGTTCATCGGGAAGAAAAAGGACGAGCCGGCACTTTCTGAAAAGCCGCGGGTGAGTGAAGAGCCGAAGATTGAATTGCTGGCAGAAGAGACTCCCGCCTCAGAAGGGAAGATCATCGACAGCTATGAGTTCAAGTCGAACAATATCCCCATCACGATCCATGTGGTCAAGAAGAGAGGTGAGTTTGTTCCGATCTATGAAGTCAAGATCTCGAGCATCAGCAGGACAACCGAGTTCATCCTGGAGAAGATCAGGCAGGAGATCATCAAGAATATCAATCTTGGCCTCATTGAGATCATGGATGTCAAGAAGGAGGAGATGGTGGAGAACAAGTTCAAGGAGACCATCGAAGTGCTTGTCGCGAAATATTTCCCTGACGTGGATGAACAGACCAAGGGATTCCTCTCAAGCTATCTCATCGCGAAAGCGCTTGGCTTGGGGAATATTGAGATATTGATGAGTGATGTCCTCCTTGAGGAGATCGTCGTCAACCAGGCATCTGAGCCAATCTGGATCTATCATAAGACGCATGGCTGGCTCAAGACCAACATCTTCCTCCGCGACGAGGAGCAGACCAAGCACTATGCCTCTATCATCGGCAGGAGAGTGGGAAGGCAGATCAGCGTGCTCGAGCCGTTGTTGGATGCCCATATGAGCGAGGGCGACCGGGCGAACGCGACCTTGATGCCGATCTCGACAGCAGGCAACACCATCACACTGCGGAAGTTCTCAAGGGATCCCTGGACCATCACGAAGTTCATCAATTCCAAAACCATTTCTCTCGAGGCTGCTGCCCTGATCTGGATGGCCATGGAATTCGAATTGTCCGCCATCATCGCTGGAGGCACTGCCTCTGGAAAGACCTCGGCATTGAATGTGCTCGCGAACTTCTTCCCGCCCAACCAAAGGATCATCTCTATCGAGGACACGCGGGAGATCAGGCTGCCGAAGTTCCTGCATTGGGTGCCCATGAACACGAGGCTGCCGAATGCTGAAGGAAAGGGTGAGGTGAACATGGAGCACCTCCTGGTCAATTCGCTCAGGCAGAGGCCTGACCGGATCCTCGTCGGAGAAGTCAGGAGGAAGAAAGAGTCAGAGACACTCTTCGAGGCGATCCATACCAGCCATTCTGTCTATGCGACGTTCCACGCGAACAACGCGCAGGAGACAGTGGAGAGATTGACGAACCCTCCTATCGACGTGCCGAAGATCATGCTGCCTGCGATTTCACTGATCATCGTGCAGTTCAGGAACAGGAGGACAGGCATGCGGAGGACGTTCCAGATTGCGGAGATCCTTCCTGATTCTACGCCGAATGTGCTCATGCAGTACGATTACAAGAAGGACCGCCTGGTCTGGGTGGCCAAGTCTAAATCTCTTTTCGCGAACCTCAAGCTGTATACCGGATTCACTGATGCTGAAATAAAATCCGATCTGAAAGAGAAAGAAGTGATCCTTCAGTATCTCATCAAGCTGGACATCAAGGAAGTGGATGACGTCGGAAGGGTCATGGCCGAGTTTTATACTGACAAGAAAAACCTGCTTGCGTGTGTCAAGAAAGGGAAAAAGCTGGACTGAACAGGTAAAAAATGCTCATCTACCGCAAGATCGCACGAAGGGTTCCCGCGCTTTCCCTGAAGCTGAGGCAGGCGCGCATCGCAGACACTCCAGAGCTCTATGTCCAGAAGACCATCACCATCTCTCTTCTCTTGACCTTGACCCTGCTCTTTGTCGTCTTTGGAGTCCTGAAGAGCTATAAGGTCGTCTTCATCTTCCCGTTCCTGTTTGTCATGTCCTTCATGTATTTCATCCGGGCTGTGGACAACAAGATCGAGGTCATCAAGGGAAGGATAAACAAGGAGATCGTGTTCGCAGGCAGGTTCATGATCATCGAGCTCGAGTCAGGAGTCCCGGTGTACAAGTGCTTCCAGAACATGGCGAAGAGCTATGAGTATGTCGGCATCTACTTCAGTGAGATCGTGGAGAAAGTCGATTTCGGCACGACACTCGAAGATGCCTTGAATGAGACGATCATCATGACTCCTAGTTCTGACTTGCGGAAGCTGCTCTGGCAGGTCCTGAATTCCATGAAGACCGGCGCTGACGTGACCAATTCCCTGAACAGGGTCATCGAGCAGATCGTGCGGGAGCAGCAGATCGCGGTCAAGGAATACGGAAGAAAGCTGAACCCGCTGGCGATGTTCTACATGATGATCGCCATCATCATCCCGAGCCTGGGCATTGTCATGCTCATTGTCATGGCGACCTTCATCGGGTTCCAGCTCACGCTCGGCGTCCTCGTCACCATGCTCATCGTCATGGCTTTTATACAATTCATGTTCTTGGCAGTCATCAGGAGCTCAAGGCCTGCAGTTGATATTTGAGAGTGGTCACCATGGCAGTCATCCCATTCAAGAAAAAAAAAGAAGAGGTGGAGATGCCGAAAGGCAAGCTGGACGAGAAGCCGCCAGCAGCACTGGCAATTCCAGGCAAGGAAGGAGTGCAAAAGATTGACCAGCCAAAAAAGGAGGAATTGCGCAAGGTCCAGAACATCTCCAACCAGTGGCTCGCGCTCTTCAAGCGGCCCAAGACAAGGTACGAAGACGAGTTTGCCAGGATTGGCATCAATGCCCTGAAAGAGCAGAAGAAAAAAGAGCATCTCAAGAATCGACAGCTGCTCAGGAAATACCTGGACAGGGCAGGCTATGAGCATGTGAACGAGTTCAAGCTGACCAAGAATGTCTTCACCTTTGTCATCATCTCTTGCATCCTCATCACATTATTCCTCCTGCTTGTCGCTATCGTGAATAGGCCTGGCCCGCTGGGGCCGACAGTCATGATCGTCGCAGTGTGGACAGGGATTTTTGGCGTGCTCATCGCCATGAGCTTCCTCGTCGTGTATGTGTTCCTGGACTTGAAGATCTTCAACAGGACACTGGCTTTGGAGGCCGTGCTGCCTGACTTCCTGCAATTGACTTCTGCCAACATCAGTGCAGGCATGCCCTTGGACAAGGCATTGTGGTTCGCGGTCAGGCCCCAGTTCGGCATCCTGTCCCATGAGATTGAAGAGGTTGCGAAAGCGACCATCGCAGGCGAAGACCTTGGCCAGGCGCTCAGGACGTTCTCAAACAGGTACGATTCTGTCATGCTCAAGAGGACAGTGAACCTGCTCTTGGAAGGCCTTGATGCAGGAGGGCAGATGGCTGAGCTATTGAACAGAATAGCTATCAATATCCAGGAATTGCGGCTGATGAAGCGGGAAATGGCAGCGAATGTCATGACCTATGTCATTTTTATCACGTTTGCCTCAGTGGTCGCTGCCCCGTTCTTATTCGCATTGAGCACGACGCTCGCGAATATCATCCAGAAGGTCGTTTCCGGGATTGACCTGGGAGCGTCTTCAGGGAGTGTCGGGCTCTCGCTGAACTTCAATGCGAAGGCAGTCAATATCAATGACTTCAAGTTCTTCAGCATTGCTGCCTTGGCCATCACCTGCACGTTCTCGGCAAGCATCATCAACATCATCAGGAAAGGGAATGTGAAGGAAGGCCTGAAGTTCATCCCGATCTTCGTCATCATCGCTATTGTGCTGTATTTCTTCGCGCTGTGGATACTGGACTCGATGCTGGGCGGGATGTTCTGAACTACTCAGAAACAGTATTTCCGAATTTTCTACCGCAAGATTTAAATATTACCTAGTATTACTTGGTCTTACCATGAAAGCAATCAGCCTGAAATTGGAGAGCGCATTTCTTTCGGACATCGAGCAGATGATGAAGCGGCACCGCTATACGACCAAGACAGAGTTCATCCGCGAGGCGATCCGGGACAAGATGAGCGAGCTCGAGAAAGAGGAGCGGCTCAGGAAAGTAGACCGGCTGTATGGCGCGTCGAAAATAAAGACGACAGACAAGCAATTGCATAAGGCTCGTGAGAAAGCATTTGAGGAATTGGAGAAGGAGATCAGAAAAGATTCTCAGGTCTTTTCGCGTCACTGATGTCCTTCAGCTGCGCAAAATGTTGGTCTCTTGTCACAAACTGCAAATAGTTGTCTCTTGCGAGGATCGCATGGATGACATCTCCTTTTGGCAAACCCCTTTTTCTTGAAATCCGGATCGCTTCTTCGATTTCTTCAGGATAAGCATGGATCCTGATCAGATGGTCGGGTTTTGCGATGCTGAACATGTTGTTGATGATTTCAGGTGAATAGCCAAGCTGGCGGAGCTCTTTGATTACTTGATCTGAGTAGGCAATCATATCGTCTTTTCTAATCGCGCTTTTCATGAACTTGAGTGCGGCTTTCCCTCTTGATCCTCTCATCTGATAGTAATCTATCCAGATAGCAGTGTCTAGGTAATACCCTTGCATAAGAGATGATAGTTGTTCAGGATTTATATGCGCTCTGCTCCAAAAACATTGTTTTTTCCACAAAAGGTGAAAAATATGCATGATTAATCAGCCCTCTGCCTCGACAAAACCGAAAACTATAAAAAGGAGTATATTCAGGAATAACCTATACTGGTATTTGGTAGGAAAATCTAGTTTTCCTATTTACGTGATGAGGTGAAATAAATGAGGAAAAAAGGACAAGCAGCAATGGAATTCTTAATGACCTACGGCTGGGCAATCCTGGTCGTACTGGCAGCAATAGGCGCATTGGCGTACTTTGGAGTCTTGAGCCCGAAGAATAT
Source organism: Nanobdellota archaeon (assembly GCA_043805315.1). GTDB lineage: Archaea > Nanobdellota > Nanobdellia > Woesearchaeales > JAHJEM01 > JAHJEM01. Next base: position 1,331 of record JAZDID010000117.1, on the reverse strand, counting down.
CTTGCCAAGCTCGTGTACAGTCGGAGCAGGGTTTGGGTGCAAAGATTCGAAGGCGACAGCCAACGGGATGCAATTCTCATTATTAAATAACTTGGGAAGTGACATTGAAAATATTGAAGTTAGATTTTCAGGAGATACAAGTTCAATCTTGTGTGCAACTCCCACTGTTGCAAATAGTGTTGGAACTTGGTCTGGTGGTTGTAATGCGACAGAATGCAATGTCCTTTATACAACACCCCTAACCTTATTAAGAACTGGTAAATCCATGGGAGACATTATCTTCACTCAATGTGATGGCGATGGTGCAGGTGGAACTGGCACAAAAAAATTTTCAGGGAATGCCGTGACAGACTTTACAATAACTTATAAGGCTTCGGGAGAAACATTAACACATCAAGTCCAAGGTAAGGCCAACTTGAAAGTTGAAGTATAAATCCTGACCTTTTTTGTTTTTTTCTTTTTTTCTTGTTTTTGTTTGCCTTTTGTATTCTATTCATTGTTCTTGCCGGACTTTTTCCATCTTCGTCGTGATCTCTGCGGTTTTTTCTTGGCAAGGCTTATAAAATCTGTTTCCTTCTCTTTAGTATGAACAAATTGGTTAAATTATTAATTAATCCGAAAATTATATATACTGGCTCTGCTTCTGGGGTGTCGTTGGTGTGAAGATTCACCTGAGCGCCCATGCGCTTTTTAGGATGGCTAAGCGTGGTGAGCGTTTCGGACTTGCCCCTGATGAGGCAAAACAACGGTTGTACATGACTATCAGGTGTGGAAGGCAAGAACAGCGTAAGAAAGGGCGCGTCGCCTTTCATCATTACTTTCCTGACAACCTCACTATTCGAGCAATATGCATTCGGGACGAGGAGAAAATCCGCGTCCTGACCGTCATCATGAAGAGAGGAAGACTATGACAACCTGTATAACCTGCAAAACGGAATTGAGACCATGTACGGTCACCTATAAAGGGGAGCAGTTTGAGGCAATGCAGTGTCCGAAGTGCAAAGAGAAGATATTCACCGAAGAGCTCACCATGAAGGCGATCCAGAAGCTTGAAGCGCGGCGTCTCCAGAAGGAATATGTAAAAAAACCCTTGCGGATAGGGAATAGCATCGGCATGACCTTTCCCAAAGAAGTAAGCAGGACATTCAATTTGGATGGGAAAAATGCCAAAATTCGTCTTCATCCTAACCTTGCTGAAGGGAAGATTATTTTGGAAGTCGAAGAGTAGACAGGCAGGCCAACCTGAAAGTCGAGACGTAAATCCTTGACCTTTTTTGTTTTTTTCTTTTTTTCTTGTTTTTGTTTGACCTCTGCACCTTTTTCGTACTCTT
>JAZDID010000116.1:0-7229 GCA_043805315.1 Nanobdellota archaeon | reverse complement strand
ATAAATAATAGATGAATAATGCTTAAAAATGCCTGAAATAACGAAAATCAAGCTGGACAAGACAGACAGAAAGATCCTTTCAGAGCTTGACAAGGACTGCAGGATTCCTGCAACCATCCTCGCAAGGAAAGTGGGGAAGTCACGTCAGGCAGTAGAATATAGGATCAACAAGCTTGTCGAGAAAGGCATCATCACGAGCTTCAATGCAGCTATCAACCCGCACAAGATGGGATACAAGATCTATAAGGTCTACTTGAAATTGCGCAACATCCCCTCGGAAAAACAGCGGCTCTTCACCTGGCTCAAGGAGTCTGGCATCGTCTACTGGATGGGTGAATGCTCAGGAAGCTGGGACCTCATCTTCGGTGTCTTCACCAGAGGGGATTACGAGTTCTTCGAACTCAAGAACCAGCTCATCAGCGAGTTCAACGAGCTCATCATCGATGAGTACGGGGACGCACTTCTTGACGTCAAGCAATATCCTAAAATGTATTTCACGGGCACCATCTCGGCGCCAACAATGTTCGCTGGAGAAGTTGTGGAGAACAAGCTCGACCCGCTCGACTATGAGATACTCGGAGAGATCGTGAATAACGCGCGCATTCCCCTCACTGTCCTCGCAGAAAAAGTCAGATCATCACACACAGTCGTGCATGCCCGTCTCAAACGTCTCGAGACACTGGGCGTCATCATCCAGTACCGGATTGGCGTCAATCTGCGCATTCTCGGCCTTGACCTTTATAAGGCAATTATTAAACTGGACAAGTATTCAAAAGAAGACGAGCATCGGCTTCTTGAGCACTTCTCTCGGCTGACAAACATCCACTACTACATCAGGAACCTGTGGCAGATCGAACCTGAACTTGTCGTCGATAGTTACCAAGAATATTACCAGATCATCGAAGAAGCGAAAAAAGCATTCCCCCAGGTCATCCGCACTGTGGACTCTGTCCTCATGATCTCTGACGAGTGGACTCCTGGGTTTCGCAACCTCTTGAAGACACGCAATGAAACTCCTGACAGATAATGCACATTTCTTCTTCATGTCCTGAAATTCGCATACGAGACTGTCGGCCGTGAGAACATGATGAAAGCGCCGGTGATCACGAGTATTGCCGCGACTATCTTCTGCAGCAGGCTCGGATAGATCCAGATCAGGATTCCTGCGATGATGAACAGGCCTGCAGTGATGATCTTCATGACCAGGTAGATGTAGACGATTTTCATATTTCCTGTTCATCTGTCAAGATTTAAAAAGTTTGTTAATTACCTCACCCCACTCGCACTACCATTACCTTCACCCGCGAGTTCTCTTTCGGGTCTTTGATGAACGCCCATCTCATGCCAGGATAGTTCAGCTTCTCGCTGATCAGCTTCCCAATCAAGTTCAGCTCTTCCAAGAGAATGTCTGTGCCGCAGTGGATGCAGAGATACACGCCTCTGTGCTGGATGAATTCCTTTGGCTCATAGCGCGCGATGGCTTCCTGAATATTCTCTTTCTTGAAATTGAACGTCTCTTCCAGGCCCATCCGGCACCAGAACAGCGTGTCTGCAATCTCTTTCGGGTTCAGCTTGACCAGGAGTTTTTGATCACAGAACTTCAAGAGCTTGCTGCTCAGGCCTTTCTGCTTGAGCCAGTCCTTGATCTTATCGAGGTCTTTGGCACTCATGGAGTGGTTGCTGATGAACTAAACATATAAATTTTTCTGCGCTAGTCTCCCTTGATCTCTGTGAGCATCTGCTTGAGGATGTTGACATTCGGGGGGTTGAGGCTGATGGCCTTTTCCAATGTCTTGACCGCTTTTTTCTTCTCTCCCAGGCTCATGTAGGCGTGGGCAAGGTTCACCCGGCAGTTGATGGCTTCCACGCTCGCGTCTTCAGGATGCAGCTTTACCGCCGCTTCCAATAGCTGCGCTGCCTCATAGAATTTCTTCCGGTCGAAATAAAAGCCTGCAAGATTCGTGGAGGCGATGATGTTCTCCGGGTTGTTCTCCACAGCTTGCTTGAGTATTGCCTCTGCCTTCTCAACCTGGTTGTTCCTGAGATAATGCACAGTCAGCATGTTGTAGTATTTCAGGACGTGAGGATTTTTTTGTATCATGTCCAGGACTTTCTTCTCGCCAGGGAACTTTTCTTCGAGAACAAGCCTCTGTTCTTTCAGCTTTTCCAGCATCTCCTGGAATTCCGGTGATTTTGTCTTGTCATACGCTGTTTTCAGGACTTTCGCGGACTCCTCGAACTGCTTGTCCATGAACAGGGATTTTGCCAGGAAGAGGTAGGCCTCCTTGCTCTCGACCCTCTTGACCACCTGGGACAGTTGTTCCGCTGCCCTCTTGTACATCTTCACATGGAAGTAGAGGATGCCGAGGTTGAAGCACGCGTGGATGTCTCCGGTCAGCTGGATGCCTTTCTTGAACGCCTTGATGGCCCGCGCGCTGTCTTTCAGGAATACATAGCAGTTTCCCAATGAGGTATAGGCGTGCTTGTACTTGGGGTTCTGCCTGATGATGTCCTGGTAGATCTTGATGGCTTCCGCATATTGTTTGTTGAGTTCGCGCTCTTTCGCCTTGTCAAACAATTCCTGCAGGGAAAGCGTGTACTTTGACATGACAGGAAAAAACCAGGAGGGATTTATAAGCTTTGTTGAAAAAACTTATAAATGTATCCTTGCTCATGGCTCATGATGAGAGACACCATCAGGCTGGCAGCCCTCGCTGCAGGAAAGATCATGCTCGAGAACTATGAGAAGGAGTTCTCTGTCTCCCAGAAAACACCGAAAGACCGCGTGACTGCAGTGGATATCGCGTGCGAGAAGAAAATCATCAGCATGATCCAGAAGAAATTCCCGAAGCACACGATCATCTCTGAGGAGCGCGGCACGATAGATCGAAAATCCTCGTTCACCTGGTACATAGATCCCATAGACGGCACGACGAACTATTCACGGGGAATCCCTTTGGCAGGAGTGAGCATCGCCCTTGTCAAGGACAGGAAACCAGTGCTTGGAGCGATCTGCGACCCATTCCGTGATGAATTATTCTTTGCAGAGAAGGGAAAAGGGGCATTCCTCAACAGCAAGAGAATGCACGTTTCAAGAATTAATACTCTCAAAGATGCGATTGTCGACTTTGATTTCAGGAATGAAGATATCGAGACAAGGATGCGGATCTCAAGAAATCTTTTAACCGCGTGTTATGGAACACGGAAAATATCCACTCAAGCCCTGGGTCTGGCTTATCTGGCGTGCGGCAGGATAGATGGCTATCTTCACCCTCTCACCAGCCCCCATGATTTTGCTGCAGGATGGCTCATTGTAGAAGAGGCTGGCGGCAAGGCAAGCGACTTTCAGGGAAAACCATTGCCGCTGAAAAAGACTTCGATTCTGGCGACGAATGGGTTGTTGCATGACAAGCTGCTGGATCTTATCCGTGCATAGGTGCGCTCAATTGTTAGCGAAGCATGCAACCGTATTTTATAGCAACTTTTTTGCTTTTCTCAAGTAGTAAATATAAATATTTTTAAATAAGGACTGATTCTCGAGGAGCATGAGCTGGGGGAAACGGATATTTATCGGTACACTCGCAGTGTACTTGTCCTATATGGGCACTTCCACGTTTGCGAGAGGCTGGAAAGGGAAGGAGTTCAATTATGTTGTCGACCAGCTGGGGAACAAGAATGGAAGGATGGGAACTCTCGAATTCAGCTATCTTGAGAAATGCACTGAACATGTCGGAGCGGAATTGGAAGTGCAGAGTGTCTGCCTAGCTTATCTGCTTGAGAAAGACGACCAGAGGATTCCTGTTCCTGGCATCTATTGGAATCTTGAAAGCTTTGTCGAGGAGATGGCAGACTCGACGTATAAACCTATTGAGAATTATGCGCCAAGCACATGGATGCGTGAATATACCCTGCCTTCAAAGAAAAGGAAGGATCCTGTGCGAGAGCCATTGCCTGAGAAGGTTGGCATAGTAGAATTCTCATTCATCCCAAACTACGCATGGTATGACGCGCCGGCCAAATTCTGGGATTATACGTATTATACCTATGAGCGCGGAACAGTGCAGCCTGAAACATTCCCAGCGCGCTGCAAACGGTTACTGAAGATTTTGATAAATTGAGCATAAACATGAGATCTTCCACTGAACAAGGCAGCATCGATGATAAGGTTCAGGAGATTGCGGCAGAGAGGATTGCTGCGCCAACATTCAAGACGTGGAGGTTTCACAGAGAACGCCTGCCGCTTTATCTTGAAAGCCTTGCAGGAGGAGTGTTCGCCTACCTGTTGGTTGATGCAGGAAATCACACGCTGACCTATCCTGAACCGGATCATCAGCAGCTGCAGATCATTCTCGCAACGCTCACTGTTCCGCTCTGGTACTGGACAACCAATGTCATTCACGGCATGCATGCAATCTCCAAACGCAGGAAGCAGAGAAAGATTGTGCAGAAGAAGAGTGAGGAAAAAAAGCCCTGGACGAGAGATAATACAATCGGTGCAGTGCTCTCTTCCGGGACCATCTTGCTCATGGGAGTGCCGCAGATGTTGGCGAGAAACCTGGTCAAGTTATCTGATCTGTTCTTGCGATATTATGTGACTTCTGGCTTGAAATACCATACTACAGACGGAATTCCAACAACGCTGGCGCAGAGAGAGCTTGTAGACAAGGCGTTTACTGAGATTGGCTCGACACTCTTGCGGTTGGGGACTGCAACAGTCTTGCTCGGCTATGCCATCTACAAAGTCGGATCAGTCACCTCGTCATTGTTCACGAACAAGGAGAACATGAGGCTCTTGAGCTATACAAAAGATTATACACGGGCTTCAGCAAAGAAAGAAAAGAAACTGGCAGTCCTTGAGAAGCATGCGCACTGGTTACCCACCCTCCATCTTTCGCTCATGGGAGAATACCTGAAGGGTCATAACTATGACGCTGCTTTCAAAGAGCTTGAGCTCTATATGACTCATCCAAAACAGAAGACAACCCCTTTCTTGAGGTTCCAATCAAAGATAGGCGCGAAAAGAGAGCTCTACACATTGGAGAAGCGCGTACAGGCAAACCCTGATAACCTTCGGCTGAACATCAGGTTAGCATCCCATTACCTCACCATCGGCGACGAGGACAATTTCCAGTCCTCCAAATATTTCTTCAAGCGCTGCGCTGAGATCAGTGAGCATGTTCATGATGGCCGGGAAATCGATTACGGACTGCTCAATGCATTGTTTTTGGAAGCAATCCAGGATAAGGAGAAAGACAGCGAGTGGCAGGGTGTTGTCCGGAAGATCATAGCACGCCCTGAATTGCGGCCAGAGCAGATTGGCGAGACCAGCCATAAAGTCTATGTGAAAGGAAGCGCGTTTACCCAGAATGTCATCATCTTCAAAGAGAAAGACGCATTGCCGGGTGCTGATCCTGAATTGGAAAATACACAGAAGATCCAGGGATTATTGCAGGGCCATCCCTTTTATAGTGCTGCTGAGCATGTCACCTCATTGGAAGCCCTAGTCAAGGGTAAGCAAAAGATGATCTATGTCATGAAACGCGCGGAAGGTGAGACGCTCTGGAAGAGGATACAAGAAAAGAAGGACGTGTTTGAGAGTATCGTGCATATCTCAGATTTTCTTGCCTGCATCCATGCGCGGTTCCCATATTCTCCAACTCAAGAACGAGAGGATATTCTGGCACATGCAAAGGACAGGCTGCAGAGCAAGACTCTTTTTCTGCCAGAGGCATTGCAGCAGAGGTTTGTGGAAAATTATATTCCTGTATTACGATCTTTGGATGACGCGGTGTATGTATTCAACAAGGATGCGCATCCAGAGAATTGGATCCTCTCGCAGTCAAGGATCTGCTGCATTGACAATGACCACACTGCCCTTGTTCCGATCCAGTTTGACCTGGTGAATCTTATGGAATACGGGCCGTATCTTTCTTTTGAGCAGAAAATGCAGGTCATCAGCTCCTACATCTCTTCATATAACGGCTATTATGGAAAAGAGGTCATCAAGGACAAGGACAGATTCATCTTAGGCTATCTCAATGCGATTGTTCACCGGTCTATTGCGTTGTCAACAGCCTGGAGCCAGCCTGGCAGAGAGAAGATGGGAGAGCACAGGAAAATTATTGTGCATAATGCCCTAAAGTCAATTGATGATATTGAACACAACTATAGAACATTCTACGAAACATACAAAGAGAATTATCATCAGCTCAGGATCGCGCTTGGTGAATATCTGCATTATTTCAAATAAGCAAAATTACTCCATCTTCACCGCAATCATGGATGCGGAATACTCGTCGATCTTGATGATGAATGAGAGCAGATAGTCCAACAAGACGATTTCTTCCGGCGTCTTTGCTTTGAGATACTTCTCCTTTTCTCGGAGGAACCTTTTTCGTTCCTCGTTCAATGCTTCGAGCTGCCTGAAGTCGAACTTGTAGACAATTGCATAGAAGTCTTTGAAAAACTTGATCGCGTGCTCCAAGAACGTGAGCACATCTGCTGAGAACCTGATCTTCTTGTTCTTGGATAATGAAATGTACTTGCAGAAATATTTCAGGTCGTCGCAGATCTTCTCAGTGTTCCAGACGATGGCATAATAGAAGCAGGTCTTTTTCGGGTCCGGATGCCCCATCTTGTTCAAGATCCGCTCGCAGAAGTTTGTGAGCTGGTTGTTGGTCTTTTCCAGGCTGACGAGCTCTGCGAACCGCACCCGTTCTTTTTTCTTGTAGAGCTCGATCATGCTCTCGCCAAGGGAGATGGTCACGAGAAAGGCCCTGCGCAGGGCAGTGTCGAACTCCTTATCCATCTCCTGGCTGATCCGCCTAACCAGGCACCGCTTCCCGGACTGGTCGACGATGACAAAGCCGATGAACAGGTTTTTCACTAAATCATCCAGCCACTCAAGGACTTTCGGATTGTCGAACAGGACTTCAATCTCGTCATAGCCCTGCTTGTGCAGGCTCGAGAGAGACCAGCGGAAGACGCGTTCAGAGATGCCTTTCGCGTCAAAGCTTTTCTTCATCTCCTCGGGCACGCTCTGAGTCTTAATGAGCAGGTCATGGCCTTTCTCTTCAACATCCACTTCCTGGCCTTTCTTGACGTTATTCTGCCGCGCCCACTTGCTGGGCAGGCTGACCACGAGGGTTTTCCCAGCCAATTGGATGACCTTCCGCTTCATGTGCAGTGCAGGGATGCTATAATATATAAATTTTTCTATTTTATATACT
>JAZDID010000115.1:0-2795 GCA_043805315.1 Nanobdellota archaeon | reverse complement strand
TGTTTTCCCTCAATCTTGGCCAACGCACCATATTCATCTTTGTTCAGGGGTATAGTGTGCTCATGCTGATGGGTTCTATCCTCACTATCAACTGGTTGCTTCTTAGTGATTTCAAACCGATTCCCGGATTTTCTTATTCTTATCTGAGGATGAACTGCAGATCTTGGAATGTAAATGTCGATTATTTCATCTGACCTACAGTTCTCGAGCCCTTTAGGCAAATATTTAGCAAGATAAGTTGTCTCTATCTCAAGCATTGGTTATCACCCAGTCAGAAGAATGGTTCTATTATTTAAAACTTTTATTGAAACTAGCAAAACAACAACAAGCGATTTAGAAACCTTTAAAAAGAGCCTGCTCTTTCTTGGGAAGAATAATAATAGGAACAACAATACGAGGTGTAAATAATGACTGTGATCGGATTCAGCTTTACCAAGATGTTAGTGGAGAAGAAGAACCCTGTGAAGGGAAAGGTCAGCATCAACAACAACGTAGGCATCAAGAACCTTGAGGAGAGCAAGCTCAACATAGACTCTTCCAGGAGAGCCCTGAAGATGGACTTTGAGTTCTCGTCAACATATGAGCCTGACATCGGCAAGATCAACCTTGAAGGGGAAGTCGTCTACTTGCTTGAAAAGGACAAGGCTGAGGAAGCCATCAAGAACTGGAAGAAGAACAAGAAGATAGAGAGGGAAATGATGACCAATGTGCTTAACAACGTGCTTGTGAAATGCAATGTGCAGGCACTCATCCTGAGCAAGGACATGAACCTTCCTCCGCCTATACCATTGCCCAAGGTAGGCGACAAGAACAAGAACTAGCAAGGCTAGCGTTGAAAGGCAAGAGCCCTAAGCTTGCTTTTTGAAAAAGATTTATAACTTCTTCTATTTTCCTTTATTATTATGTACGATCCGGCCAAACCATACAAGAAGCAGATTCTGGAGATAATCCAAAGAACATGGGACACTCCCTATGTTAGCGTAAGCGCCGGGACCTATCCTTTGATCAGGCACAAACTATCCCGGGATGAATTTGACATCGACCACACTGACGGCATCGGCACCAAGGGGTTCTACCATTGGCAGCAAAGGAGCTTCAGCAACGCAGCCATTGATGCATTGGCCATGAACCTCAATGACCTGGCCATCATGAGAGCCACTCCCTACAAGCTCAGCAACCACATAATGATACCGCAAGATGACAGGGAAGCCATCATCCGGATTGTGGAGACTCTTGCAGATGAGTGCGTCAAGAGGAAGATTGCCATGACAGGCGGAGAAACCTCCATGCATGACAATATTCGCGGCATGGACATCAGCATCACCTTGAGCGGATTCATTCAAAAGCCAATAGGTAACTTGTTCAAGGCAGGAGACGCTCTCATAGGCATGGCTAGCAATGGCTTGCACTCCAATGGATTCACCAAGGTAAGAGAGAAATTTGGTGATGAGTTCAGGCCTGAATTCATAGAGCCAACAAGGATATACCTGGAAGAGATATTGGAATTGAACAAGGAATATGACATCCACGGCATGATGCACATCACAGGAGGAGCCTACACCAAGCTCAAGGACCTGCTTCCAGGGCTTGACGCAGCCATCACCCGCCACCACAGCCTCGAGCCTCAGGAAGTGTTTGACGAGATTTTCAGCAGAGGAGTCTCTGATGAGGATATGTACAGGACCTTCAACTGCGGAATAGGGTTCATTCTCGGAATGGACAAGAGCGATGCCAACAAATTGATATCTGAAAACCCAGGATACGAAGCCATAGGCGAAGTTGTGGAAGGCACAGGCAGGGTAAGAATTACTTCCATGTTCAGCGGCAAGCAGATAGAGTATTAGGAAAGAAAAATCATATAAATGCTTCATTCTTCACGACTATAATGGTCAAGAAAACAGTCAAAGACTTTTACACAGGCTACGGGATGAAAGAATGGAAGAGACTGGCTAGAGATCCTTATCATCAATTAGAGATAGATACTACCATGCATTTTCTTAATAGATATCTTCCGAAAAAAGGCCTTATACTGGATGCTGGCGGAGGGCCTGGAAGATACACCATTGAACTCGCAAAAAGAGGATATGATATCGTGCTGCTTGACCTGACACCCGAATTACTTAGTATTGCAAGGCGAAATATCAAGAAAGAAGGCTTAGAGAAGAAAATCAAGCAGATAGTGGAAAGCTCTATTGATAATCTTAGTATGTTCGATAATAACAGCTTTGATGCAGTCATTTGCTTAGGAGGGCCACTCTCCCACCTTGTGCATAAGAAAAATAGGGAGAAGGCTGCTAAGGAGCTCGTGCGTGTAGCTAAGAAAAATGCTCCGATATTCGTCTCAGTGATAGGAAGGCTGAATGTCTGCATAAACTCAACTAACCAGTTATATCCTGAGATGCTTAAAGCTCCGGATGTTTATAGAAAGTTCACAACCACAGGGGATTATTTCGGAGGCTGGGGATTTACTGCATCGCACTTCTATTCTCCTGAAGAGCTAAGAGCTGAATTTGAGCACAAGGCTAAGATACTTGAAATGGTTGGGCTTGAAGGCATGTTCTCGCCAATTAGAAGAAGGTATAACCGGGTCTACAAGATGAGAAAATACAACAAAATCCTTCACGAAACTCACCTTAAGACTTGTACTGACCCTAGCATTGTTGGCATCAGCCAGCATTTCATGCTCATCGCCAGGAAATAAGCTTATTTTGCACAAAGCTTATAAAGGCTTCTCCAAAACTAAGCATAAAGCGCGAAAAAAACATAAAAAACAATAAGAAAACAAAAAATTAATA
>JAZDID010000114.1:0-2672 GCA_043805315.1 Nanobdellota archaeon | reverse complement strand
GAGAATGTAATCATGAACTCTTATATGGATTTCAGATTTGCGCTTAAGGATGCCGAAGGATTGGCCCTGCAAGTGCTCCAGACCCAAAAGGGGAACCTTGACCAGGCACAGCAAGAGCTCACCAGAACTGCAGAAGTCGTAAAAACCTATGCAGGGACTGACCAGGCTGAGAAGTCACTGCTCGAGCTTGAAAGGGACAAATCCCAGCGCACATTTGACCAGGAGGACAACAGGTACCAGCTCATCCTCGACGTCGCCAACAACCTGAAAGAAGGGTATAATGTAGGAGAAGTGTTGGTGATGAAACTCAAGCAGACTCACGATGTGAAGAACCAGGTCCACAGAAAAATTATCACGTTCTTCACCACAAACGAGCATGTCTTCACGACCATGGACGCAGTCTACACGTCTCAGTTCGGACTTCATGAGCTCACCAGGACCTCGGAAGCAATGACAGAAGGAGTGAACAAAGGACTCGAAGATATTGCAGCTATGGGAAGAGAGCTGGAGAAAGCAGGGCTCCAGGCAGGCTACGGCCCCTCGCTGAATACCGCATCTGTCCAAATGCTCGTCGACGCAGTCGTCAGTTTCCAGACAGAGACGCGCCAGATTATCACCGCGCTCCGGGAAATGAGCACACAGAACGCGCAGGAAATCGAACGGATTGTCGAGGAAGGCAAGCAGAAATGCGTCGCCGCAATCGGAAAGTACGAAGCAAAGGCTGCATGAGCTGAAGAGTTTTTTTATTTTCTTAAAATTTTCTTTAGTGAGTGACCTCTTTTTCTTGGCTAATTCCGCAGCCACCTTTCAAAACAGAAAAAAGGAAAAATTGATGAACTGCAGATATACACTTCAAGTATGGACAGAGAACTGCTAAAGAAGAGCATGAAGAAAGTAAGGAAAACATTTAATACATTGCACTTCGATAAAAGCACTCAGGAAATAATGGATGAGATTGACGAGGCGTACGACTGAACCCAAACCTTTTTATACCTCGAGCAAACACATCCTCTCATGCCAATCCAACGGTTCGATGCTGTCCTGGAATCAGTGCGGAAAGACACGCCTTCAGTCAGTACGTTCAGGTTCAGGCTGCTCGACGGCAAAGACTTTGAGTTCAAGCCAGGCCAGTTCGTGAACATCTCTCTTCCTGGAGAGGGCAAGCGCCTGTTCAGGCCGTACTCCATCTGCTCAAGCCCGCTTGAAAAAGGCATGCTCGAGTTCTGCATCACCCGGGTTCCCCAGGGAGTTGTCTCCAACGCAATCCACACGATGCAGCCCGGGACACCTGTGGGCATTGCAGGGCCTCTTGGTATCTTCTTTCTCAAAGAGCCTGTTGAGCAGGACATCCTGTGCATCGCGACTGGATCAGGTGTCGGGCCGATGCGGAGCATGATAACCTACGCGCTCGCAAAAGGCATGCAGAAAGAGATCTGGCTGGTGCTCGGCGTGCGGAAAGAATTTGACATCATCTATAAGGAAGAATTCCTTGCGCTGGCAAGAAAGCACTCGAACTTCCACCTGCTCGTCACCTTAAGCAGGCCAGAGCCGGGCTGGCAAGGAGAGTCAGGATATGTCCAGACCAAGCTCGACAGGTTTTTCAGCAAGAAAGAAGAGCTTGACGTGTACATCTGCGGCCTGAAAGACATGGTCATGCAGGCATGCCAATTGCTCCTGCAGAATGGGTTTCCCAAAGAGCATGTGCATTTTGAGCGCTATAATTAAGATAGTGAGATAGAATTACAATTAAGAACTCACAGCCTTCTTCGAATGTTCTGCATCAGGTTCAGCATCTCTATCTTCGAGGCGTGGATGCTCGAGCCGATGAATCCCATCATGATGAACAGGATCGTCAGGAGCAGGAAGAATAAGCCGAATATCATCGAGCCATACCTGTGGATGGTGTGGAAGCGCGCATACTCAAAAAGCACATTGATGCCGAATCCCACGCTGACCGAGAAGGAAATGATCGAGAAGATCAGGAAGAACTGCATCGGCCGATAGTCACGGAACAGGCTGAGGACCTGGGTGAGGATGGTCCAGCCGTCTGTGAAGCTGGAGAGCTTTGATTTCGAGCCTGCAGGCCGTTTCCTGTAGGGACAGGGTATCTCCTTGATCTTGAGCCCGTTCTCCAGTGCCTTGATGGTCATTTCAGTCTCTATGGTGAAGCCAGAGCTCAGCAGGTTCAGGCTTTTGACAACCTCCCTGTTCATGACTCGGTAGCCTGATAAGAGGTCAGTTATCCTCGTCGGAAAGCAGAAGCGCATCTGCCAAAGGATGATCCTATTGCCGAGGTTGTGCAGGAGCTTTTTCTCCTCTTTCTGGAAGCCGTTCATCCGCGTTGCGACGACCATGTCAGCCTCATGGCTCCTGACTGGCTTGAGGAGCTTGTGCACAGACTTCGCATCATAGGTGTCGTCGCCGTCGACAATGATGTAGATGTCAGATTCTATTTCCTCGAACATCTGCTTGACTGCATTGCCCTTGCCTTTCTTGAAACAGTGCCTGACTTCTGCGCCAGCTGCAAGAGCTTTCTGCACAGTCCTGTCTGTCGAGCCGTTGTCATAGACGATGATCTTTGCAGAAGGCAGCTCTCTCTTGAAATCCTTGACCACGTTTCCGACGGTCAATTCTTCATTCAGGCAGGGGATGAGGACAGTGATCTGTTGCAT
>JAZDID010000113.1:0-5140 GCA_043805315.1 Nanobdellota archaeon | reverse complement strand
GTCGAACTCGACCTTATAATTCAGGCAGACCTCCTTGCCTTCCTTGCCCTCGATGAACGGGTACAGGGCGTTTCCAGACTTGCAGAAATTCGCGTTCTTGATCGTGACGTCGTCGCAGTTGCTCGTGATCAACGGCTGGGTGATGCTCATGATCATGACTCCCAAGGCAACTGAGAAGCCAATCAGCAATACCGTAGCTATCAGTGGGCTGATACCTCTTTTTCCTCTCATGGCAATTCTTATCCTAAGATTGTTTATAAAGATTTCGGTTGATTTGCGAAGTCAAGTTTGTTGTGTTTTTCTGATTCTTTTTTCTTTTTATCTATTTTCCAGACATCAAGGGCTTCTTCTTCAATAAAATGCAGCTTTCCCGGGATGATGAGGCAGTGCGGAGGCGGGCCGAAATCCTCTTGTGCAAGTTCTGCTGCTGTCCCATATCTCAGGACACTCTCTCCGCCGACTCTTGCGAGGCCGAGGAGGCGCGTCTTATCGGTCAGAACATGTTTCTTTTTCAGTTTCTCCGCATCAAGGAGTATCGTGAGGCCCTCAGCAATCGTCATGAGCCTGCCTTGTTCTGCCTTGATGTCAAGCAGGAGCAGTGTGTGCGCCCCATTTTTCTGGTTCTCCACGATGATGTCATAATATGAGGTTGGCGAGAAGTTTTTCTGCGGGTACGGGATCGAGGTCGTCTTGCCGAACTTGTAGAGCTCAAGCCCGCAGACGCTCACAGCAGTGAGTATGGATGCGTTATGGATGACCTGAACAGTGATGCCTTGTGTGCGTGCGCGCAGGAACAGGTCAGTGTGCGTTGTCGCCCCGAACACGTCGCCGATCACTAAGAACGCGACATTTTTTTTCTTCGCCTGTTCCAGGATCACATCTGCGTTCTTCTCGACCATTTCGCGATTAGCACAGGTGATCTTCTTTCCATACAGCTTCTCCAGCTTTTCTATAGGACAGCTCAGCGTGGACGTGTATTTCTCAAGATAGACAACATCGCACTTTTTAACAGCGTCTAACCCTTTCAGCGTGATGTCCTGCTCGTCGTTCAGGCCGATGCCGATCAGGTATAGGGTCATGAAACAGAAGAGTGGGAATCCGTTTATTAATTTAATTGAAATTACAGGCCAGCGTACACCTTCTGCATGTACAGCGCGTCTCCCTCGATGTTCGGGCTTTCGGAGATGACAACGCCTTTGGCATCGAATTCCTTCAACGCCATGAGCGGCGCCCTGACGTTCAGGTCGGATTCCTGCAGGTTCAGGTGGTTCTTCTCGCCCTTCTCGCCGTAGTTGATCCCAGAGATGTGGCAGTGCATGTTGTGCAGCCCTGCCTTTCCGAGCGCCTTCTCAACAGCGTATAACAACTCTCTGAATTCTCCGTAGGTGTTGAACTTCCCGTTGCTCCGTGCGTGCAGGTGCGAGAAGTCGATGCAGGGCATGACTCGTTCGAGTTCCTGGCTGAGCTGCAGCAGTTCCTGGAGCGTGCCGAACTGGCTGTCTTTGCCGGTGGTTTCCGGCCGTATCCAGACCGCGTTCTTCTCAGCGTTGAGCGTTGTGATGATCTCCTGCAAGTTTTTTTTCACGACACTATAGACTGCTGGTTTTTCCAGCTTCATGTAATATGCTGCGTGGAAGACAATGCTCCATCCGCCGCAGGCATGGCAGATCCGTGCAGTCTCCAGGATGCGCCGGACACTGTCCTGTATTTTGGTCTTGTCCTCTGAGTTCAGGTTGATGTAGTACGGGCCGTGCGCAGTCAGGACGATGTTTTCCTGCTCTGCCTGCCTTTTGACTTCTCTGGCTTTGTCCAACCCCATTCTGACTCCTCTGACGAACTCGAGTTCCATGCATCCCAAGCCGAGCTTTTTTGTCTGTGAAACTCCCTCTGCGCTGTCCCGGGTCTTGCAAGAGAGAGGCGCGCCAGCTGGCCCGAAGAGAAGCGTGTTGATCCTGTGCATGGGAATTATAAGGGTCGGCCGGTTTTAATGTTTTTCGTTCCGGGTTTCAAGAGATAAAATTTCAAGGGGGGAAAAATATTTAAACGAAACCCTCCAGAAAAACAGGATGGTCGACCAGTTCCTTTTGGGAAAGATCCGGGAGCGGATGAAGGAGAAGGATGCCTCGCTCGTCGTGGTGAGGCGCTCTCTTGCCTCGATGTACAAGGAGCGCGATATCGCAGAGGCAATCGCCGTGTATGAAGAGGAAAGGAAAAAGGAGGAATTGGCGAAGCAGGAAAGGCGGGAGCTGGAACAGGCGAGGAAGCGCAAGTCCTACAGGCCAGCCCTCTCAGCCAACAGCATCATGAATTTCCTGCTGACCAACCCTGCCTTATGGCTCATCATTTCTGCAGGAGTCATCTGGCTCATCATACGGCTCGTGCTTTCCAGTGTCGGAGAAGATATCCCCCTGAATAGGTCAGGTTTCACTGTCTTCCTCCTTCTCGCACTCGTCTTGGCATTCCTCTTCCTTGTCAAGCTGCTCACCTGGATCCTTAATTATTTCGAGCAAAAGAAGGAGAAATCCAACCAGTTCCTGAAAGCGGTCCAGTTCCAGATCATCCAGATTGCAGCCGTCTCTTTTCTCGTCTATTTCCTGAAGTCCCAGTCTTTGTCTGCATTCCTCTTCATCCTGCTTGTGGCAATCGTCTTTGAGGTCACGCTGATTTCTTTCCTCTTTGTGGTCTCGATTCGGGACGCGACAATCACGTTCTTCCTCTATCAGGTCGGGTTTGGCGTGGTGATGCTCATCGTGAACCTTGTCGTGAGCGCGCTGTTCCTGAAACAGGCGATTTCTGGTTACTTGTTTTGAGCAAGAGGCAGGTATGGTTTGGTTGCATGCGGGAAAACCACCTATCCATTCCACCATAACAATATTTAAATACTTAAAAGTCCGTGTTCTCTTGCATAGGGTTAGCAAGGATCATCTGACCACCGATGCAGAACGCTTTCAAGTGCCAAAAGTGCAATGCCCGCATTTCTACTGAGGATATCATCTGCCCGAGATGCGGGACTGACCTTGAGATTCTCCTGAGCTGAAAGTGCTCTGGAAGAATGGCTTGTTCAGAATATATGAGAGCTGGCTTTCTTATTTCTTTTGGGCTTCTGGCTTTTTCTCGCCAGGCTTTCCAGATTCTCCTGCCTTTGCCTCTGCAGGCACGAACTTGTGGATGATCTCTTCTGGCAGGCCTGCCTCTTTCATCTTTGCCCTGATGACATTCTTCTCCTTGCCCTCGAAGGCAGTCATGATCTCCTTTGCCTTTGCTTCATACTCTGCGCGTTTGGTCTCGAGCTCCTGCTGCAGGTGCTTTTTCTCCTCTTCAAGCTCCTTGAGCTCTTCTGCAGTAAGCTCTGTCTTCTCTGCCGTGATCTCTGCGGCAAACTTGCCTTCATCGACAAGCTTCAGGGCTTCGCGGGCATGGACTCCTTCAACCAGGACACCCATGGACTGGCAGGTGCCGATGACTTCCTTGACTCTTGCAGTGGTTGTCTTTCCCAGAAGGCTGTCCTTTTTCATCTTGGATATCTTGATGAGCTGCTCGATCTTCAGGTCAGCGACAAACTCTGTCTTGGGCTTGCCAGAGCCCTTGTCGAGCTTTGCTTCCTGCTTGATGAGCGCAGAGGTCGGTGGTGTGCCGACAGTGATCTTGAACTCCTTTGAGACAGAATCCACAATGACCTTGATAGGCACTTGCATGCCCCTGAATGACTGTGTTTTCGCATTGATCTCTGCAATGACCTTGCCGATGTTCACTCCTAACGGTCCAAGGGCAGGTCCGAGTGGAGGTGCTGCTGTCGCCTTGCCTCCGTCTATCAATGCTTCAACTGTCTGCGTTGGCATGCGAGGCAGGAATTATGGGGGGTTTATAAACTTTGTTTTCCCCCAAATTTTTACGAAAAATTTGATAAAAAGTATTAGGAGTGGGATATAAAAAGACATGAATTCCCTTTTAATCCCACTTCCGTTCAGGTAATCCGTAAAGCTTCATTTCGCACGCTACCACGGCGCAGACTGGACTAGTTTTGCCAATGAGCAAATCAAATAGGCTAATGTGAAACAATCAAATAGAAACATTTAAATATGAATTATTTCAAGAAAGATACCTATATGAAAAAGAGGGTGTTGTATCGTTTCAGGAATTCTCAGGCTTCTGTCGAGCACTTGCTGCTTGTCGGGCTGATCATCCTCATCCTGATCCCGACCATCATGGTGTTCTATTCCCAGTCCATGTACGGCAACAAGAGGGAGCAGCAGGCCCAAGTGACCCAGGCAGGGAATGACATTGCAGGCGCGATCAATGACATGAAACGGCTGGGAGACACCTCGTGGCAGACGCTGACAGTCACCTTGCCGCCGAGCGCGACAAAGATTAGTGCGAGCGGGAACGAGATTATCATCAGCACAAAGCAGGGAGACCAAATCTTCTACACAGACCCGTCCTATCAGGTCTATGCCCAGGACACCGAGCTATTGAAGGCGCATTCTGGCAGGAACGAGCTCAAGCTCAGGTATAGCCAAGGCTATGTCTGCCTGTCTTCCATGAAAGGAGAGTGCATCAACTCAGCATGCGTTGACCAGGACGGGGACGGCGTGAAGGCGTGCGAAGGGGATTGTGACGATGCTGATAAATTTACCTACCCGAGTTTTACTGATGAGGAAGGACACACACAAGTAGCTGCACAAGAAGAGTGCGATGGAAAGGATAATAATTGCGATGGAAAGATAGATGAGTTTTTTGACAAGGACAATGACGGGCATTTTGATGAACTCATTGAAGACTGCAGAAATGTCCATAGCCAGAACGAACTCGACTGCAACGATGCGGCCACTGATCCAAATGCGCCTAATATATATTATGGCAATACAGAACAATGCGACGGCATTGATAATAATTGTGATGAAAATGTCGATGAAAATCTCAACCAGGATTGTTCAGTAGCGCATTTGGGTCCCTGCAGCATTGGCACAGAAACATGCATTGCAGGTGTATGGGTAGGCTGCCCTCAGGGACAAAGCGAGAACTGCCTGAACGGCCTTGACGACAACTGCAATAATGTTCCGGACAACCAGGAGCCAGCGTGCGCCAAGCGCATCATCTTCTGGTCTTCGTTTGACGAGTCTGGCTATGATGCAGTGATCTG
>JAZDID010000112.1:0-8185 GCA_043805315.1 Nanobdellota archaeon | reverse complement strand
GGACATAAAAAGACATGAATTCCCTTTTTAGCCCCACTTCCATGCAGGTATTTCGAACATACTTTGTCGCACGCCACCCAGCGCAGACGCGACCGGGGGATGTCCCTTACGGGGTGGTCGCGTAGGGCATTTTCTCGCAGGCAAATGCCCGTCTGCGCCAGGGTGGCGTGCAATTGCATCTAGATAAGAACAACACCAGAAAGTTGACTCAACCATTGAAAAGGAAGATTTAAATATGATTCCTGTGATGTTCCAGTATGAGAAACCGCGAAGTTTCAGCGCAGCCAAAGATATTCCCTTCTGGCCTGTTCATCGGCCGCTTCCAGCCTTTGCATAACGGGCATGTGGATGCTGTGTGCCAGGCGCTCACGCGCTGCAAGAGACTCATCATGATCTTGGGAAGCGCAAACGTGCAAAACGAAAAAAATCCCTATTCCCTTACGCAGCGGAAGCATATGTTGAACGCTGTTTTCAGGAAAGAAATGCGCGCAGGAAGAATAACGGTCGTGCCTGTCCTTGACTATCCGCGCCACCGCGAATGGATCAATACTGTCATCAATGCTGCAGGGGATTTCCAGGTTGTCTTCACCAGGAACAGGCTGACGAGAAGCATATTCCTGAAGAAAGGCTATGCTGTCTTCATGCTCAAGAAGAATATCGATGTCCATTCGACAAGGATACGGGATCTCATGCGCCACAAGAACCCTGCGTGGAAAACATATGTTCCGTCAGCCCTGCATCATCTTCTTGCAGAGAATAATACTAAAAGAATACTAAAACCTAAAACAATGGCAGCTACATCTGCTCGTGTTTCCGCTCGATATTGACCTCATTCGATAAGGTCACGCGCTCGATGCCCTGCCGTGTCTCGAACTTGACCTTTGCTGCTGGCAGGCTGATGCCGCCCACGATCTTGAGCCGTGACTTCATCTTGTAGGTGATGAACCTTTCTTCGTAAGGGTCGAGCTGCACCATATCCCACCTGGCAATTAGCCCTTTCTTTGAGTCCTTGATGAGCCTGCTCGGGTGCATGGTGCCGAACTCCTCACTCTTCACGAACTCAGCTATCGCAGGGATCCGGTCGATGATCCTGATGTTCTTGAGCGTCTTGCGCGAGCGGTTCTTCACGATGATCTTGACCTTGATGTCTGAGATGCCTTCCTTGCTCTCAGTGAGCCTGGCGTCCTTCCAGCTCACGATAGGGCTCCTGAATATGAAGTAGGCGATGATGACTGCAATGATGATGATGATGATCGAGACGAGCAGGCGGTAGTTCTCTGTCACGGTGATCTCAGCTGACTCTTTCGGCCCGAGGATGACGTCCCAGCCCAAGTACCTGCCTGATTCATCCTTTGTCATTGCTCCTGCAGGTGTCGCTGTTGTGAACCAGTTCCTGAAATAGCCGGTGAAGTACTTATTGAGTGCCATCTCTTCCTTGTTCCCGTCATTGTAGAATGAATATACTGTCGTGGTCTTGAACAGGGATTTCTTCACTGCTGATTTCTGGTCGATGTTGCTGTAGCCGGATATGGTATAGGTCTTGGAGACTTCTGAGACCGTCTTGTTCTTGAAATAGAGCGTGATTTTCATAGTGTGCATTCCCGGGCTCTCGTACGGGTCTGCAAGGGTGAATGCGAGCTCGTTGCTCTTCTCTTCCATGGACGCGAGCGTTGTGGTGTATTCTTTTGAGAACAGCGCTGAATCGACCTGCACTGTCAAGCCAGGGATGTCCAAAGGATTCCTGTTCCGCATAATAATAGTGAGCGTGAATGCATTTCTCGGGTCAATGTATTTCGGGAGGTCAGCGCTCAGCGCGATCTGTGGCGTGTAGCCAGGATCATTCACGTTCGCAATCTTGATGTTGATCGGCATGTCAAAGGTGTAGAATTCTCCTGTCACAAGGGATTTGATCTTCACCGGAATGCCGAACGGCCCAATGCCGACAACGTCCTTGGGATTCACAGAGATGATGTAATTCTGGAACGAGCCTGGCGCTATGGGAACAGATTCCAGCTTGGGCTCTGCCCAGACCACGAAGTTCGTGCTCAATGTGGAGAACTGGAATTTGTCCTCGAAATCATTGAGGTTCTTGATCGTCAGCGTGTATGATGCTGTCTCGAACTTATAGATGCTCGAGTTGATCCCGGTCACTTTGATGTCAGGCTGTTTGGTCTCTGCTGCAAGGACTGACGCCATGACCAGCAATAAGACAGATAAGAGAAAAACTCCCTTGTTCACGTTCTTCATAGTCATCACACCCTCTCTTATGAAATGAATATTGACAATGCAATCTCTTCCAACATATCTCAGGATACAGTAATTCTGCGCATAGCAGAGTTTATAAAGTTTTTCTTTTTCAGGAGTAAAGGATGCTCTTCAGATGCATTCGTACAGTTTGTTTGTGCAAATATTTTTAAACCTTCCAGGATTCCTCTATGCTATGGGATCATCTGATGTATTGCTCAGCGCCAAAGTCGGCTATTGCCCTACATGTATGATTACCTACGTAACAAGTTCATATATTCTTTGCGATGACTCTCATACAAGACTTCAAGAGACATATGCCTGCCCGCAGTGCGGACAAGACATACCCAAATGGGAAAAGCCAGCAGATAAGAGACTTTCTGGTTTTGCGCGCAAGCACTTGGAAAAGAGGCTGCGCTGGGAAAAACCGAATGGATTAGTCCTGATAGCCTCGGAAGAAGAGTGAAGGAATTCTTGTCATATTGATGATAACAAAGATTATGTTAAGGTTCTCTGCAAATCAGATCATCAAGGCAATGAAAGAATGAGAATTGCACATTGTTGAACTCGTTGCGCTGCTCTGTGACCACTGCAATGACCTTATCCTTATAGAGAAGCATGTGGACTGCATCCTCTGGGCGTTCATGGGATGAGAGATCTCTCGCTAATGGCTGTACTCCAACAATCCTTCGCTCAAAATGCGGATGCTTGCTGAGATCCGGATTTTCCTCGAGAAGTTTTTCATGTGCACGGTCAATCCGCATCTGGATGCCGTCGAAATACGCAGTGATGAGCTGGTAGATTCTCAAGTCGCCCGTAGTGACTGTATATTCGATCATGGAAAGAGGAATGTGATCTCATATTAAAGAATTTTGGTGATGGCTATAATTGAAAGAATAAAATGGGGCTGCGAGGATTTGAACCCCGGTTGGACGCATTTTGCAGCTTTGCAAAACTCATCGATTGCACTCGATAGCCGCCCCAAGCGCCAGTGATAGTCGCTCCGGAAGACGTTGTTGCATCCACCGTCCAAGCTACACTACAGCCCCAAATCCTGAAGGCGAAAGCCATAGATGGTTTCACGACCAGGTAATACGGAGAGAAGGAGGACTATTTATAAATCTAATCTTCATCATCCATATTTTTTCTTGAAAATATACTCAACCCCTCCTGTGGGTAGGACTTGAACGATATATCCTAATTCCTCAGGCCTATTCGCTCTTTCCTTTGCAAAGGCTTCGAGCTTCTTTTCATACTTAAGATGCGATCTAAACGTGCGAAAATAATCCTCAAGAACAAGGTTCGAGACCTCTGCTTCGCCTAAAATCTTCTCAGTCTTCTTCAATATTTGATCTTGGAATTTTTTATCCTTAAAGTCCATGTCCATATCCCGAATTTCGCAAAACCAGTCAAAGATTGCAGGCTTGAAGAAATCATAGATCGGACCAGACTTCTTCCTATAATTGGCAGTACGTCTTCCAATCATCTTCAAATAATCCAATAGATCCTTTTTGAATGACATTGATGACATCGATGAGGGTTTCGTATTTAAATTTTGTTGCGTTTTCGTTAAGCGCTGTTATAAATAGTATATCTTGGCTCATAACAGGGCTTGTGTGCTGTCGATATATAAATAGTGTGGAGCCTTCGCCTTGAACATCCCAAGCTACACTACAGCCCCTTGTTTTCATAGAAATTGACGGTGTTTATAAAGATATTTCTTTCACCCCAGCACCCGGCTCACATGCTGTTCTTTCACGATCCTGATCACGTGCTCGACAAAGCTCTCCAGCTTCGCTTCGTGGCTTACGATGATGGTCTGCTTTGTCTGCAGCATGTCCAGGATGTCCCGCACCTTGTCCAGTTGCTCAGAGGAAAAGCCGTCAGTTGGCTCGTCCAAGATGATGATGTCTTTTGTCTTGATTGTGCTCATGAAGTCATTGATGATCTTGAACAGCGCCAAACGGTACGCTAAGGCGACGCTTGTCCGTTCGCCTCCGGAAAGGTTCTCGAGGTAGGTCTCATAGCCGTTCTGCTCGATAAGAGGCGAGAAGTCATCCTGCAGCCTGACCGTGGTTGTCTCGTCTTCCATCAGGATGTTGAACCAGTCCTGGAAGAGCATGTTGAATTCAGCATAGATCTTCTGCAGAATCTGGCGCTCGATCACTCCCATGAGGTTCATGAAGAAGCTGTCGAGCCAGTTCGCAGTGTCGTTCAGGTGGGCAATCTTCACCTTTATTTTTTCAAAATATGCAGCCTGTTTTTTCAGGTCGTCAAGAATGTCTGCCAGGTTCGCGACATCGGTCTTCAGGCGTATCTGAATGACTTCAAATTCATGGTAGGCAGTGCGCATTTTCTCGTGCTCTTTTTTGCACGCCAGGAATTCTTTCTCGAGAGGCTCTGATTTTTTCAGGAATGCGTCAAGCTCGGTTTTTCTTGCAGTCAGCTCTTTGCGCTTGTGTTGCATTGTTTCGATCTCTTCCCGTATTGTGGATATTCTTTCCTCTTTTTCTTTCAGCTGTTTCTGCTTGATCTTGAGGATATCCAGCTCTTTTTCCTGTTTGTGCAGCCCTTTCAGCTCTTTTTTCTCAGCGTCGATGAGGCTGATGCCTTTCTGCTTCATCTCAAGGATTTTCTTCAGGTTTTCTTCGATCGTCCTGGTTTTTTCTTTTTCCTTCTCAATCACAGATTTCTTGTGTTCGTGCGGGACTTCCTGCAGGCATAATGGGCAGGAGTCGAGCTCAGTGAATTTCCTGATGTTTTCCTGCGCGTGCTGCAGCATTGCCTGGAGCCCGCTCTCTTTCTTGATGTATGCTTCGAGTTTTCTCTCGTTTTCTTCCAGTTTCTTCTCAATCTCGCTCATGTTCTTTGCAATGGTTTCTGCGCCAGCCAGCGCTTCAGGCGACATCTCTGCACGCAGTTCTTTCACACGCAGTTCGGTCTCTGCGTGCTCCTTTTCACTGCGTTTACTGTTGTCAAATAAGTTCTTTTCCTTTATGTGGATGATGTCCTGCTCCTTGCGCTGCTTGTTGCGCTCATCGACCTGTTGCTCAAGCTCTTCCAGGTTTTCCTTGCTTTCTTCAAAGAGTTTCTTCGCGTTGAGAAGTTTTGTGTCCAGCTCGTGCAGCTCGTTGGTCTTGATCCTGCGCAATGTTTCCTTGTCCTTGAGCTGGGCCTCGATCTCAGGCAATTGCTCTGTCTTTGCCAGGAGGATTTTTGTCTCTGACCTCACGTCGCGGAGGATGTTGATAGTGTTCTCTTTTATGCGCTTGTACTTGTCAATATTGAATATTCTCCTGATCGTGTCGAGCCGCTCATCAGGGCTCTCGTACAGGATGTGCTTCATCTCTTCCTGCGGCGTGTAGATGGTGTATCGGAATATGAGGGATTTGGACTTTGTCAAAAGTTCGTCAGGATAGCCAATCAGCTCCAGGATCTTGGATTTCAGCTCGACAGCTGTGCAGTCCTGCCGCGTGTTGTCAATGACGATATAGCCTGCTTCCTGCTTCACTGACTGGCCACGTTTCAAGGTTCGGTGGATGATCACCTCCTTTTCACCAACAGTGAGGCGAAGCTCGACAACGCCTTCTTTCTTGCCGTGCCTGAGTAGGGTGGTGCCTGAGATTGTTCCTTTCAATATGCCAAATAAGGCGAATTCGATGGCCAAAAGAATGGTCGTCTTGCCGCTTCCGATGTCACCGGACAATAAGATGGATCCTTCTGGAAAGATGATTTCCTCATCAAGATACGACCTGATGTTCTTCAGCTTGAGAGAATGGAGCTTCATCGCCATCAGAGAAGCGGATGGTGTTTTTATGTTTAATTGAAAATAGCCCTGTCCGAATCAATAAGTAATCTTTCTCTGTACATTACAGCGCATCAAATCCCATCGATTGCAGAATAGTCTTTATCTCATTGATGACCTTTTGCTGGCTCTTCTTGTCAGACATGCGCACAAACTTGATGAGAAGTGCAGCAAGCTCGTCTTCTGTCCCGAATTTCAGGATGCGGCCGTCTGTGATGAAATAGAAGCGGTACTTTTCGTATTTGAGTTCCTTAATCACTATCTCTGCGATATGGCTTAAAGCTTTTCCTTTGTGCGGCTCTTTCTCCAAAGACTTCATCTGGATGAATATTCGTTCTGATTCAGCCTTGAACCTCTTGAATATCTCCTCTTTCAAAGAAGCAGTTATGATGACTTTTGCCATTTTCTTCTCGCTTCCTTTATGGCGTCATCAATGCGCACAGAGTCAGACTCATCATAGAGGTATGAGAGCAGGAGGCTTTTCCGAGTCAGTTCATACATCCGGTGAATGACGTCCTCGTAGGAATCGCCGGCCCTTCCGAGGTTTCTCAGTTTCTCTTTCAGGTCCGTGGATATGGATATCGTGGTTGCCATGGATGTTATGAATATTATGGAATTTATATATTTATCGGTTTGCGGTGATGCATATCAAGGATCATGGATAAAGAATGGAAGAAAAAAGACAGCGTGAGCTCCCACATACATCATCAGACTATTGTGAGCCCTGCCCGGATTTTGGGCAATTGCGTGATCGTTGCGGACGACTCTTGAAAAGGTATTACTCACCTCGGGAAGGGAAAAACTTAAATATATGCACTAACTCTTAGACTTAATGGCAGAGGATATTTCAGAAAGTGTCATGGATGGTACTATGCGAGTTGATCGCGTGATCGATGGCATCATCTTGCATGCCGATATACCTCTCGGCGGAAGGCCTCAGGGTTGGGATTGTCCTCCCACTCATCTGCTTAGGATGCTATGGTTAGGTGAACGTGATCTTCTGGATATTCATTACGTGTCATTCTCATCTACAGCTGAACTGACCGCAGTATTGGATCAACTATATATGGGACAGCGTATTGAATTAAGCAAAAACGATCAATACGGGCTCTATACGTCCTGCAGAATTCTTGAACAACCAGAAGAACCAGAAGAAGAACGGATAAAGCTATATTGATTTTTATCTTATTGCTATCAATAAATTTTAAGTAGAAAGTCAATTATTATGGTAATCAATATTTCTTGAAGAAAAACCGCGGATTCGAGAGAATTGTTGTCCACTCGAATCACGCATCTGCTACTAGCCCTGCCCGGATTCGAACCGAGGTCTCAGCCTCCAAAGGGCTGAATGATTGACCGCTACACCACAGGGCTATGCTAAAGAAGATAGCAGAAGGGGTATTTAAAGTTAATGGCTCTGTTTTCTCAGTTTGATGAGCTCGAGAGCTAGCCTTGCTGCTGCATTGATGAACCCATCTGCAAATTCCCTATCATAATCACTTTTATTTGTTATAGCGTGGCCTATTTCATGGAGGAAACTCGTGGCAAATTGTTCCGGATTTGAAAGAGCGGATCTCTTTATCCCTATATATTTTCGACCTCCCTCCTCTTTTATATAGACTCCTTGAGAGGTTTCTATTTCCCTTCCTGATTTTGTGTAGAGACCTGTGTACACCCTGATCTCGAGGGGATTTCTCTGGCCGAATACTGCCATGGTCAATTCATCTGCAAGATTGAAGATTGATCGTTCTTGATCTGTCAAATCTTTTCGGTTATTCCATCTGTATTCCCTATCTTTTCCGAGGGAATCCGCATCCTGGAGCCCGTTGTCTTTCAAGTATAGCTGGATATTGCTGTTCAGTTTTATTGGTTTGTATCCCATAATAGTTGCATCTTGATTGACATTTGTGTCATGGGAGGCAAGGACGGCATTCTCTCCATACAATCTTTTGAATGCCTCAATCCACATGTTGTTTCCATATTTGCTCTGCTCAAGTCCTTCAAATAGTTTTTCAAAGTTGTTATACTTATGTAATAGTTCCTTCTTTTCTCTTCCAAAACGCAAAAATGGATTTTTTGTCCGCTCAAACCGTTCCTTGTCGTAGAAAGCCTGGAATTCAGCATAAAACTTTTCTG
>JAZDID010000111.1:0-4876 GCA_043805315.1 Nanobdellota archaeon | reverse complement strand
GGACATAAAAAGACATGAATTCCCTTTTTAGCCCCACTTCCATGCAGGTATTTCGAACATACTTTGTCGCACGCCACCCAGCGCAGACGCGACCGGGGGATGTCCCTTACGGGGTGGTCGCGTAGGGCATTTTCTCGCAGGAAAATGCCCGTCTGCGCCAGGGTGGCGTGCAATGGCATCTAGATAAGAAAACCACCAGAAAGTTGGCAACCTCAGGATTTCTTCTTCAGCTCTTCCTGTATCGCCTTGTCAAACCTCTTGAATGATTTCGGCCCGACAAAGGTCTGGTTGTTGATAAACAAGGTCGGCGTGCCATAGATCCCTGAAATCCGGCCGTTCTCAAGCTGGCGCAGCACGACTGCTTTTGTCTCATTTGCGTCCCAGCATTGCTGGAACCTACCAAGATCAAGGCTGAGGTTGTGCGCGACAGCCACTAATGTCTGGTTGTCATGCACTGGCCCGTTTTCAAAGAGGAGCGTATGGTATTCCCAGAACATCCCCTGCTCTTTGGCGCACTCAGACGCCTCTGCAGCTTCCCAGCTTCCCGTATGGCCCACAATAGGGTAATACAGAAAGACAAACTTCACCCTGTCCTTGTATTTCTCATAAATCTTGCTGACAACCGGCTGCGCCTCTTTTGAATACTGGCAGGAATAGCACATATACTCGATGAATGTGACTGTGGAATCTGCATTGCCAAGAATATACTCTCCTGAAATGTCAGGGACAAGAAGATGCTTCACCGGGTTAGGCTCAAGCGTGCACGCTGCAGCCTGCTCTGCAGAGTACGCACTGCTGCTCGCAGGGTCAAAGATGCAGAACTCATCGCTTTCAGCGCCATTGCAATTTCCATACCGGACATAATTGTAGGCGCCATAGCCAAGGCCTGCAATGCTCGCAAGCGTGAGGAATAGGAGGATCCAGGAGATCAGCTCAAAATGCCGGTATATCCCTGCGCCAAGCTTTGGATTACGAGCCATGATCTTTCCAGTAATCTGGCTCTTCAGCCGCTGGTCAAGGTTTGAGCGGCACTTCCGGAAGGTCATCTTCCTGAATACGCAATCAAAAGCCTCTTTGGCAAGCTTGCGGTAGGAAGCGCTGAAGATGCCCAGGACTGCGAAGACAATGAGGGCGATGATGCAGATCATGGCAGCCATGGGTAAGAAGCAATTTAAAAAGGTTGTGAATGTATAAAAGCCATTTGGAATGCACCCGAATGTTCCGCCCTGTGCAAATCAAAACCTTTAAATACATCCGCGCTTTATTAACTGAATAAGGGAAACTTTTTTTAAAATCAGGAATGAACTTTTTTCGAAGGTGATGTGCATGAACAAGCAACATATCGTACTCTGTGTCTTGCTCTCGCTCGCGCTCCTTGCTGCTGCCTGCGGAAAGACAACAGAAGGCGATGCGACCAAGGTGATAGTGGATAAGACAACACAAGCTAGCTGTGCAGAATTCTGCCCAACACAACCCCATACCGCATGCGTCGGCCAGTGGAAAATATCCGGAGATTACCCGAACTGCGGCTGCACGTATGAATGCACTGCTGCAGAATCCACAACAGGTGAAACTGGACAGACACAGGAAGCGCCTCCTGCAGAGCCAAACCAAGAGGTCAAGTCCAGTGACGGCAAGTTCTCATTGCGGATCAAAGGGACAAAAGGGTATGCGACTGCTGACGAAACCGGCTTTTTCTCCTACAGGAGAGGGGACAGGGTCATGCTGTGCGGAGACGGCGTCAAGGATGTGAAAGAGGTCATCTTCAACTATAAATCAGTGAGCAGCATCGAGAAGCCAAAGCTCGTCGGCTATGGCCATCTCTTTGAAGGCTGCTATGACTTCCCTCTGAACCAGATCGGCATGGTGGGAAACATTGTCCCTAAGATTGACGGCAAGGATGTCCAGGGATTCAGCATCCAAATCAACTGGGTGAAGTAAGGAACAGTGAATTAAGGAACGATCCGTGAGGTGAATGCATGCCCAAAAAGAAGAAGGCAAAGAAAGCAAAGTCAAAAAAAGGATGCTGCTGCTGTTAAAAAAATCTGTAGCCAAGCTACAGCAAGCTCATCCTTATTTTTTTAATTCAGCTTCTATTTTTCTTTTCAGCTGCTCTTTTGAGGCAAAACCCACAATCCTCCCGGTTTCCTTGCCCTTGTCCATGATGACGAGGCAGGGTATTCCTGAGATGAAGTGCTTCTGGGTGAGCTCTGGCTCTTCCTCTGTGTTGATCTTGACGAACTTGAGCTTTCCCTTGAATGCAGGGTCCTCACTCAGCTCCTTGAAGACAGGAGCCAATATCAGGCAAGGGCTGCACCAGGAAGCCCAGAAGTCAGCGATGACAGGCATGTCTGACTCGACAACCTCTTTCTTGAAATTCTTATAGCCAATGTCCATAACCATATGCATCGACTCCTTCACAGATCTTCACCATTTTTCGCACGATTATTTAAATGTTACTGTTGTTATGCTAAGACAGGTTTATCGTGTTTTTTCTGATTGTTCTGTTTCGCAAAGATATATAGTCTGATGCACTACCAAGGGTGGTGGTTGGGGGACGGGGGGCGGGGACAATCCAATAAAAGGAGGTGGGTGGGTACATTCGACAACACGTGCGAGTTGACTTTGCCTTGTTGCCATCAGGATATCTTTGTAGGATATCTTCGTCATATAAGAAACCTCCTTCGAAGGGTTAAAACAGGTGTTAAACCGCATTTTGGGCGCAAACTTTTTATATTGGTTTGATTTATACTGACTTTCTATGCACGAAACAGTGATAGCTACGCGAATAATCAACGAGGCCAAGAAGCACGGCAAGGTGAAAGCCATCACAGTGGAAGTCGGAGACCTCGCCCATCTTCCCCTGAATGAGATGAAGGAATGCCTCCAGCAATTGGTGGACTGGAAGGTTGACATCTCACCGAAACGGGCGACTGTCATGTGCGTGTGCGGCTATTACGGCGAGCCAAAGATCCTTGAGAAGATGCACGGCTATACCTATTATGTCTGCCCGAGCTGCGGCAATGTGCCTGGCGTGATTGAGGGAGAGGATATCATCCTGAAGAGCGTGGAAGTGGACTGAATAGAATTGGATTGTAAACCCTTATTCTCAAAAAACAAGATTTATAAAACCATTGAACATCACTCTCTAGAATGAAAACGCTGCTGGTCATGCAGGACGAATTCGCAGAAGTGGAAAGCCTTGCCTTGAACATAGGACGCACGCTTGCAGCTGACAAGGCGCTGAAGGCCAAGGTCAACATCATCTTCTGCGAAGGCCCGGATGAGCTCCTTGAGCACATGGAGGAGGCACAGAGGAAAGAGGCAGGGACTGACCAGGAGTTCCTCTTGCTCGATGTCATGGAAGACGCAAAAGAAATCACTTTCTATGAAGACCTCGCCAAGATCCCAGCTCATGCGATACAATCCATGCATGACTTTGACATCAACTACCTTCTTTCTCAAATCAAAGACAACGAAAACCGCACGAAACTCAAGGTGATCGGCGTCCCAAAAAAAGGGGATGCAGGAATTATTGCAGAAAAGATAGCCCAGATGATATTGGCAGGATAGAGCATCTTGGCAGGGTAAAGGCACTCGAAGACACTCGAGAGGCGAAAAAACAACAAATTATTTAAATACTGTTTCTCAAGGCATCTCCAAATCAAATCTAGCAATGGGGTGAGCGTATGACATTCGGAACAAGCATCAAGAACGCATTACGGCTATTCACGTTGGACGAGGCTGCGATTTCAGGCATTTCCAAGGAAAAGGAAAGCACAGGGTTCGGCATCCTCATCATCATTATTGCAGGATTCTGCATCGCAGTCGGAATGCTCCTGACCTCCATTCTCATGCCTTCGTTCCAGACCAAGATCAATGAGGTCGGGCAGGTCATCATCATCGCTGCGCCGGTGATGCTCCTCTTGTTCAGCTTCATCGGCATCGCAGTCATGTTCCTTATCGGAAGGCTGTTCAAGGGAAAGGCCATGTTCATCGACTATTACCGGCCCTACTCCCATATCTACATCTCGAACTGGATAGCGATCATCCCTGTTGCCGGATTGTTCCTCAGCGCGCTCGCCGGCGTCTACCAGATCATCCAGGGAATCGTGATCACCAAGACAATCCAGCAGGTCAGCATGTTCAAGGCAGCGCTCATCATCCTCATTCCGTTCGCGGTTGTGTTCATCCTGGGCATCGCACTGGGCATCGTATTCTGGAGACCGTTCACCGAATGGTTCTTCACTGTCTCACCCTTGACGCCGATATCCTGAGAACTGCATATTCATTGAGGTGACCCGCCGGATACTGCGCAGGATAGGTCAGTGCACACCTTGCTGCATGAGGGAAAGCCATGAGTTTCAAGACAACGCTCAAGAACACGATCAAGCTGCTCTGGCTGGACAGGCAGGCAATACGCGATCTTTCTGAGGACAAACTGGCCATCATTCTTGGCCCTGCCTTTATTGTTCTTACCGCGCTTGGTGCCAAGCAGATGGACATCATGTGGGGACGCGTATCCACTACGCTTCTCATCGCAGGGTGGCTGCTTTTCAGTGTCATCGCAGCAGCATATGTCGCACTCATCTCGAGAGCGCTTGGAGGGAAGGGAAGACTTGTTGGGCAGTACAGGGCATACTCGCTCACCTACATCACATTTATTTCTGTTCTTCTCATCTTTGTCGGGATACAACTCATCTGGGCATACATTGCGATTTCACAGCAATTCGCATGGTGGGTAGGTGCAATCAAGGCATTTGTCATCTTCCCGTTTTTACTCCTGCCTTTCCTGACTGCATGGAAATTCATCCAGACAATCCTGGTGACCGCCGAGGTTCAGGAGGTGCGGAAACTGACAGCAGCGGCAATCGTG
>JAZDID010000110.1:0-4103 GCA_043805315.1 Nanobdellota archaeon | reverse complement strand
CGATGAAAGAGACTTTCAAGCTGACTGACCAGGGAGGCAGGAAGCTCGCCTTGCGGTTCGACCTCACAGTCCCTCTCGCGCGCTATGTTGCCATGAACCCTTTTCTTAAGATGCCGTTCAAGCGCTACCAGATGGAAAAAGTGTACAGGGACGGGCCGATCAAGCTCGGAAGATACCGAGAGTTCTGGCAGTGCGACGTGGACATTGTCGGCTCGAGTTCCATGCTCGCTGAGGCAGAGGTATTTGACCTTGTCTTCACTGTCTTCAAAGAGCTCGGCCTGAATATCGTCATCGAGTTCAACAACAGGAAAGTCCTGGATGGCGTCTTGGAATTCGCAGGTGTTCCCGAGAACAAGCGGAACGAAGCCATGATTGTCATTGACAAGTTCAAGAAGCTCTCGAAAGCAGAATTAGAAGAGGAATTCACTAAGGCAGGCATTGCAGAGGATGTCTTTGTCAAGATCATGGGCTTGCTCGAATCTGCAGGCAGGTCAAATCAAGGCATTCTTGAGAACCTGTCCAGGTTTGTCACGTCAGAGAAAGGCAGGGAAGGCATTGCAGAGCTCAACGAGCTGCTCTCCTATCTGAAGGCGCTGGGCATTGACGAAAAAAAGTGCAGGCTGAACCCGTCGCTTGCCCGGGGATTGTCCTATTACACCGGCCCGGTGTTCGAGGGCTTTCTCGAGAATGCAGAGGAAGCCGGAATCACGAGCTCTCTCTGCGGCGGCGGCAGGTATGATGACATGATCGGCAAGTACATCGGAGAGGACAAAGTGATTCCCGCCACTGGCATCTCGTTCGGCCTTGAGCCAATCACCGAAGTCCTGAAATTGGAGCTGAAAGAGCTAAAGAAGACCATGACCCGGGTGTATGTCATTCCCATCAACACGATTTCTGAGAGCCTGAAGATCGTCAAGATTATCCGCGAGAACAATGTCAATGCTGAGATCGACATTTCCGGAAAAGGCATTTCCAAGAACCTTGATTACGCGAATTCTTTGGGGATTCCGTATGTCATCTTCATCGGCCAGGACGAGCTTGCGCAGAGCAAGATCAAGCTGCGGAACATGGAGACAGGCAAGGAATCCATGCTGACTGTCGGCGAATGCGTGCAGGCGCTGAAAGAGGGGAAGTGAAATTATTTCAGATACGCCTTCTGTATCAAATCCTCTTTTCCTTTCATCGCTTTCCTGATCGGCTCGATGAGGCTGTTGATCTCGTCAGCGACAGCCATCTTCAAATCTTGGGGATGCAGTTTCCTGTCCACATACGCTTTTTCGAGCTCTGCATAGCTCCGGAAGCTGATGTCGCCGCCGAACTTTTCAGGCCGCCGAATCAGAAATGCCTCTTTCCTATCTTCTTTCAAGGTGAAGAGCACGTATTTCAGGAATGCGAGCACGCCGTTGTTCTCAGCAACTCCTTCAGGGCAGAATGCCTTTCCCATCTTCCGCTTCACTGTCTCTGCATCGTCCAACAGGTCTATCTTGGACTCTTCGACAGAGGCGGACATTTTCTCGCCGATGAGCCCGGGAATCATGGGAGTCATGACCTCAACCCGTCTCCGGTAGCCGATCTTTGGCAGGTACTCTCGTGCGAACATGAGGATCTTGCGCTGGTCAACGCCGCCGTATTGGATATCAACTTCTAAGTATTCCTCGTCAAGCGCCTGCATGAGCGGATAGATGAGCCCTGACAATCTCGGGTTATCGCTCTGCTTGACCACTTCTGAACCTGCTTTTTTCGCATCATGCTGCGTCGCAAAGGTCGCCAGGCGCAGGACATCATAAAAGTAATCCTTGTCTTTCTGGAATGAGGATCCTTTGACGATCTCGAACTTCCGGATATCCGCGCCAATAGACTTGAACATTTCAGGGATGACGAGCGAATAGTACGTGAGCCTGTTCTCTAATAATTCCCAGGGCGTATTATCCAGGCAGCCATGCAGGTCTGCGAGAAGGACTTTGACATGGAATCCTGCCTTGAGGAAGTCTGCCATCTTCAGCACCCAGATGAAGTAGCCGATGTGCGGCCTGCCGGTGATTGCTGTGCCGAGATAGACAGACGGCTTGCTCTTTGTCCGCAATAATTCCAAGAGCTCGGCATCTGTCACGATCTCTTCTGTGTTCCGCTTGATCAGGCTGAATTTTTCTTCAGGAGTCATTGCAGGAGGATAAGGTGCCATATTCTTTAAATGATTTTTGCTTTTACGCTCAGGAATGCCAGAGACAAGAACGTAACAATAGATAACATCCCGCTGAAAAATGGATAAACCGCAATAATTATATAGGGGAATCCTGTTCTGCATAGTAACAGTGAATTACGGGTTTGTAAAGGGATCATCATGAAAGTCTGCTTGATCAATCCATCCATCAGGGAAGAGGCATTGCCCACGTATGTACCCAGCGGATTGGGCTATCTTGCGCATTACCTGGAAAAGGACGGGCATACCTGTGATATCTTTGACATCAATGCGCTCAGGCTTTCTGACCAGGAGATCAAGATGAAGTTCAAGGAGATGTCAAGCTATGATGTCTTCGGCATCACTGGCCTGATCACGAATTATCTCCAGATGAAGCAGTACAGCAGCCTGCTGAAGAATCTGTATCCGGACAAGCCGATTGTCGTCGGCGGGCCAGTCACGACAGGACTCTGTAAGGTGTTCATCGAGAGGACAAAGGCAGACATCGCAGTCGAGGGAGAGGGCGAGCTGATTTTCGTAGACCTGATCAATGCGCTCAGCCACAACATGCCGCTCGAGTATGTGCCTGGCCTCACGATTCGGGACAGCAAGGGAAAGCCGTTTTTCACCGGCCCGGGAAAGATCCTTGACAGCCTCGACGAGCTTCCGCCCATGCCCTGGCACAAGTTCCATATGGATATCTACCTGAAGAACAACATCATCACTGGTTACACGTTCAAGAACAGCATCAACATCATGGGCTCGAGGGGCTGCCCCTACCGGTGCAACTTCTGCTTTGACGGCGCAGCCAACAGGAAGCTGAGGTTCAGGAGCGCGAAGATGTGCCTCAGGGACATCAAACTCGCGCACAAGAAGTTCACCATCGACTATTTCCGCTGGGATGACGAGCTGTTTGTCGCGAATGTGCAGCGTGCCAAGGATTTCTGCACTGGCATGGTCTCCTCTGGCCTGAACAGGAAGATCAAATGGGGCTGCACAGGCCGCGTCAACATCGTGACCCCGGAATTATTGAAGCTCATGCGCAAGGCAGGCTGCATTGACATCAACTACGGCATCGAGTCCGGCAGCAACAGGATGCTCAAGAACATGAACAAGGTCACGACGCGGGAGATGGGCCTTCGTGCCATCAAGTGGACAAAAGAGGCAGGCATCACGCCATTCACCTCTTTCATGGTCGGCACGCGCGACGAGGATGAGGAGTCCATCTGGGAGACAGTGACATTCCTCAAGGAAGCCGATCTTTTGATTCCAGAGCTGTTCTTCACGACACCGAATCCAGGAACTGAACTCTGGGAGTACTGCGTGAAGGCAGGCCAGATCAAGGACCAGGAGAAGTTCATCATCGAGATGTGCAAGATGGGGGATTTCTCAAAAAGGCCGTTGGTGAACATCACGGCGCTGCCGACAGAGAAGTTCATCGCGCTGAAGAAGAAGGCCCAGAAGCAGATCCTCATCAATTACCTTGTCAACAACAAGTTCAGGATACCGCAGCTCGCTTACCAGAGGTACAAGCGCGTCGGGTTCAAGAGGTTCCTGGGATTGTGCAAGAACGCGATCGAGCGGCTGACCGCGACGACAGGGGCGTGAATTTTTTCTCTGTGTACTATTGTTTCCCCAAGTACTAATTTTCATTTTAATAAATGATTTCTCAATACTGCGCCATTAGTGGCGGTGCGACGGACAAAAACTGAATTCCAGAAGAAGTTCGAGAGAAGCAGTTTTCGTCCTACGCGCCATCCCGTAGGGAGCAACCCCTGGCGCGTCGCACCCCCCCATGGCGCAGGTCCGGCGGGGGTTGCCCCCACCCGGGTGTAGGACAGGGCACGCGAAGCTTCAGCGAAAAGTTCCCGTCTGCCCCCGTGGTGGTGGCGTGCGACAACATAAAATTATATTGTTGTATAAA
>JAZDID010000109.1:0-5151 GCA_043805315.1 Nanobdellota archaeon | reverse complement strand
ATACCAAAAGATCAGACAATACGCAAAAGCGTAGTCAACCACACATTCTCAAAGAGCCAAAGGAGTTATGCAACACAGCAATTTTTAAGTACGATTTTTATTTGCTCCAATTTATCTTTAATTTGTTCATAATCTGCTGGTGATTTTTTAGCTAAATATTCAACGCAGACATTTAAATCTGCAACAACCACATATAGATATCTTAGGCCAGTTACAATCTCTTCATTATTCATTTGGTCCATAATATCACCCATTTCATTAAATTTCTCTATGATTTATATGTATTTCGCATAATCTTTGAGATTCTTCTCAAAAACACCAGCCACTTACCGTCAAGGTCTTTTAATCAAGTGTTTACGACCTCTCCAACCCGCAAGCCGAGCATTGCCATTATGGTGAATGCGAGTCGTCCTTTTCGTTCCTGCAAGCACCCAGAAACAAAGCCAATTCCTCGTCGGTAAATCCCTTATTAATACTGCCGTATTTTGTCTCTTTTTTCTTGGGGTATTTCTTCCTCATCACCAACGATAATTTGGCTATTGCTTCTTCTATTTCGTGCTTCTTCAAATCCCATAGAGAACCTGTCCCTGCACCGCCACGACCAACCACAAACGACCCACTAATAACGACAGATGAGTCCGACATGATTTGAACCTGTATCAAAACACTATTGCGCCAGACCATTCTTCATTTCTGCAGTGCAGCGTACTTCTTCTCAAGCAGCTTCAGGAGTTCTTCCTCATGTCCTGCGCCGACGACTGCGAGGATCTTCTTTCCAGGATTTCGCGTGATGACTTGGTAAAGGACTGCAGCCATGTGCAGGTTGCGTTCGTGCACAAGTACTAGGTAGAGGTTTGGGTAGCGGCTCTTCAGCTCAGTAAGGAGTTGGGTGATGAGCGCAGAGGGTGGCACCTTGGTGAGGTCGATGCGGATCTTTTTCTTCGAGAATGGCGCAGTGAGGATATCAGCGAATAGACGCCATTTTTCCTTTGCAGTGAATTTTTTTGAGAGCCTGTGCAGGGTGATGAGGATGTCCCGGTCGATGAGAACCAGGGGCTTGCTGTTTTCTTTTGCAAGGGTGATGGCAGTATGCATGTCTTCGCCAGGGTTCACATTCGCGATGTCGCCGAGCTTTTTCTGCAGATAGCTGCCGAGGAGAAGGAAGAGATAGCCGAAAAGCCCGACGTCTTTGACAGCAGAGAGCGATGGTTTTCTTTTTTCGCCTGAGATGAGGCCCAGGTATCTCCGCTGGTCAAGCTCGACGCAGATGATGTCGGGGTTGTGCTTCAGGAACGCGTTCTTGATCTCCTGGATCGACTTCTTGGAGATGTGGCTTGTGCCGATGATGCGGAGGTTGTCCATGGCCTGGTGAATGCGTGACTGGTATAAATGTTTTATTCAGCTTGCGCGTGTGCTGCTGTTCTTGCGGTGATCAGCCATAATAGGGTTTTATTTCTCCTCTCTTCTTGATGACAGCAGGATTCCCGTACGGGTTCCCCCATCGCCGCAGGTTTCCGATGATCTCCTTGTTAGATGCTGTTTGGATTCCTTTTATGTTCGCTTTCTCGCGCAACGTAAGCAGCGCGGTGTCAGCGTCGATGCCTGCCGGGCAGGCCTGCGTGACCGATCCATCAAGAGTGAACGAGAAGAGCCGGAGCGTGAGCGTGCCTTTCTTCAGCAGGAAGGCTTTGTTCCTATTCGAACCGGTCTCTTTCTTCACTGCGCGGAACACCGGACAGGTGCTGTTGCACCTTCCGCAGAGGTTGCAGGCGTCGAGTTCTTTCATGGTCATCCGGGTCATCTGAAATCGATGATTTTCCCCCTGTTCAGGATATTGTTGTAGTCGTATTCTTCCTTGAGCGTGATGAGCGCATGCTTTGTCCCCAGGTCCGCGAGGTATTTCTTCCGGTTCCCCCACCCGAGGACAGACGCGTGCACTGAGTTAAGCGTTGTTATCTGGTCATAATAGTTCCTTCTCTTGTCCTGCTCGTCCTGCCGGAACATGCTGAAGATGATATTCATGCCGAGAGGTCCGAAGCTGGGGATCTCCTTTCGCTCGAGCCATTCCAGGAATTCCTGCAGCCGCTCTGCACGTATCTGCGGGTCCTCGAGATGCCAGTAGCCTTTCAGCCTGAGCATGTCGTGTGCGGCTTCCCTTCTTTTAAGAGTCCTCAAGAGGGGTTCTGCCTCTTTGATGCGCCCGCGGTCAGAATAATACTCGACGAGTAGGTGCGGGCTGCATTCAATGCCGAGGAAAGCAGAGCAGGTCCGGTCAAGATAATCGATCGCGAGCACGTCAGGCTCCTTCTTGACCTCCCTGAGCTTTTGGCAGAGCGCGGTGATCCCGGTGAAAGAGATGAGGTCTGCAGAGGTGCGCATGATCCTCTCTGTAACCAGGATCTTGGCCCTGATGATGATTCCTGTCGTGCCTTCCCAGCCAACGATTCTTTCGAAGTCTTTTGTCAGATGATAGTATTTTCCAGTGCCGTCAAGATATTCCAGTGAGAGAATCCAGTCTTTCATCCTGCCGAGCGTGTATGATCGCGCGCCGAGCGCGTTCTGGCTGATCATGCCGCCGAGCGTGCAGAAGTCTCCGGTGTAGGGCGCGATAGGAAGTTCATAGCCCTGCCTGCGCAAGTATGAGTTCAAACTTTTGAGGATGATTCCTGGTTCCAGCTCCAGGTATTTTTCTTTCAATTCTTCCTTATAGAGCCTGTTCATCCGCGTCAGGTCAAGGATGATCGCGTTTTCTCCGATCGTGCTTCCCACAGTGTTCGTGCCCAATCCCCTGATCATGAGCGGAGTGTTGGTCCTGTTGCAGTAGAGGATGATCTTCCGGATCTGTTCAGCG
Organism: Nanobdellota archaeon; assembly: GCA_043805315.1. GTDB lineage: Archaea > Nanobdellota > Nanobdellia > Woesearchaeales > JAHJEM01 > JAHJEM01. Next base: position 2,300 of record JAZDID010000109.1, on the reverse strand, counting down.
TCTGTTGGCCAGCAGATCAGCGCAGGCTCGGCCTCCATGCCTGAGGCGTCATAGCTGTAGGCAGTGAGGTCCGCTTCTGTGGCAGAGAGGTGCTGTTCTCCGACGATGTTCTTGAGTGTCTCGATCATTCTAACTGTTTCTGCCTGAGCAGGTATATCTGGTCTCCTTTTGTGCTGATGATGCGCTCTGCAGCCATGAAATCAAGGAATGGCGTGCAGGAAGAGATTCCGGGTGCGACTTGATGTATGCCTTGGCTTTTCATGAAGCGGATAATCTCTTTCTTTGAGCAGGTCTTTCTTCCCTCTTCTGTCGCATGATTGATGAGCAGGTAGACGAGGTTGAATTCATTCTTCAAAGGAACAGTGTGGCAATCTTCGCATCGCGCTTCATAGAAGAATTTCTCTCGCACGCGCTTAGCCTCATGCTCTTTGCCGCCTCCAGTTATGATGAGCGGCGTCGTATATTCTGCAGGAACACCCCGTTCTTCAGCGTAGAATTGGAGCAATTCCTCAAATTTTTTTCTCGAGCTGAATGCATTTTGTGTGTAATCTCTGAGCCGTTGCGTGTACATTCCTGGCCGCGTATGGCACTTCTCGCAAATAGCACCGTCATGTCTGATGATGTTCGCGGGCCGTGTCAGCTTGAACAGGTCCTTGACATGCAGGCGGTAATCGTTAAGGATGAAATCCTCTCTTCTGAAATCCTTGTCCAGGGTCTCTGCATGGAGTGCATAGCCCCGCCCGAGGAAGATCTCAATGACACTGCAGATTCCTGAATCAAGGAGTTGAAGGTCTGAGACAGTGAGAAAAACCTTTTTCAGGCCGTGGCGATCAACATGCTTATTGATATAGGCCAGGATGTCATCTGCTTCATGAACAGCGATCGCTGCAGAGCTGAGTCCTGTCCGGGAACCGATTGCGTTTCTTCCGTCAGCAGATACTTCGAATACGCGTTGGGAAGTGTCTGGCTTAAAATTCACGACAGTGAGATCCTCCAGGCCTTTGGTCTTTTTACTGACAACAAAGTTCGCATCGCTGATCTTTTTCAGGAGGCTGTGCGACTTGCCTGAGCCCATCGCACCTGTGTAAAAGTGTATCTCTCCAAAACCGAGCTGGTCCATCATGCGTATCCCTCGTGTCTTTACTGTCCTTTCCTATCTTTTTTATGCTTCCACAAATACTTCTGACAATTCTCTGATGATCGTGCCGCGTTCTGCGTGTTGCTTCAGATGGTAGTAGCAGAGCGGGCAGGCTGTGATGATGCTGTTTGTTCCTGCCTCTGCAATCCTTTTCTGCGCGAGCAGTTTTGCAAGCGCAGGGTTGTTGTGCGCGAGGCCTCCTGCGGCGCCGCAGCAATAGCTGTTCTCTTTTTTGTGCTTGAATTCCTTGACCTTGAACCCTGACTGTGCAAGTATGTCACGAGGCTCTTTGGTTATGTTGAGCTTTCGTGCAAGGATGCAGGAGTCTTGGTAGCAGACTTCTCCCTGGTTCTCTTTCCTGATCTTGTCCTTGTTCTTATACAGGGTTTCTGTGACATGCTCTGCTGTGACAGGATAGTGTTCCTTGAAGGTATGCACGCATTGGCTGCAGCTGGAGATGATTTTTTTCACATGGTTCTTCTTAAGTATGCGGGTGTTTTCCTGGACAATTCTCTTGAAATCAGCAGTATAGCCTGCATGCAGCGCTGGCGCCCCGCAGCACTGGAGCTCTGGAAGAATGTGATAGTTGATGCCCAGGTCAGAGAGGATGGATCTCCAGTTATGGTAATGCTCTTCCAGAACCAGCTTGGTCAGGCAGCCGGGAAAATAGACTGTCTTCCTACTCTTGAATAAGCCATCCAGCATACATACACCCCGAACCCACTTTCAAATAGAGAAAAAGCAGCATGGTTAATAAATATTTCTAAAAAAAACCCAAGAAAACCCGAGAATCCTCAGGCCTTCCTGGGAAAAGAGGTGAGTTAAAAAACTTAGTTCTTAATGGAGGTGTTTACTAAGTTTGTCAGCATGCTCCCGAATTGCTTGGTGTTCACCCAGACGCCAACATCGTAGGATGGATGCACAGCTCCTTCTTCTGAGACAAAGAAGGTTACGTGCTTGTTGTCTATAATGCACATCCTGCCGTTCATGTTTTTGTTCTTCACGTCAGCGATCTTCTGGATTTCAGGAAGTATCTTCTGGGACTTCGCAGTGATGGGCGAGATGAATTTGATCTTCACGCCTCGCTCATGCGCTTTCCTGAGCGCTTTCTTCAGAGAATCATACTTTCTGATCATGCCTTCTTCAGAGCTGATGAGGATGA
>JAZDID010000108.1:0-2715 GCA_043805315.1 Nanobdellota archaeon | reverse complement strand
GCGCCATCGCTCACAGGCGTTCTCGAATTCCTTCTGTACATTATCTAATGTCCTTTTGAGCCATTCATCAGAATACCAGTCTGCAATTGAGAGCTCCCCGGCTAATGTTTTGAAAATTGCGATGAGCCTCGCTGCTGTTCTACTCCTCGCTGATTGAGACTCAATGGCGACTATTACTTTCTCCTGCAATTCCAGGGTCGGATTTTCGCCGCTTACATCTAATACATCGGTAAGAGACTTTCCCAGGCTGAGGCCTGTTTCTGCAAGCCACACGGCATATACATGTGCTTTAATGAGATCTTCATTTGCCAGATCAAGGCGCGGTGTTGATACTGCTCCTGCCACCATGAGCTCCGGCTGCTTGAAGAAGTAGTGGTCGTGAGGGCTTCCGTTAGTGCAATAAGTATAGACCAGGGCGGGCTGGCCGCTTCTGCCTGCCCTGCCGCTTCTCTGCGCATAATTTGCCGGTGTGGGGGGGACATTGCGCATATTGACTGCATTAAGCTCGGCAATGTCGACGCCAAGCTCCATAGTGGGAGAGCAGAAGAGAATGGGCAGATCGGCACTGCGAAATCGCTCTTCTCTCTCTTTTCGGTCTGCATAATGAACCTGTGCCGTATGCTCCCTGGCTTCAAAACCCTGAAGTACCGAAGCCATTGTCTTATAGAACTCGACGAAAAAGCTGTTGGTGTGGCCTCCGCCTTCTGCCAGTCTCGGGACCCTGATGGGATCGTGAAAAGGTTTTGTCCCATCACCTGCACACCACAGGAATGATGAGGCATGGAGCTGATAGCCGGGCACATCATTCTGTGAAGTGGGCTCCTGGACGATATGAAGAATTCCCAGTGACAGCACTTTAAAGAGCTGCTGCAGTATCTCTTCAATATCTTTTTCCTTGATATTCTTTTGATTCTTCTGCAATAGCTGCCTGAGATGACGACCCAGCCCCCCACGGGCCGATACATAGAGATGGCCCCTATAGTCACCTTCAATCTTTGATCGGGGAAAGGCAATGAAAGATTCCACCAGTTTTTCTCCATCATCCAACGCCCAGGGCTCCGAAAGCTTCTGACTGCTCATCATGCTCAATTTGTCGTGGTATGTTGCATCGAGATAATCCACTTTGATTGCAAGCTCCCGACGAAGATAGTCAAGCACTACCTTGGAAAGGTTGAATTTTTCCTGGGGAGACAGGCTCAACAACGCTGGATGACAGGCGCTCCAGCAGTCATATTCATTACAGATCTCATCGAGTGATAGATAGTGTATCTCGAGCAGTCCACATTGCTCCAGATTGGGGGCAGTGACACGCCATCCTCTTTTCAAATCCTGATATATTCTATACCCCAATAATTCTCGGAAGGCTTTCTCTGTCTCCTTGCGATGATGGAATTTCTCTTCCGGATTTATGGCATAGTCTTCAAAAGGCAGATTCAGGGCATTGAATACGTGCTGCGTCAGATTTTCATACTGAACACCTTGTGGGCCGGCGTCTTTCACCGCCCGGTAAATGGCGGATCTGAGCATGCTTACCTGGACAAAATCATTGAAATGCCCGGCCTGGAGTGACGCGTCCTGCCTGTTGTCAGTAAAACTGAGTATTTTGCGTGCCTCTTTTTTCAGGCTCTCATCTTTCCTCAGTTTCTTCAGTGCCGAAAGGCTGAGAATCGTCGTAGCGGTGCTTCGCCCTTCAGATGACAGAGTAGACAGTTTGCCGTAATCAGATTTCGTGCGGCTTGAAAACGCGACACCGCAGCTAAGACAGAACTGAAAGGGCGCCTTAATGAACGTGAAAGAATGGCCGCTCTCATTTTCCTTACCTGATGTGTCCAGCTTAATGCGGGTGGGGAGCTTCTTCTTTGCATCTTTTTTGAGACGCCGCAGGTCCTCATCAATATCAAGCCAGAATTCCGGGATCCTGCTTAGAAGATCCTCGTTAATCTCATCGGGCCAGGGATTGTTGGGACTATCGTAGAGAAATCCTTTGGTGCCTTCCTCATCAGTCCATATGTCTGTCAATTCTCTCGCTGCAACATAATGTTTCCCAATGTCAGGGTTTTCGAATTTACGCACCGTATAATATTCCTGACCGCAATCCCGGCAGAATGCAATGGGAAGAAGTATTCTCTCGCGATCACCAGGCACAAAGTGCTGGCCCTTTGTAGTGATGTAGCGATCCTCTGGCTCATCAAGCGAGGCATATATGGTATCGCCTCTTCCTATGAACTGGTGCAATCTGAAGGCGAACACGGGGAACCCTGTATCAGGGTGCTTCACCTTGTATCCTGAAAGGAGCATTTTCTCCAATGCTTCGACGCATGTGCCTTCTTCAATACCCGTATGTGAGAAAAGATCCGAGGCAGCGCCATGAGGGCCGCCTATGCTGATGGGAGTGGCTCTCTTAAGGCGGTGTGACCCCTCTTCCTGCGACAACCCGAAGGTGCTCTCTATCCATTGGGCAAGCGGGTCTTTGCAGAAGGTCTCAAAATCAATGGGGCCCCTCCCTGTCTTCTTCGTATCATTTATGCGAGTTCTGAGAGCTTTTATGGTTTCCTCATCATTTACTTCGATATCGGGCGTCACGCGCCTGAGTGTTTCTCCTATGATCCGCTCGGGTTTGACGTGAGTGCCAAAAATCTTGCTTGCCACGGCAGCAACCGGAATCTGCTGTTCCCAAAAAGTCCCTCCACCTGCGAGAGTGGCAGAGGTGCCCAC
>JAZDID010000107.1:0-4037 GCA_043805315.1 Nanobdellota archaeon | reverse complement strand
TTGCATAATCATAGGTCTCGAATTTTCCCAAGAGCGAGAAGGGCTGTTCGCAGGTGGCCATGAGTTCTACTATATCTTCATCTGTTCTGAGATTTCTCGTCAATGCATCAGAGGAATACATCCTGAGTGCAGACGCGCCTGTTTCATAGGCCTTTTTCCAGCCGTGCAAGTGATAGTTTCTGGCATTCTTGTTCCTGAGTATCCTTCGCAGCGAGAGATAAAAATACTGGTCTGTCTCTTGCACTAATTGTGCGTGTTCAGGAAGGATTTCATAAAACCGTTTGGATTCAGGAATATCGGCAGCAATGAGCAGGTCAAGAAACAAAGCAGTATCAGGCTTGATTATTTTTGGGTGCCTGCTGAGTTCATCGCATAAAAATTGGGCAACGCGCTTATCCATCTTGTGGCAAAGGAGTAATAGTACCTATATAAATTTTTCTGCTCTAACTACTGTCGAGTTTATACTTGGTGCATCTTAGAAAAATAAAAAAAGCCAATATTTTTAAGGTCATTTCACTTTTTCTTTTCCATGGTCGAGAGAATCCTTTTTTGCCCGCGCTGTAATTCCTCCAATATCCATCCGTACATTGGGGGCATGACCGGCTCATACCACTGTCTTGACTGCGGTTACTTAGGATCCCTGGTCATCCAGAAGGATTTTGTCAAGAGCATGGATGAAGAAGATGTGCTGAAGAAAAAGCCAGCAGTGAAAAGCTTGAACGTGAAGAAGTATGCTGCATTGAGAAAAAAACAAATAATGTCTGGATTCAAGCAGAAAAAATAGGTGTTTCTTGGAGAAACTCCGCATTTCTGATTTATTCTTATGATATTTTTCTAAAATAATGCAAGATTTCCGGTTTTTCAAGGATTATCACGCTGAAAAAAGGGAAAGACACTTGAATTTGATCTGATATCAAAAAGAAGAAAAAACCAGGTTTCCCTGGTGGAACTTCCGGTGAACCTGGAAAAGAGGCTTTAGTATTTAAATATTGCGGGCAGAGGTACGGTGGCAGAATCTGGTAATGCGCCAAATTTTGACAAAATTTGATAAAACCATTAGGAGCGGGACATAAAACTGCGGTTTTAGTCCCACTTCCATACTGCCAGTGCGGAGGGCTGAACGCAGTGAATGCCCTCCCCGGTTCGGTGCCAGCTGACGCCAGCTATGCGGGTTCGAATGAGCCCTTTGAGACTTCGAGATTCCCGCCAGCACCGCCCAAAATCTTCAAAGAAAAAAGATTTCCTTCTTAAGAAATATTTTTCCAGAACCGTTTCTCCCATAACTCCTTGATGACTCGCTCGGCAATCGGCTTCAAATTCATAATATCCTCTTCATTGTACCTGATCAACGTCTGCAGGTATTTCTCATCCCCTGTGTGCCTGTACTTGTGCCAGAGCCAGACTGCGTCAGTGCCATAGATGTATTTGATGTCGTCTGGCCGCTCAATCCCTAATTGATTTTCGATCGATTTCAATCCTCCGCGCAGCCCGATTTTTGAGCACACGCCACGCAGGTCGATATGGGGAATGCAAGGGATCACGTCACCGAAATACCGCTTGATGACCGGGAGGTCAAAGCTCGAGCCGTTGAATGTGACGAGCAGCTTGTACTTTTCCAGCTCTTTTCTGAGGATTTCCTTGTCCAGGTTGATGCCGCGGATCATCATCTTGGTCTCGAATCCGTCGTACAGGCCGATGACCGTGATGTTTCCGTAAAACCCTGCAGTCTCGATGTCCAAAAACAGGGTCTCGTCCTTGAACTCATTGTACAACCGCCAGCATTCCTGCTGCGGCAGGAGCCGGGAGAAATATTCTGCATCCTGGTCATGCAATGCCTGCTTTGCAGACAACAGCCTTCTGTCAAAGAAGAGCTTTTTCAGCTTTCCAATACCCCGGACTTCTTGTGCTTTCAGGAAGTCGTCCCAGCACAGGATGTTCTGTTCCCAAAACTGCTGCTCTTTCTTCTGGCCGATGTTCTCGAGGAAGATGAACGAGTTCTTGATCATGCTGTTGTCAAGAAAATCTTGTTTATATACCTTTCCTCTGGCTGTCCAGTGGCTCTGGCCTGGTTTCCAGACGCCAGGATCTTTCACTACTGCAGACTGCTGTTCCAGACATGAGCTTCTGTGCGACAAAGAGAAATCTGGAGTAGGTGTGCTCGATATTCCGAACTCGCTCGTGGAGGGCTTTTTCCTTGCAGATCCTCTTCATCCCGATATTCTTATTGAGAAACTGGAAAAGATCGATGAAAAGACTGGATCCTTTTATCCAGATCCTCTCTGTTGCGTCATTGGCGGATTGCAATCCTGGGATACATATTTTTTTTTATCACTATTCATCTATAATGCAGAACTTCTTGAAGTATTCAATAATTTTTTCACGCTTTTCTTTCGGGAGCACATAGGTTGTGCAAGGAGTCTTTGGTGCAAGCATTTCGAAAATGATGAACTGGCTGAAATAGTCTGCTTCGCTAATCTCATTGATGAGGTCAATGTAGGGGACGCTCACTCCCGTGGTCTCCGATTTGCAGAGCACGTACCCTCCAAGCAAACACCCAAGTGTATAAAGGGGTCGGGCCATCTTGTTTTTACGTGCAATGCTGTCAGGTTCCACCAAATTGGCATCGTATTCCCATACCGCATCAGCGAGAGCATACATCAAGAATGATTCCATCTCGCAGTTGTCTGTATTCAGATTTTTATCAATCAAGACTTCGATAGTGTCTCCCGAAGCCGAAAAACCGTTTACGTCGGGGAAGCGCAGATCTCTCAATCGTTTTCCAGAAAAGGAAAGGATTTCTCCTAAGCGCTGCCACGGGACAGGATCATTTCGGTCCGTAATTATGGCTTCATAATATTCCTTCATGGCGGAGTCATCATTCCCCAGTTGGCGGTAGCAATCGCCCATGACCGTGTGCAGGCCTGCTGACAGAGGATTTTCACCAATTCCCTTCCTGCACCAGTCCATGGCAGCCGCATAATTGCCCTCAAAATAAGCCATGGTGCCGAGGTTCTCGTAGAGATACCACCATGTAGGATTGTTTTTCACCAATGCAGCATATCTTTTCGTAGCTTCATTGAATTTTCCTGACAGACGAAATGCGTCTGCCTCATGGCAAGACTTCCAATCATCTGCCGAGATCTCAATGTTAGCGAAAACTGTCGAATTCCCTTTTCCGATTGGATAAAATTGGTAGGAGCGTTCCCTGTCTTCGTCTGTCTGCACGAGCATTTGTAATTCCTGATGGTCATACCTGAGAGTATCCTGCTCCATTTTTTTGAAGAGGACACTGTATTGCCTGCCAGATTCGCTGATTATTGTTGCAGGATGGGGGATGGGTGACGCGGCTGAAGCAAGGCTCAACGAAAGTATGCCTGCGATTACTGTCGTCAATTTTTTCATTTTACCAATTCCTTTCATAGGGTATGAATTTCAACTGCAGCAAGTCATTCGAAAGCCTTTGGATAACCTTTACCCTCGTCCTTACATCAGTGTGCAGGTCAACTGAATCAGAATACGCGAGATAAATAAGCTCATGAGCGACATCATCGTATTTTTCTTGTGTCATTTGATAGAGCTCTTCTGCAAACTTCATCCGTTCCTCATTATTCAACCTGGCTGCCTTGCCAAATCCCTTGCTCGTCAAGCGATAATCCATTGTTCCCAGCATGGAACAAATCTTGTACTGTAAGGCGTTCGGCCTCAATAATGGGTTATCCGCAGAAAATCCAATCATTCTGTAAAGCTCGAAAACAGTTGGTAATGAAGAGTTCGCGTATTCAGTCAGAGAAAATATCTTCTTATAATCATCCATGGAAACATCCTGCGCAGTAAATACTCTCTTGAGAGTATCAAATACTTCCTGCGATTCTTCGGCATTTCTTGACCGCATTGAATATATCACCATTCCGCCTGTAGGCCCCTTTTTTTCAAGAAAAAGCCTCATCCTATTTTCGTCAAGATGAGGTCCCTTATTGTCATGAGCATTAAGGGAATTTGCATCAATCCATAATGTCGAATCAGGAAGGTAATACCAT
>JAZDID010000106.1:0-3932 GCA_043805315.1 Nanobdellota archaeon | reverse complement strand
ACGCTCTGGCTCAGGCCTGCCATCATCCTCTTCGAGCTTCTCTTGGTCATCTATATCGCCTACAAGAAGCTGGACATCAAGAAGAAGCTTGAGCAGACCCCTTCCAAGAAGAAGAAATAAATTCTTCCGTACATAATTCTTCCGGTGTATGACTGTATATGAGTTCTCACGGCAGCTCAGACGTCTACAGTATCTCAACCTTGCACGTGCACAGCTTCTTAAAGCGTTCAGCATCATCATTCGTCCCGACGATTGCGCCGTAATGCATGGGAATGGCTGTCTTGACCTTCATTAGCGTGGTGGCTTGCGCTGCCTCCTCTGCAGTCATCACATACTTTCCTGAGACTGGCAATAATGCGATATCTACATCGATCTTTTTCATCTCCGGGATGAGGTCAGTGTCACCGGCATGATAGATTCTCACGTTGTCCATGGTCACTATAAACCCGATCCAGTCATTGTCTTTTGGATGGAACGGCTTCCCTATATTATAGGCAGGCACAGCCTCAATATGCACCTTGTCATAATTCACCTGGTCTCCAGGATTGACGATTTTGATCTCTTTCACATTGAGGCTGTTCAGCTTGCTCATGCAGTCCGGGACAGTCACGATGATTGTCTCTGGCGTGATGACTTTCTTCACGTCCTGGCTGCTGCAGTGGTCATAGTGCTCATGTGAAATTAATATAAAGTCTGCTGGCTCAGGAGAACCCGCTATCTGGAACGGGTCGATATAGATTGTTCTCGAGCCTTTGAGAATGAAAGAGGCATGACTGAGTCTTTGAATGTCTATTCCTTGGATGCGCATGGTATCACCTCGCCTGAAAAGGAGGAAATCTTTTTTGTTTTTAAAGTTTTATGCATTGAACCAAGGCTGAATTGTCATGATTTATCACAAGTGAATAGTCGAAACGAATCGAAAGCTTTAAATATTCAGCTTTTTAGGGGGGTGTCATGGTAGCTACGGTGCCAGAGCCGAGCACCCTCCAGGGGACGCTGGCTTTTTTCAACAGGCTGGGCGTGTTTGATGTAGTATTGCCCTTTATCCTAGTCTTCACTATAGTCTTCGCGATTTTACAGAAGAGCAAGATCTATGGCTTGGAGAAGATCTGGATTGGGGATAAGGAGATAGAGGCTCCGCGGAAGAACCTGAACAGCATGACCGCCTTTGTTATCGCCTTTTTTGTCGTTGCATCCTCTCGCCTGGTCGCCATCATCAACCAAACTCTCGCGCACACGGTCATCCTGCTCATCCTGATATTGTGCTTCATGATGCTCGCTGGTGCATTCCATTCTGGAAAAGAGGAATTCTCATTGAAGGGCAACTGGAACAAGTTTTTCATGATCGTCGCACTGTTCGGTATCCTCCTCATATTCCTCAACGCCACTGGCGTGCTGGGCTGGCTGTATGGCTACATTCTTGCCAATTGGAGCAGCACGGTTGTGAGCTCGATCGGCCTCATCGTGATCATCATCGTATTCATGTTATTCGTAACGCATACTCCGAAAAAGGAGGAAAGCAAAGACTAAAAAGGAGGATTTGAAAATGGCATTCCAAGACTTTATCATATACCTGGACAGCATCGGCGTGGCAGACGTGCTCCTGCCCTTTATCTTGATCTTCACTGTTGTGTTCGCCATCCTGCAGAAGACGAACATCCTCGGCTCAAAGGAAAAGCGCAACAGGAACTTCAATACCATCGTTGCATTAGTCATGGGCCTTGCAGTGGTCATCCCGCATGTCCTGGGAAGGTATCCTCCTGGCACTGATGTCGTGGACATCATGAACAGCGCATTGCCGAATGTCTCTGTGGTCATCATCGCGATACTCATGCTCTTATTGATCGTCGGCATCTTCGGGCACAACATCAACCTCATGGGCGGATCAATCGGCGGCTGGGTTGTCATTGCAGCCATCATCACTGTCGGCATCATCTTTGCGAGCGCTGCCAACTGGTTCAACATGCCTGGCTGGCTCGGGTTCCTGAATGACTCTGAGACGCAATCACTTGTCGTCATCATCCTGGTGTTTGCCATTGTCATCTGGTTCATCACACGGGAGGATAAGACTCCTGAAGAGCGGAAAGAGCGAAATATCGGCGAGAACTTCAGGAAGCTCCTCGGAGGACCTGAAAGGCCTGAATAACCATGTCAACCTTGTCTGAAAGCGTGGGAGGGCTGCTTGGGCAGTTCTCATTTATTTTTGTCTTTCTTCTAGTATTTGCTATTGTCTTCGGCGTCCTCTCCTACATCAACCCGTTCAAGGATGAGAAGAAAGGCCTGTATGGCATCATCGCATTCATCATCGCCATCCTGGTCTCTATCACTACGCCTGCGGTCAGCGTGATCAAGGACTTGACTGTCTGGTTCTTTGTGCTCGGCCTGCTTGTCTTCCTCCTCCTGTTCGTGGTCGGCATCTTCGGCCTGAAGGAGAAGGATTATGTCAGCATCATCAAAAGCCCCCAAGTCTATCCCTGGATCCTGATTTTCGCGATCGTGATAGCCCTGTTTGCTGTGAGCCATGCCTTTGGTCAGAAGCTGCTCGAGGCAGGCAGCGGAACTCCTGGCCAAGGAGACGTGACAGGGACTGTTGATGTGACCACCCAGCCTATTGGTCAGGGAACAAGCTTTGCAGACCAGCTCCTCGCGACCCTGTTCAACCCGAAAGTGCTGGGGCTGATACTGATATTTCTCATCGGTGTTTTTACTATCACGTTCATGACGAAGAGTTGAGGCTCTATTCTTTTTTTGTATTTGTTTAGCACCTTCGAAATCCTCGTCTGTGCATCAGAGAGCCCTGCGTTCCCGTAGGGAGCATCCCCTCGCGACGGGCAGGCTTCGTCACTTGAATGGATTTCGACCTTAGGGCGCTAAACAAATACCTTTTTTTCATTAAAGTTTTCTAATATGTTACAATGAGAATTGCATAGTTCCTGCACGCCACCACACGGCGCAGAGTATTTAAATCTAAAATAGAATTAACTACAGGAAATATGATCAATAAAGAAAAATCACTTCCCCTTCATCTCATCAGTAATTCTTGAGAGCTCGCGCACGTTCTCTGTGAACACCGGCAGCACTTTCGAGAACACTTTCTCCATGGCCCGCACTTCTGCGCCCACGTCCAGGATGTGCCGGTCGTACTCGCCGATCTTGCCGATGATGGCCTGGTGGAGCTTGTCGAACTGGTCTTTCAGCATGGTGAACTTCTGCTCCAGCTGGATAATTTTCGTCTCTGTTTCGTTCTTCCAGTCGATGATCTTGTTGATGTCCTTCACCAGGTCATTCCATTTCTCGTCGATGATTGCCTCCACGAGCTCTTCGGTGTTGGCCTGCTCAAAGCTCGCCTCTGATCCCCGGACATGCTCCTGGTAATCTGTATTGCCATATGCTTGCTGGTTGCCTGTTCCTCGCGATTGTGCAGGCTGCGCTTGCTGTTGTGGAGGGTATTCTGGAGCAGCAAAGTGCTCTCCAGGCTCTTCATAACTCGCATCTCCAAGGTCAGAGCCAGGCACCATGTCCACCTGGTTCAATGCAGTGAAGATCTGCGCTGAGGAGTAGCCGTCGCGTTGCAACGACTCGATGATCTGGTTGTTGTCAAATCCCTGCGCTTTCATGTTCCGTACTTGATCCAGGGGAATGCCTTGTGTAGGTGGTGCCATGATGATCAACCTCTTTTCATGATGATGTCTTTATAAATTTTTTTCTTGCTTCCTGATTCTCAGCAGGTCCATGAGCTCATCCTTGGTGACAAAGCTGGTGGGCTGCCAGATCTCGATGTATTTTTTCAGCACTGTGAACTCGTCTTCGGTCACGCAGTTATGCAGCTCTCCTAACATGACGATGATCTTCTCATTCATGTCCTCTATCGTGTGCTTGACCTGGAGGATGTCCTCGTTCAATGACTTTATCTCTTTGACCTGGCTCTTTTC
>JAZDID010000105.1:0-3217 GCA_043805315.1 Nanobdellota archaeon | reverse complement strand
GCTTTCTTAGGAACAGGAACACACCTAACGCGCCAATCACTGCTACGCCGCCCGCAATCAGGCCGAACTCAGGGATTTCATTTACATGCGGTGTCCCACAGACAGTAATGGTATATACATCCCCGCTGCCATAACTGTCATCATTGATATAGATGCTTTGACCGTCCATGCTGACACTGCCCCTGCCGCTTGTCTGCGTGAAGCTCTGAATATCATCCAATGCGACCAATACATCAAATGGCGAATCCTCGTGCATATATTGAGAGCCATCATACCAGAGTGAGATGGGCGCATCATCAATGTAGACCACATTCTGATACTCAGCAGGGCAATTGCCTGGGCTTCCGATAGGGCTATAACTGTTATGCAGGAGAGTCAAATGGCCATCTGCAACATTGATCCAGTCGCTTCCATCAATACAGCCTCTGAAGTCAAAACAGTTTGCAGGATCAGCGTGTACAACACAGATCGCTAACAGAAATACGAACAGCACAACAAAGAGTTTCATATGTATCCCCCCAAACTACTATTTTATAGACGAGGTATATTCCATGCACTTTTAAATGTTGCGGTTTTTTAGGATAATGTTACGATTTCAGAATAACAAAAAAAAATTAGAAGAATGATGGGCATTCCTAAACAAATCGATTCTACGAGCACATCCTCATTCTGCAAAGGTTTCAAATATTGATTCCCTCTCACTGTTGTCAAGTTTTGACAAGAATGTCATGAACTCATTCCTCCGTGTTGATGATGGCGAGCAGTATGTGCAGTGCGTGTCAGGAAGATTCCCGACACTCTCCTTTCTCTGCGTGCTCGTCCAGAGCTCTTTGAACGAATGCTCGAGCAGGCTTCCATATGATGTGATGCCTCCATGGGTTCTATGGCCACAGGCATAGAGGCTGGAATCAGGGCCGATGCATGCCCAGAAGCAGCTGTTAAAGCATTTCCTCCCATATGAATTGAATCCTGACGTGTCTCCCCTGATACTCTCTTCAGAATATATGGACATTATGTTGAAGTCAGGGGAGGCTAATTCCTTAGCTTTCTTCAGACTGTCAATTATTTCTCTTGACAGGTAACGTATCCCTTCTGCATCTGTAAAATCCACCCTGAACCACAGCTCATCTGCACCAATGTCTTTCATGAGCCTTGCCGCATTGACTATCCCATGATAATTCTGCGTTCCTATGACATAGCTCACCACTATTTTATGCTGTTTTACCTTCACCAAGCTCTTCAATGATTCAATAATCCTCTCAAAACCCCCGCAGCCTTTGAGATCTCTGAATGTCTGCTCGCAATCTGCATCTAAGCTGAGGTTGATCTTGTCTGCTTTTGCAACAGTCTCATAAATATGCATGGCCATCCCGGTGTTTCCTGTCTAAGAAAAGCCCATTGGTATAGACCACAACAGCCTTCCCCATCTCCTTGAAGAGGTCTATGCCGTACAGCGTCGTCGGGTTGAGCAGGGGCTCTCCAGTGGTGCCGCAGAATTTCACAACTGTAATGCGATATTCTCCTTCCACAAAATCTTCAATCCTTTTTCCAAGTGTCTGTATCTGGCTCTTGGTCATCTGAGGCTTGATCCGTTCATAATCCCTGCCAAAGCAATGCCCGCATTTGAGATTGCACACTGCTGTCGTCTGTATTTCCAGCTCATAGGGAGGGATTATCTTGCCATCAAAAATTGCCTGTATCCTCTCCTTATCCCTGAGAAGCTGCATCTCATAATCACAGGGTTTCTCCCCGCGCTGCAGGAATTCCGCAGCCGTGACAATATTCTCAGTCTGCACAATATTCTCGAGCACACGGGAAGTCTACCCAAACATCTCTTATGCTTTGCCAATAGGGAAACAGTGCAGAATATGCGGGATATGTGCAGAATATCTTTATATCATGAGGGCAATGGCCCTGGCCGGACTATCCTTTATCATTTAAGTTTTGATGATCGTATTTTCTCCTAGTTCTGTATCTGCTCATTGAGTCTCTCATTGATGATCTTGACCAATGTCTGGAAATAGACAGTGAACTTGATTTCGAAAGACTTCCATACTGCATAGTCAATCTTTCTTCCTTTGTAGTTGACGTCGTTCCTGAGTATCCTCATGGATTCAATGGTTTCCCAGTCAAATTCCCAGTTCTCATGCCGTATGCACAGGAAGGCATTGCTGCACTGATGGTTCGCCGTCGTTGCTTTGTCAAACAGGATGGCCGCGTCTATGAGCTTTCTGAGGATGTCATAATGTTCGGTGAAGAGGACAGAGTAATTCTTCGTCTTCTTCTCATAATTCAGCTCTTTCATGTTCAGGCGTTCAATGCCATCTTGGGCGCTTTCGAGAAGGGATTTTGCCAGCTCCTTATCAACGTCTTTCCTGAATCGTATGAAACCTTCTGCTATGCACGAATCATATGTCCTTTCGAGGTCTTTAGTCTCATTCATGGGCTGCCTTGATCAGATCATGCACGCTGCCTTTGATGAAAAGGCCCGTGATGACATTCTTCAGAAGTCCACTTCTGATATCCTTTATATCTTTTTCCGTCCGAAAAGCGTGGATTTCGACCTCCCTTCCGAAACCTTTCCAGACAGTCCCAAAGCGCAAATCTTCCGGATCACCCAAGATAAAGACATCAATGTCGCTTTTCGTATTCCAGTCTCCTCTCGCGAAGCTGCCGAAAATGACGACTGTCTTCGCGTTCCTCAGCGATTGCAGGCGGCAAAGAAGGCCTGAAAAGTACATCTTCTCCAACGCATAGATCCTTTTCCTGCTGTCATAGTTCGGATGTGCATAGTTGGCTGTAAAGTAAGGCATCCTTGCATCTGGCTTGATCCTTGTTATGATGCTTTCTTCAACGAGCTTTCTGAGCCAGACGCTTGCCGCACGCTCGCTGACATCAGCATTTTTCACGATGTCCTTGAAGCGCCAGTGCTTTGTTGGCTCATTCAGGAAGAGCTCGAGCACCCGTTCCTCTTTCGATTCCATAATACTTACAGTAAGTGGAAGTATTATTTAAAGGTTGCTGTTTTGTATGAAAAACAAATAGTTCTGATTGATAAATATGTCAGCTCTGATTTTTTAGTATTTGTTTAGCCCCCTAAGGTCGAAATCCCTGCGATTACCGACGCTGGCGCGTTGCGAGGGGATGCTCCCTACGGGAACGCAGCGCCTACTGACACACCGTCGAGGATTTCGAAGGTGCTAAACAAATACATTTT
>JAZDID010000104.1:0-3870 GCA_043805315.1 Nanobdellota archaeon | reverse complement strand
GGCACCAAAAGACAGGGCAAGACCTTCCTCGACATACACATCTATGCTATCTGGAGGGCATTTTTCAGCCTGTCTGAATTGGGAGATCGCTGCAGCATAATCCCCTGCGAGAAACGCCCTCTGTCCCTGCGCAGCATATTCCGCTTTCCTTTCGGCCACTTCTGATTCAGCACCATTTCCGCATTGGAGATTCAAGGCAAGAGCCGAACCCAGCGCAATAACCATAGCCAAACGTCTCATAAGAGCATAAGAAGCGAGAAGCATATATAAATTTTTCTGTTTTCATCATTAATGAGTAGTTAATATTTTGGAAAGACATGAATAAAGAATCGGATCCTTAAAAAAAGAAAAACATTTAAACGATACATTCCAAGAATATATGATGCACAACCGATTCTTTTTCGTCGCCGGAGTCCTCCTCTTCATCCTTTCGACAACATCCCTCCTCATCTTCAAAGAAGCCGCGACCGGCAAGGCCACGACCCCGCTCTTGCTCGGACAGGCCGGAGAAGCACCACTACCGATCACAAGCACGGGGACAACCACCTATGTCTATGGCAGCAGGCTCATCGTGAAAAAAGATACGACAGTCACGTATCATTTCCAAGACCTCATCGGCACGAACAGTATCACGACAAATAATGCCGGCCAAATACGAGAGAAAATCACTACCTACCCCTATGGCAAGAAAGCGGAAGAAGCGCTCTTCTCCGAAAACAAGCAGAAATACGTCTTCACAGGAAAGGAGCGGGATTCTAGCCTAGACTATTTCGGCGCACGATATTATGACCCGCGGCTCGGAAGGTTTATCTCGACAGATCCGATCATGACCCCGACATCAGCGTACGTCTATGCGAGTGACAATCCCCTAGTCAGGACTGATCCGACAGGAAAAGCGGACGTATATACGTACAATACGCAAAAAGCAGCGCAAAACGCAGTGAAAAAAATAAACGAAGAGAATAGTGCCACTCTCCCCTACAAGATCATTGTCGCAAAATCACTCTTGTCATCTCGAGACAGCGCAATAGTCGATAATGGATTAGGTGACCTGTTTCCCACAGGTGTAAAGGGAACATTGGACAAAGGAACCACGGGACCGCCCGGACTCTTTGGCATTCCGCAGAAGGGATTTGACTTGCCTAAAAACTGGGCAGCAACAGATATCGAAGTCGTAGAAACTCCCAAAGATGTTCTCAAGGCAATAAAGGGCGGAAATATCTATGACGATACACCAGGAAAACGCTATGCAGGAATCGTTTTAGTGTTGACACCGGAGATCGTCCCCTCAAGCAGGGAAATCAATGAAATATACGCAGTAAAAGACAAGTGGAATGGAGGCAATACTTTTTTTTCCGCCTGGTTTGTCAAAGGAGATAAGTCAACATACGAGTTCACTGATCAAGGGATAAGCGATGCTTTTATGGGATTGGCAGAAAGAGTCAATCCTGATGGGCAAAACATCGTCACATTCCTCCCTGTCGCTAAAGAGCCAAAAAACCTCAAGCAGACAGTGCAACCGACGACCAAGTCAACTATTCCTCTAGAATAATCAATCCCAACCGCAGTTGGCGTAACAAGTTATTCAATTCCGTAAGACTGCCGTACAAATATTCTCTAAAGAATCAGGATGCTCTAGGCCAGATGTACGGATGGTCTTCTTGCCATCTGTATTCAATAAGGTTCCTGTCTCAAAATGCTTTCCAGCCAGTGATTCTGAGAAGATGCCTGAGGAATCTGCGTAATTATAGATGAAGATGCGCCTGTCATCTTGCCTCGTATCCACTTCCACAGCGAATCCTCTGTATGATCCCTTATGCGCTGTCCAGGGCTCTTCCTTTCCGCATCCAAGGAGGGCAGATCCGACGATGAGCGCAGCATAGCTTGCATTCCTGACTGCAGTATAGAGCTTATTTTTCACGCACATAGGAAGAGAGAATCAGATATCCTTTTTAAATGTTTCTCTATTCACCCCTTAACAGTAATAATAGAATTGGTTTACGATGCTGCCATGGCTTTCTTCACATTCTTCAACGCTTCGATATTCTCTAATGATTTCGCATAGCCCGGGCTCAACCGGTCTGCTTCCTCGAATTCCTTGATCGCATCGTCAAGATCGCCGACGCCCTGTTCACGGAAGAGGTCGGCGAGGTCGATGCCGAGGTCATAATGGTATGAAGGATTGTTCGGGTCGATCTTTTTCAGGACGATGAGCTGCCGGATTGCCTCATCATATCTTTTCTCTTCATGGTAAAGGACTGCGAGGTTGTTCCTCGCACGCTCATAATACTGGTCAGCTTTCACTGCCCGTAATAAATATTCCTCTGCCTGGGCAAGTTTTCCTTCCTGATGATAATCCTTCCTGATGATAATAATAGTCCATGTTATTCAAGACAAACTCATTATCAGGTTCGTACTCGATGCCGCGCTCATACAGCTGCATCGCGGTCTTGGCACGCGGTCTTGGCATCATCTCTCGCATAGAACTGATTTCCCATCGCAAGATACAGGCCTGCAGACTCCATCACTGCCTTGTCCTTGACACTGACGAGCAGCTTCGTGTTCGCCGTCGCATAGACTGCAAACAGCAGGAAGACGACAATCCCGATAAGATACCTCTTTTTTATGGACACCCCAACAACATCATGTCACTTGCACTTTTTAAATCTTGGCAAAACAGTACATCAACACGTCCTCTTGTACGTCTTTGTCTGCACAAGGCCGTCTGTGCGATACGACAAGGACTGCAATACATTCCCGTCCACCTTCACAGATACCAACTGGTTCATGACATTGAAATCATATGTCGCCACCTTGCTGTTAGGATAGGTGAGAGATATCATGTTGCCTGCGATGTCGTAATCGTAGATGATGTCGTTGAATGTCGTGCCTTCAATCGTTCGTCGCTCCTTCCTCACCTGGCCGAGGGCATCATAATAATAGCAATACAAGGAGTTTCCACTATACGCGTTCTGCACGGCGACCAGCCGTTCCTTCGGGCATGAATACACGTCAGTGCACGCATCGCTTCCGATCTGGCTGCATGATGTCGGCGTTCCTGTATATGTGTCATAGTAATATTTCACCTGGGATCCCGACGGGCATGTCCCTGTGAAGCTTCCTGGCCAGACTCCTCCAGTGTTATCCATCTCAGCCGTGCTCAATTGGTACTTGACGCAGCGAAGCCTGTTCAACGCGTCATACACAAAGCCGGTTGTGCGAAGACAATTATAGCTGCTTGGCGTCCCAGAAAATGCGCCATTGCTCCATAAGCACGTGGCCGTGCCGTCGCCATCCCCGCTCACGATCACGTTCCCGTTCGCATCATACCTCAGATTCCTTCGCACGCCGTAATCAGGGCTCTTTGTTACGCGGACGCGGCCGAGAGAGTCCGAACGCGTGCTCGATATCTGATTCGCGGGATTCGTTACGTCGACTGACATGCCAAGGAGGTCGTTGACCGTTGTCTTCGTCATCAGCACATCAACCTGGTTGGCAGTCTCCGGAGCAATCTGAATATCATCAAGAACCGCATATCCAGAACCGCCAACGCCCCACGCCCCGATCCAATTGATATGATCATTATTCCCTGAATTGAAGATACAATAGTCCTGCGCCCAGCTTCCAGCATGGGCATTGCAATGCAGGCTCCAACCTTGTCCAACACCCGTGTCATCTGACACTGCGGCATCATAAGAATATGAACCTCGCGTGATCTGACTGTCGAAATTCAACCTGATCTTCGGAAGGGTGCTTCCCGCCCCTGCCTTTCCCCAAAACGACAAGCGGTAATTCGTATTCTTCTTTAGCGAGATCTCTCCAAACTGACGGACGCCGAACGCGTCCTTCACAGCCTTCAGGCATTTGCTG
>JAZDID010000103.1:0-33759 GCA_043805315.1 Nanobdellota archaeon | reverse complement strand
ATCCTCTTTTTCTTTGAGCAGGTAGTATTTCATGCAAAGAAGAAACAGCCTGACTATTATAAATCTTTTTATAATATTATTGCTATTTTCTATAATTATCTTCGATATTGTTCGTAAATTTACCCTTTATTTTTAAATCTGAAATGAATAATTGTTTTTTTCATGAAATAAAAGACAAAAATTGTTTCTTAGGACTTTTTGAATTCAATAATTCCTTTTCTCACGCATTATTATAAGTTGAGCATGCATGAAGCTTATAAGCATAGCCAAAACAACAACTCTCATGTGCGGCATATTCGGCTATGTGGGAAAGAGAAGCGTCATCCCAGTACTCTTGAAAGGCCTGAAACAACTCGAATACAGAGGGTATGACTCTGCAGGCATCGCAGTGCTTGATCCTGAACACAAAACCCTCCGTATTGTCAAGGCAGAAGGAAAAATCTCGGCGCTTGAAAAAAAGCTCGAGCACAGGGATTTTGACGGTACGATCGGCATAGCGCACACGAGATGGGCAACACATGGCGAGCCGAACGAGACAAACGCGCACCCGCAGTACTGCACACACAAGAATATCGCAGTCGTGCATAATGGCATCATTGAAAACCATGGTCTGCTGCGCAAGATGCTCGCTCTGCATGACCATACCTTCCGTTCTGAGACAGACACAGAGACAATCGCGCACTTGATTAGCCAGGAGATGGACAGCTGTCCTGTTCCTGAGGAAGAGTTCTTCACCAGCTTCCAGAAGGCACTCCTGCATCTCAAAGGCACGTACGGCATTGCAGCGCTCATAGAGGGATTTGAGGGAATTCTTGCTGCACGCAAAGGCTCGCCATTGATTGTCGGGATAGGCGACCAGGAATTCTTCATCGCTTCTGACGCAACTCCTATCAACGAGTACACAAAGAAGATCATTGTCCTGGATGACCATGAGGCAGCGCAGATTACTAGGGCAGGAGTCAGGATCACTGACCTGAAGAACAACACGCTGGAAAAGGAGCTTGAAGTGATACCCTGGGACATCAAGGAACTGGAATTAGAAGGCCATGCTTATTTCATGCACAAGGAGATCCACGAGCAGCCAGAGACTGTAAGAAACACATTCAGGGGACGGCTACACGAACGTATCCGGATCGACGGACTGGATGAGTTATTGATGCGACAAGACGTTTTTTCAGGGATTCTGCTTAGAGAGAAAGAGATCCAGAGGATCCGCCTTGTGGCATGCGGGACAAGCTGGCATGCAGCGCTCATTGGAAAATATTATTTTGAGCAGATCAGCAAAATAGCTGCTGAGGCAGATTACGCATCAGAGTTCAGGTACCGAAATCCCGTATTCCAGCAATCGCTCAATGAGAAAGTCATCCCGGAGCTGGTCATCGCCTTGTCCCAGTCAGGAGAGACAGCAGACACGCTTGAGGCTGTGCGGCTCGCCAAGAAGCATGAAGTGAAGACGTTCGGCATCGTTAATGTGCCCGGCAGCATGATCAGCCGTGAGACAGACGCTGGTATTTATATCCACGCAGGACCTGAGCGGGGAGTCGCGAGCACCAAGGCATTCACTGGCCAGGTCAGCTGCCTGTATCTCATGGCAATGTACCTCGGAAGCTATTGGACAGATCTCAGAGGATTTGGAGAGGCGCTCGAAGCCATCCCTGAGCAAATCAGGGAAATATTAAAGAGCGAGGCAGAAATATCCAAGATTGCGCTCAAATACAGCAGGCATAGCAATTATCTTTTTTTAGGACGAGGAGTGAACTTTCCGACAGCGCTTGAAGGAGCGTTGAAGCTGAAAGAAATATCTGGCATCCATGCAGAGGGCTATCCTGCCGCAGAGATGAAGCACGGCCCTATTGCCTTGATTGACGAGAACATGCCGGTCGTATTCATCGCGCCAGGCAATAACGGCATGTATGAGAAGATTCTGAACAACATGCAGGAAGTCAAGGCGCGCAAAGGCAAGATTATCACAGTCACTGATCACAATGATCCTGTACTGGAAAAGCTTTCAGACGATATCATCCTGGTTCCGCAGACAAATGAATACCTCTCTCCGCTGCTCACTGTGATTCCGCTGCAGTTGCTTGCATACCATACTGCGCTTGCGCGAGGTCTGGATCCAGACTATCCGCGGAACCTGGCAAAGGCAGTGACAGTGGAATGAAAGGCGGCGAAGACGGATAAGTCATTCTTACGTTTTACTTCCTCCGTACACTCACCCTATAATTCTCAGTCCGCTTCACGAAGTTATTGATCAGCTTGATGATATCCTGATGCAGTTCTCCATTATTAATTCTGGCTGCGAGTTCGTAGGTGTCCACAGTCGCGAGCTCATCCCACAAGCCGAGCTTCCTGATCATGCTGACAAAATCATTACGGCTCCAGTCATTCTTCTTGGGAAAGCTTAATGAAGTAAACTTCTTCAGGCTGACAGCCACATCAGAGCCAAAGATGACGCTGACATTTTCCTTTTCTGCGAACTGGATCAATGCCTGCCTGATCTGCTCCATCTTCTCTTCGATATGCGCAATCTCCTCATGGTATTTTGCGTACTCGTTGGCCAGCTTGACTCCATCATCCTTAAGATATTGGTCGAGCTCTTTCTGCGCCAACTGGAACTTGTGCTTCCACTCTGGGCATAAGGGCTGGAACTGGCACCAGGAACACAATGCAGAGACCTTTGGCGTGAACTCAGTGGTGGCTTCGACCTGCATGATGAGCTGCACAGTGTCTTGTTTCAATTGCGCAAGGTCTTCATCCTTTCTCGAGGAGGTTAGTTCCTTGTCAAACGCAAGATAATGCCAGACCAGGACAACCTGCTTGCAGTCATGGTAATTCTCCTTTACTGCGATCGAGTATAATGCCAACTGCCTGTCCTGGTCAATCTCTTCCTGCTTTGGCAGAGTGTTGCCTGTCTTGTAGTCATGGATGTAATAGGTCCCGTCAGGAGTGCAGGAGATCCTGTCGATGTAGCCGCGCACCTTATATTCTTTCCCGTCATCCAGTGAGATCTCAATGTAGGCCTCTGTCAGGATGGTTGTCTCCTGGGTGAATGGCTGGTAGCGGCTGTAATAATCAGTGATGGATTTCTCACCCATCTTCCGATAATTCTCCTGGTCATACTCTTTCCTCACGATGAGGATGTTCGGATTCCAGTTCTTCACCCATTCATCATTATAAAATGCGAGCAGGTCTTGCAGGCTGTTTTTCTTTTGGAACTTCAGGTCTGCATAGAGCTTTTCTAATGTTTCGTGCACCCGCTTTCCCATGAATGCCTCGACGGTCTCCTCTATCTCAGTCTCGACCTTGTCGATGTACGAGAACCTGAACTTCAGCTTGCACTGCTCAAAAGTCGAGAGGCGGGAGTGGGAATAGGTCTCCATACAAGGTAGGAAGGATAAGGCTGTTAATAAAGGTTGTGTGCGAATGTCTTGTGGGAGTTTGCGGAGAAATCGAAAATAATCCGATCGGCGTGATATGCACAATTGTGTTCCTATTGCTTGCTGATGCTCCAAAGCATGTCGAAATAGTGCCGGTAGCTTTCTGCAACATATTTGTTTTTGATGACTATTGAGAGCGATTTCTTATAGTTGATCGCGATGACTACGATATCGCCATATATTTCTGTCCAAGCATGCGTGAGGATCCTTTTTGGCAGGAAGCGTATCTGGGTGCACTGTTGCCGAATCTTGGTCTTGACGTAGGGATGTGTTCTTGCTTCATCGGTAAAAACAGTGTAGGAGTTGATTCGTTTGGCGATTCGCCGCTCATTCCATTCTGCGTAATATGCCTCCATTCGATGATATGCTGAGCTGGGAACACCAAAAAAATAGATACAGTCTCCTTTCTGCATGGTCTTGATGCATCTTTCCCTAACATGTTTCAATCCTTCAAGCCCGTCAAACACTTCTGCATCGCTTTTCACCTTTTGCAGCTCGAACTCCTGCTCGAGTTGAGGAAGTAGGTGTTTCATCTCAATCTGCTGCGTCCTGATATCCTCTTCCTTCTTCTTGAGAAAATCGAGGAAACGGCTCGGCTCTGCAACAGAGAACTCTTTTGTGCCGTTGTGGATCACATGGCTGACCATGCCTTTTTTTGCAAGCCGGTCAAGAATATCATAGAGCTTTGAGCGCGCAACTTTCGCATCCTGTGCAATAGGGCCTGCAGTGCTGGTTCCCAGGTGCAGGAGTGCTAGATAGACCTTGATCTCTCCCGGAGTCAGTCCGATCTTCTGCAATGGCTCAAGGTTCATAGAATACTGGATTATCAGGGAATATATAAAATTTTCTATTGTCCCCCACCTAGGGGGGCGCAATATTTATATACTTCAATCATCACTACTTATGAATAATAAAATTACGTAATTACGGAGGATAAGATGCACAAACTTTACAGCATCATAGGAATCACCGCGATCATAGCAGCATCTACTGTGGGCTGCGGCAAAGGTTCTGAAATGCGCAATGTCGTTAATACCGCACATCCCTACCAGAGGGAAGAAGCATTGGAAACAATCGTGGGCCAGCCACAATCTGTGCAATTAGTCATTACAGATGAGTATGGCAAAGGATTGTCAGCAATGCTAAAGACGCCTGAAGGGGAAAACGTCTTATGCCATAGTTATGTCGTATTTTCTCGTTCATCGTCAGCGCTGGATTTTGTCGACACTGCCGCTGCAATCCAATCTGAAATAAATGATGGAGATGACGAGCAGGTACAGTTCAAGGGAAAAAACGTGGATGGTATATTTGAGCTGTTGTCAGGGAAGGCAAACGATTATAATTTCAAACTCGAAAATGATAACGTGAAATAATTTTTTTTCTTTTTAAATAATAATCAGAGTTCCACCACCACCTTCCCTTCCTTCTCGTCGATCTCCTTGATGATCTTGTGGCCTTTCAATCTCTCTTTTATCTCTTTCCAGGTGTGCTTTTCGCGGGCTTTTTTCAATTCTTGCAGGATCTCTTTGACCAGCGTGTAATTCTCGTAGATGAGCTCGCCTTTCTTCTGGCTTTCCACTGCCTGCTTCTCAAACCCCTTGATCTTGTTCTCCTGCTCATTGATGATGAACATGATCTTGTCCTTTTTCGTGGCTTTCTCTTTTTTCTCCTTGACCACTCGCTCTTTTCCTGAAAGGCCGTCATCCAAGACTGCAGAAAAAGAAGGATATGACTGGCCAGTTTCTGGAATGCTCTTGAATGGGAAGGGCAGGATTTCTTCACCCACCTTGACTGCCTTGACCTCTTTGTCTTTCAGGATGTGCAGCTCATCGTACAACCTCCCGATATCCTCTTTGCTGAGTTTCTTCATGTTCTTGTCAATGTCTACAAGGCATAAAAGCTCTTCTGCGTACAATCCTCCGAGGGCAAGGTCAACTGCAAGGCATTTTACAATAGAATCCATCTTCGTCATCCTCACCATAGTGCTGAACTCTTCAAGATTCAGGTTCAGGGTGTCTGTCGCAGCAGGAGGCAAGAGGTAGGGTGTGTTTCCGCGAATAGTCCTGTCTGCCCAGCTCTGGCTCTCCAAGGGGCTCTTGATCTTCATCGTACTGTCGCAGAGTATCATATTGCCCTTGCTGAACAGCTCGACAATCAAGTAATATGTCTCGACCTTTTCATTCACCTTGTGCTCGAACGTGAACTTCAAAATCCGCTCAAA
Organism: Nanobdellota archaeon; assembly: GCA_043805315.1. Taxonomy (GTDB): domain Archaea; phylum Nanobdellota; class Nanobdellia; order Woesearchaeales; family JAHJEM01; genus JAHJEM01. The sequence goes on along the minus strand of JAZDID010000103.1, from coordinate 28,098 downwards.
CCCGACCTGTTCTATTTTCCTCACGCGCGCGTTTTGCAGATACTTCCGCAGAAACATGCAGAATCCTGGAGGCTGCTCTGGAAAATCCCCTTTACACTCTGTGATGTAGATGAGATTCGGAAGATGAACGCGTAACGATATTTTCCCTTTGCCTGGCACATGGAACCTGAACAGGAAGTCCTTCCGGTCCTCCTCTCCCTCGTAGATCTTGTCGATCTTGCCATCGATAAGCACCTGGAACTCCTTGACCAGGTAGTGCATGTCCATTGCTGAAAGCTCTGATTTCATGGCATTCTCTGACGTTTTGTCATTGTTTTTTTCTTGAACTCTTCCAATTCACGCAGGAGGTCTGACGCGATATACGAGTAACCCTTCTTGGTTTTTAAATCATCTCCCAGTTTCTTGTTCAACCAGCTCGCGATCAGGCAGGATTTGAACGGTTCCATGCCTTGCGCGAGAAACCCCAACACGAGGCCTGCAAGCACGTCTCCTGTCCCTGCCTTGGTCATGCCGGGATTGCCCCCTTTGTTGTACGCTGTTCTCTTTTTTCCGATGATGATATCTGTCTCTGCCTTGAGGAGAATAACAGTTTCATTTGTGAGACGCTGTTGAATGCTGTTGATAGCTGCATTCATCATCTTTCTTGATGATGCAGGTAATCCAGAACTCTTCATCAGCACATCGAATTCTCCCTTGTGCGGCGTCAGGACCGCATTGCTGACCTCCTGAAATCTCACGCAGTGGAGTGCCTGCGCATCCAAGACTTTCTGATTGCCTTTGTTTTTCAGGACGATGCTCCTGATGAGCTTATCTGACCTCGCATCCATGCCGTTGCCGATGAGAAAGACATCATGTTTCTGAACGAGTTGCATCAACCTGTTTTCATACTCATCGGCAAGATAATCTCCCTCAAGCTTCACCGTGACCAGGTCCGGGCTCAACGCATTGACTGCCCACGCCACTTTTTCTGGCGCTGCAATAGTCACCCAGTCACACCCTGTCCTCAGGCTAGCGACGCCTGCCAATGCAAGGCAGCCTGCATATTCTCTCGAGCCGCCGATGACCAATGCACGGCCGTTCTCGCCCTTGTACGAGCCCGGCTTTCTCTTTTTCCAAAACTTCTCCAGTTCACGCTCAAAATTCATCACCATTCCCTTGTTCAGTACTGCTTTGTTTATAAATTTTAAATAAATTTATTAACCTCTCAGCAATCTGTTTTTGCATGAACCAGTTCATCAGCAGGTACAAAGAACTCACTCCTGACTTTGCGCTTGCCAAAGAGATACGGAAATCCTTACGGGTCAACACGCTGAAACTCTCAGAACAAGCGCTCATTGAGAGGCTGAAAAAAAGAGGAGTCACTTTAGAGAAAATCCCGTTCCTCCAGTATGGCTATTACTACGAATCGCCGTTCTCACTTGGAGCGACTCAGGAATTCCTGCAAGGCTATTATTACCTGCAGGAGGCAGCCAGCCAGATCCCTGCGCAAGTACTCAACCCTTCTCCAGATGACACTCTATTGGATATGGCAGCAGCGCCAGGATCCAAGCTGACGCAATTGGCGCAGCTCATGCAGAACACCGGAATCATCATCGGTTTAGACGAGAACCCGCAACGCCTCCTTGCTGTTAGGATCAATACTGAACGCTTAGGAATAACCAACAGCCTCCTATACAAGAAAGACGCGAGATTCGCATTCGATCTCGGAATCCAGTTCGACAAGATACTCCTGGACGCACCATGCTCAGGCAACTACTGCATCGAAGAGAACTACTTTGCATTGAAGACCTTGCAGGGGATCAAAGAGCGTGCAAGGCTGCAGAAGGAGCTGCTTAAGGCAGCGCTGAAAGTCCTGAAGCCAGGAGGAACCCTTGTCTACTCCACTTGCTCATTAGAGCCAGAAGAGAACGAGCTCAACATGCACTGGCTGTTGCAGAAGTACAAGGATGTGCGATTAGAGCCGATTGACATCGCGGTGGGGGATCCTGGATTGACTGAGGTCTTTGGCGAGCAGCTCAGTCCTGAGATCAGGAAGTGCAGGCGCTTATGGCCACACAGGACAGGGACCGAAGGGTTCTTTATCGCGAAGATACAGAAATCAGCATAGCGCAAAATAGTTCCATTGTTCTCATAAAAATTCCGAAACAGAGCTCAACAGACGCAATATTTCCAATTTCTATACCTACTAATTCCGGATATCTTGGAAATAACCCTGCTTTTTTCCCATAACCCATTTTAAATCTCTTTCACTACAATCCTCTAAAATTAATTCACTGAGGTGATACCTATGGTATTGACAACCAAAAAAGAAGAGCAATTGAAGAAGATGCCGCGCATCGAGTCGAGGATATACAAGAGCAGGAACGGCAAGTACATCGTGCAGCGCACAATCATCTCGAGCGTCAAGCCGGTTGCCTACCTGCAGAAGATCATCGATGGAGATCATGACGTCACCGTGACAGAAGAGGACTTCGACGACTCCGGATTCTTCATGCAGGACGGAGAGAGGATGGAAGCGGAGAGCTAGGTGTTTTATTTTTTTTCTTCCAGAGCAGCGTTCACTTTCCTTTCCAATTGCTCGACCAGCTCTGGATCATTGTAGATGTAGACATCCGGAATGTCCAGGCAGAGTATCCTCTTCTTCAGATAGAGGCCGGGAAACCTTTTGCCGAGCTCATGCCGCTGCTCCTCTTCCATGACGCAGATCGTGTCAGCCCACTCGAGCTCTTTCGCAGTCACAGGATGTTCGTTGTACAGCCCTGCCGACCTGGTCTCGTACTTGCCTCTGAAGAGATCTTCGGCAGTTCTGCTCCTGTTCTTGTTTTGGCTGCAGATGAAAAGGAGTTTCACAAGCATCTCTGGCATCATAGCAATTTAAACTTTACTGAAGAAAAGAAAAAACGAGAGCTTATGATCCCATCCGAATAAAAAAAGGCGGACAGCTTTCTTGGTTTCCCACACATAAGTGCAGTACTGCCAAAAACGTGGGCCTGCTTAACTTCCGAGTTCGAAATGGGATCGGGTGTATCCAGGCCACTATGGCCGTCCAAGAGAGAGGATACCGGTTTTGTTTTTAAATGTTGCGGATTCCCCTACTCAGCCAACTCATCGGTCTTGTTTAAGAGAATTCCTTGTCATCTTGTTTCGATTCTGCCCACCCGTCACCCCCTCCAGCTACCCAGGGTTATGTATCAGAACTGATACATCAGGAAAACAGGCCGATCAGAAAAACACGACGAACATGGCCGGGCTGTTTTACGACAATCTTTATAAATCCCCTGGGAATCCACACTCGTATGAACATTACCTTTTTCGGCACTGGCTATGTCGGCCTTGTCTCAGGGACCTGCTTTGCAGAGCTCGGAAACAATGTCATCTGTATAGACATTGACCAACAGAAGATCGAGAAGCTCAACAACGGAATATCTCCCTTCTATGAGCCCGGCTTGTCAGACCTCATGGTACGGAACCATAAGGAAGGGAGATTATCATTCACCACTGACGCAAAACATGCCATAGACCAGTCAGAGATCATCTTCATTGCTGTCGGAACTCCGCAGAAGCAGGATGGCGACGCAGACCTCTCGTTTGTTTTCGATGTCGCGAAAACACTCGGAGAGACAATCAAGGAATACAAGATCATTGTGATCAAGAGCACTGTCCCTGTAGGCACTGCAGAGAAAGTCCAGCGCTTGATCAACCAGCACATCAAAGGAAAAGCAGAATATGACGTGGTCTCCAATCCGGAATTCCTCAGGGAAGGCCAGGCTATTTATGATTTCATGCATTCAGACAAGATTGTCATCGGGTCACGCTCTCAGAAGGCTATACAGGCAATGAAGAACCTGTACAAGCCCCTTGAACGGATAAACCAGCCTATTGTGACCACCACAAACATCAATGCTGAGCTGATGAAGTACGCGAACAATGCCTTCCTTGCAACAAAGATAAGCTTCATGAACGAGCTTGCGAGCTTGTGCGAAGAGATCGGCGCAGACATCAAGGAAATAGCAGTGGGCATCGGGCTTGACAAGCGCATCGGCCCGAGATTCCTGCAGGCAGGCATCGGCTATGGTGGCAGCTGCTTTCCTAAGGATGTCCGCGCATTGATGCACTCTATGGAAAAACAGAACCTACCGACGAATATCATGCGGGCAGTGGATTATGTGAATGAGCGCCAGAAAAAATCATTATTGCCAAAGCTCAAAACATACCTGCCAGAGCTTGAAGGGAAAAGGATTGCCATCTGGGGATTATCCTACAAGCCAAAGACAGACGATATCAGGGAAGCCCCTGCCCTCGTGCTCATCAGCCAGCTCCTGGACAGTTATGCAGAGGTCGTGGTGTTCGACCCTGAGGCGATGGAGAACACGAAAAAAATATTCCCGAAGATCGAGTATGCGACAAATCCCTATGAGGCAATCAAAGACGCTGACGCGCTCATCATCTGCACTGAATGGGACGAGTTCAGGCAGCTGGATATGAAGAGAGTCAAGGAAGAGATGCGCCAAGCGATCATCATCGACGGCAGGAACATCTACACTCCTGCGGAGATGATCTCTCTCGGATTCAAATACAAGAGCATCGGAAGGACCTAATAAGAAGAACAAGAAAATACACAAGAAAATACACAGATAATACTGCCTCCACACGCACAAACGCAAACAGCCATCATCAGGCTCGACAGGTGAAACAATGGAAAAAGGAATGACAGAATCCCATATCAAAGGCAAGAAAGCGCTCATCACCGGCATATCAGGATTCGCAGGTAGCCACCTCGCAGAGCTCCTCCTGAAAAACGGCTACGAGGTCTGGGGAACCATAAGGTGGCGGAGCAAGACCGAAAATATCGATCACCTCAAAGGAAAAGTCAAATTAGTGGAGACCGATATCAGGGATCTCTCCAGTGTGCACCGGATGATCATCGAAGTCCAGCCTGACGTGATATTCCACCTCGCTGCCCAATCCTTTGTCTACTCAAGCTTCCACGCGCCCCAGGAGACATTGATGACCAACATCCTGGGCAATGTCAACCTGCTTGAGGCTGTCAGGATGCAGAAGCTTGATCCAATCATCCTCATCGCCGGCAGCTCAGAAGAATACGGCCTCGTGCACCCGGAAGAATGCCCGATCAAGGAGACAAATCCCTTACGCCCCATGAGCCCCTACGGCGTGAGCAAGGTCGCGCAAGACCTGATATCCAGGCAATATTACCATGCATACGGCATCAAGAGCATTGTCACCCGCGCATTCAATCACACTGGGCCGAGAAGAGGGGAAGTCTTTGTCACGAGCACATTCGCGCAGCAGATCGCGAAGATCGAGAACGGCAAGCAAGAGCCGGTCATCAGGCACGGCAACCTCGATGCAAAACGGGATTTTACCGATGTCCGGGACATGGTGAAAGCCTACCTGCTCGCAGCTGAGAAAGGCATTCCAGGAGAAGTCTACAATCTCTGCTCTGGAGACACTGGCACGTATTCCATCAGGGAGATGCTCGACATACTCCTGAAATTCTCCACAGCCAAGATCAAATTGGAAGAGGATCCTGCACGCATGCGGCCAAGCGACGTGAACATCCTGCACGGCGATTCTTCAAAGTTCAGGAAGCTGACGGGCTGGAAACCCGAGATACCTTTTGAGCAGACCATGAAAGACCTGCTGGACTACTGGAGAGAACGGGTGTGAATTTTCGAGGAGAAGTTAAATACGTGTGTTAGTGAATGTGCCTACCTGCCACCCTGTCTCCTAATTTGGAATGTGCCCGCCCTCCACCCCCTCCACGCCCCCGCCACCACCCATGAAAGTGCAACAGAACATTCACAGCCGGAAAACATGACGATCAGAGAACCACAACGAACTTGACTTAGCCATTTTTCAGCAAGATTTAAAAACAATCCTCTGTTGTTCTTCTCCATGCCACTGCAGAAAAAAAAGAAAATCCTCCTTATCAGCCACAACCTTGACGACTTTGTAGGCCAGGACCTCGCCATCCTGCAAAAGCATTATGAAGTCAGGACCCTACCGGTGCAGGGCCAACAGGCCGGTTTCTTGGGAAAGCTCGTGCCTGGAATCAAATGGTGCGACCTCTGCTTCATCTGGTTCGCGGCAAACTATGCAGCCATCGCGACTGTTGTCTGCAGGATCTTCGGCAAGAAATCGATCATCATCGCAGGCGGCTATGACACGGTCAACATGCCGGACATCCAGTATGGACTTCTCACCAGCAAAAAAACCGCATGGTATCCCAAGATAGCCCTAAAATATGCAGACAAGGTCCTCGCGTTTTCAGAGGCATCCCGGAAAGACATCCTCGAGAACTTCACCATCGCTGAAGAGAAGGTCGAGACAGTCTACCTCTTCATCGAGCCGCGAAAATACCCTGCACCAAAAAAAGCAAAAGAGCAGATCGTCATCACCATCGGCGAGATCAGGCAGTCGACCATCTACAGGAAAGGCCTGGAGACTTTTGTCAGGGCAGCAGGATATCTCCCAAAAACACAGTTCATCCTTATCGGGAAGCCAGTGGATGACACTATCACCTCGTTGAAAAAGATGGCGACGAAGAACGTGGAGTTCGCAGGATTTCTTTCATTCTCCCGGATGCTCAAGCTCATGCAGAAGGCAAAAGTGTACTGCCAGCTCTCGGCTCATGAAGGGTTTGGGTTCTCGCTGGCAGAGGCGATGCTTTGCGAATGCATCCCGGTCTGCAGCACCAGAGGCTCTTTGCCAGAAGTCGGAGGCAAAACAGCGTATTACGTCCCGTACGGAGACGCCAAGATGAGCGCCGAGGCAATAAGGAAAGCACTCGAGGAATCTCCTTTGCGGGGAAAAAAGGCACGCGAGCATATCCTGAAAAATTTTCCTCTCAGGAAGCGGGAGAATCTCCTAGTCAGGCACATCAACACTCTTCTGCATGCATGAACAGAATCTCAGCAGGCATCCTCTGATCTCTCTCTTGCCTTCTCTCCTCCATTAGGCATAATCGATCGGCACATATGACTTGTTTCCTTCAAAAACCACGTTTCCACTATCCATGATTTTCCGCCAGGAAATGAAGATGATTATATGCGCATTACGGTGGAGTGATTTTCAAAAACAACCTTTATAAATCCACATCTGTTCTTCATGAGCATGCATGAGAAGGACCAGCTTAGGAAACAGAGCGCAGTCATGAAGGAAGGCTACTATGTGCACAATGTCCGTGAGTCCTCTCCTCGGGAAATCCATCTTTTCTGGAAAGAGCTGCACGGCTGCACAAAAGTCCTTGATGCAGGATGCGGCATAGGGCTTTTCGGAAAATTCAAGCCAAAGGGAGTCGAGGTTCACGGGCTGGACAATGATGCCGGCGCAATCACGCATGCGAAAAGATGGGAACTTGCTATTGTCCATGATCTCAAGAAAAAACTCCCGTATGCAGGCACGTATTTTGACGCCATCCTCGCCAAGGATATCCTCGAGCATATGCAAGAGCCCTGGACTGTGGTGAAGGAAATGAAGCGCATATTGAAAAAAGGAGGTATTGTCCTGGCAACAGTTCCTGCACCTTCAAAGAAAGCCTGGGACGACTATACGCATGTCCGGCCGTTCACCAAACGCGCGATCCGGGAACTGTTCACTAACCAGGGATTCGAGATCGTCTTCATAAAACCGATCAGAGGCATCCCCGGCTTTGGCAAGCTCGGCCTCTCTAATCTTGCCTCATTCCTTCTGAAAATTCCAGGACTGTCGCTATTCACGCAAGGATATACAGTGAAGGCCAGAAAGCCCTGAACAGACTCTTACGCGGATGACCGGTGCAGGAAAACCAATTGTCCATGCAACGAAGAGTGAAAGATGAGAAGAATAAAACACGCTGAAACAGGAATGGGAAAAAAGAATTCAGCCCGAACGAGCGTCTGCTGCATCATGGACCTGCACAAGAAAGAATTCTCATTCCCATTAAAGAACATGTACGATAGGTCTATCACCCTCTATCAAGAACTCTATTACAAGACAGCCATCCTTCCATTTCTTAAAAAAATCCGGCAGGACAAAACAAAAAGGCTGTTGCTTTTCACCCTCGACTTGAAGAGTGAGATGCTGTTGCAGAAGGATAACATCCCGTACATTTCCATGCGCCATATCACAGAAAACCTCTGGGATTATGAAGCTGGAAAAAAAGCAATGAACTATCTGAATGAACTTGAGAAGATATTCACCAGGCAGCATATCCTGCACACCTACAAGGGAATCGATCTCATTGATATGACCAGAAAAGACATCTGGAGATCCTATCTTTTCATCATGGTCAACCTGATCGACACCCTCCATGCGCTGGTTCATGAATATTCTCCAGACACCATAGTGATATTTAATCGCACCTCCCCATTCCAGAAAATCCTGAAAAAGGTCGCAGCAGCATATCCTAGAATTAGGGTAATTGACAAAACAATGCTTTTCCATAGGGCAGGAGAGAAGATCAAGAAGGTGACGCTCAGGCACATTGTCAAGTACAATGTCCCTGCATGGATACGCTCGCCAAGACCATCCTCTTTCACCCTGCAGCAGCCCCCGATGCATGAAGGCAGAAAAAAGCCAGGATTAAAAGCACAGAAGCGTGCCCAGCGTGTCCTGATTACGCACAACACAATTCATCCGAAAAAAGTCCTGCTCTGGGCCCAAGAACTTACCAAAGAATATGCTGTGTGCTTTGTCGGAGTCAGCCAGGACAAAGATGCGTTCCAGAAGCACCATATCCTGTTCAGGCATCTCCGGGAATATATTAACGAAGATGTTGTACGCTGCTTGCGCAAGAACATGCGCTATTTCAGGGAAAAAGAGCCGCGCCTGGCCAAACTGGAAAAAAACCACCCTTTTGTCCAGAGCATTATCTATAAAAAAGTCCTTCTCTGGGACAATCTTGAGGAGCTCTTCTCTTTCCTCTATAATGCGCGCTTTTACGAGATCTCTGCATACATCGAGCTGTTTGAAAAGATGATTGCTGTAGAGAAGCCAGATATCATCATGACCGTGGATGACCTTTCAGTGTACGGACGAACCCTGTGCGCAGTTGCGCGCAAAGCGCACATTCCCTGCCTTATTGTGCAGCCCGGCCATTACGGAAAGACCGTCATTTCAGACTCTACACAGGCAACACGGATTCTTGTCTATGGCCAGTCAACAAAAGACGACCTTGTTGCAGCAGGCATGGCTCCTGAAAAGATCACTCTCATCGGCATTCCTGAGGACTATGCTGATGAAGATCCAAAAAAAGCACGGGAAGAAGTCATACAGAGATATCACCTGTCCAAGGGCAAAAAGATCTTTCTCTTCACAAGCCAGGCTCTTCCAGAAAACCTGAACATCCCTCTCTTTGATACAGTCTATAAGGCAATGCATGCGTGTCCTGAAATCCAATTCATAACGAAGCTTCACCCTGCAGAAAAGCCTGAGCTTCACCAGCAGTTTATTGCAAAGTTCAAGGTGCAGAATGTCATTCTCGTGCCGCATGGAGAATGCCCTCTGACAACGCTGCTGCAGGGCGCCAATTGCCTCCTCAATTTTTATTCCACAATCCGCTTTGAAGCGCTCTTCCTCGGCAAGTTCCTGATATCAATAAACGTGAACAAGATCCCTGATGATTTCCTTCCTGCGCCTGTTGATGAGATCATCATGACTGCAAAGAGCTATGAAGAGCTCGTCTCTCTGATTAAAAAAGTCAATGCAAAGAAAAGCGACGAGCGGGAGAGGATCCTCAAGGCAAGCAAAATATACGTCTCTGCGAGAGGAAAGGAGGCTTGCACGCGCATTGTGCATGAAGTCCGCGCCCTCCTCACGACTCATCAGAAACTTTAAATAAGAGTCTGTTTCTCTTCTCACATGAAAATGACAACCTGTACTGTAGTGATGTATCATTATGTCCGGAACATGCCTGAGACAATGTATCCTGCAATCAAGGGGCTGCTCACAGACAAATTCTGCTCACAGGCGCACTATCTGCACACGCAGTACTCCCTGATAAAGCTTGAAGACTATGCCCGCTATCTCCAAGGAAAGAAAGAACTGCCAGAGAAATGTGCCATCCTCTCATTTGACGACGGCCTCAAGGATCATTATGCGCATGTCTTTCCTTTCCTGAAGAAGAATAATATCCCTGCGTGCTTTTTTCCGCTGACACAACCGCTTGTTGAGGGAAAGGTTGCAGCGGTGCACAAGCTGCATTTTCTTCTTGCAAAAGCCGGCACTCCTGTCCTCGCCAGGCAGTACAACATGCTTCTCAAGAAAAAGTTTCCCCTGCTTGTGAAAGAGTTCGAGGCGACTGCTGACTGGAAAAGAGAGCCCAAATACCGCTGGGATGATGTCCTGACCGCGAACCTCAAGAACAGCATTGCACGCCTGGACCCTTCTGCAAAGGACATCCTCCTGGACACACTGTTCAGCTCGTTTTTTGATGACGAGAAAAAGTTCTGCCAAGAGCTCTATATGAGCTGGGATGAGATGAAGGAGATGAAAAAAACAGGCATGAGCTTTGGCAGCCATACCCACAGCCACCCCCTCCTTGCAGAGCTGAGCAAACCCGCGCAAAGAAAAGAGCTGAGCCTGTCAAAGCAGATTCTTGAAAAGCATCTCGGCCCCATCCAACTATTCTCCTATTCCTATGGCGGCTACAATGAAACCACAGTAGACCTGCTCAAGGAATTCGGATTTATTTGCGCGCTCACCTCAGACGTCGGCATCAATACAGGAATGATCGATCCATTCCGCATCCGCAGGATGGACACCAACGACATCCCACTCACCAACGATATCCCGCTCACATGATTAAAGGAACAGGAATAGACATCGAGAGCATCTCCAGGTTTGAGAGGCTTCCCTATGGAAAAAATAGAAAATTTTATAATAAAATATACACTCAACAGGAGATAGCATACTGCCTAAAGAAAAAAGAGCCTGCACAGCATTTTGCAGCACGCTTCTCTGCAAAAGAGGCGTTCATCAAGGCATTTCCAGGAAAGATCAGCGATTACAGGAAAATCGAAATTACCATGAGGAAAAGCAAGCCAGTGATTTCCTGGAAGAGAATGAAAGTGCATCTCTCGCTTTCCCATGAAAAAGACAAGGCAGTCGCGATCGTGGTGATAGAATGAACGAGCACAACCTCAGCCATTATCTCAATACGGCAAGAACGCTTCCGCCTCTTGAAGGAAAGGCCAAGATAAAAATAGGACTGCTCTCGAATTTCACCATCAAGGGCCTTGCAGAGATCATGAAGGTAAAATGCCATGAGGCAAACATAGTGTGCACAACCTATGAAGCAGGCTATGACCAGATCCCTCTGGAGATCATGCATGCAGAGAGCGGGTTAAGAAAATTCCAGCCAGACATGACCTTTGTCATCCTCAGCCCGCGCTTTATCCTCGGTGACCAGGATCAAGACATTCTGCAGGAAAAGGACAAGAGAGATGGCTTTATCCGGCAGAAGACCACTGAACTCATTGAGCTCATGACTTTGTTTGCACAGAGAATTTCAGGCCATCTTGTTGTCACCAACATCATTCCTCCCACGTCTTCAGCACTTGGCATCCAGGAGCAGAAGACTGCCGGTTCTGTGCATGATCTCATCCTTGAATGCAACCAAAAGCTCAAGCAGGCTTTCCTGAACAATAACAAGGTCCTGGTGTATGACCTGGCAAGCTTCTGTGCAAAGCATGGCGAGCAGCATATCTGTAATGAGAAGATGCGCCTTGTCGGGGATATCTTCATCAGCCCTGACTACCTGCCGCACCTCGGCCATGAGCTCATGTGCTATGTCAAGCCATTCTGCTCAAAGAACAGGAAATGCATTGTGCTTGACTTGGACAACACACTTTGGGGAGGAATCATCGGAGAAGACGGCTTTTCAAAAATCCAGCTGGACAATAAGCCGCCGGGCAATGCCTTTTATGAATTCCAGAAACAGCTCTATGCACTCTACAAGAGAGGGATCATCCTCGCAATCAACAGCAAGAACAATAAGGAAGATGCCATGGAAGTGATACGAAAGCACCCCTACATGGTGCTCAGGGAAGAGCATTTTGCCTCAATGCAGATCAATTGGGATGACAAGGCATTAAATATGCAGCGCGTTGCAGAAGAGATCAACATCGGCACAGACTCTCTCGTGTTCTTTGATGATGACAAGGTGAACAGGGCGCTGATCAGGGAGCTCATGCCAGAAGTGCTTGTGGTTGAGCTTCCAGAAGATCCGGCACTCTATGTGCAGACCCTGTCAGAACTCAATGACCTGAACACCCTCCAGATCACCGAAGAAGACCTGGGCAAGGGAGAGAGATGTATTTCCAGCAGAGACAGCGCAATGCGCTCAAAGACCAATACACAGATATGGCTGAATTCCTAAGAAAACTCGATATCACTGTCGATATTCAGGAGGCAAATGAGTTCACGATTCCCAGGATCTCCCAGCTTACCAAGAAGACAAACCAGTTCAACCTGACCACCAGAAGATACACAGAAGAGGACATCAAGAACTTTATGAAGGACGGCAGGCATCTTGTTTTTAGCGTGAATGTCAAAGATAAATTTGGCGATAACGGCCTGACCGGGGTCTTTATCCTGGACAAGAAAACAAGGGATAGCTGGGAGATTGACACCCTGCTGCTCAGCTGCCGGATTATCGGAAGGGATGTTGAAAAGGCCATCCTTGCCTATATTGCACAGCTTGCCCAGAAAGAAAAGTTGAAAAAGCTCCTGGGCGCGTTTACCCCGACAGAGAAGAACAGTCTGGTGAAAGATTTCTATCCCGGAAATCATTTTACCAAAAAGGGAGAAGGGATATTTGAGATTGCAGACTTCACGCTGCTCAAGATGCCGGGCCATCTCACGCTTCTCCAGCCAAAATCACCCGCGACACGAGCGACACGAGCATGAACACTGAAACAAAACTAGTCTCCATCATCTCCACTGTCCTTTCCCTGCAAAAAGAAAAGGTCACAAAAGAACTGAGCCAGGAAAACGAGAAAGCATGGGACTCTGTCAATCATCTCTTGCTCATCAATGAGATAGAAAAAGAGTTCAAGCTCACGATTCCCCTGGAAGCATCCATCACACTCACCAGTTACAAGAAAATCCTTGATTTCCTGAACAAACATGCATAAGATGGAAGATCTCAAGATTGGACAGCACGCGCAATTCACGCTCAAGCTCACCAAAAAGAGCCATGAGGAATTCAAGCAGTTTTCAGGAGACACTTCTCCGGTGCATAATGATGACGAGTTTGCACAGACTGCCGGCTTCGACGAGCGCATCGCCTACGGCTTCCACATCCTTTCTTATTTTTCAAGATTCTATGGAACTGTACTACCGGGCGGAAGCTCGATCTGCCTGAGCCAGACAGCCAAATTCACCAAGCCAGTCTATATTGGCGAAGAGATCACGGTGAAAGGAACAATAATCCACATGAACCCGCACATCAAGACAGTCACGATCAAGAATGAGGTGCTCAACAGCAAGGGAGAGGTTTGCGTGCTTGGAGAGGCAGTGGTCAAGATCGTTGAAGGGCTCTGAGGTACAATGGAACTTGAGAAAAAGGATCTTGCTGCGTTACAGCATTTTATCGAGAAGAATTATCACAAGAAATATATCCTCTGCAATGAGAATTTCTTCTGCTATTTTTTCACCAGGAACAGTCCATCCTTTAACGTGAGAATCCTTAAAATCAAGGAGCAGATCGTGGGCATGCTCGGCAGGATTCCTGCCAGGTATAATTACTTTGGGAAAGATGTCACTGGAGCATATCTTGTCAACCTCATGATTGATGAAGAGTACAGAAAGCTCGGCCTTGGCCCCCGGCTGGTGCTTGAGACAGAAAAAGAATATGATCTTCTCCTGAACACCGGCTATGGAGAACAGGGAAAGGAATTGTATGAAAAGCTCAAATGGACCGAGATGCCCCCTTTACACAGAGCGGTGTGCATCATGTCAAATAAATGCAGCGTGTTCAGCAAGAAAGAGATTCCGCTTTCAACAGTAAAAATCGCGCCGAGAAAAGGAAGCCATGACTTCCAGCAGCTCACCCGCTTTGACCGTGCAATAGACTCATTCTGGAAAAAAATGAGAGGTAAATATCCTATCTCCATTAATCGGGATGCAGACTATTTGAACTGGAGATATGCAGACCATCCTCTCCTCAAATACCACCTGTTCGTCGGAAAGAAACATGATCATATTGTCTCGTTCATTATCCTGAGGATTGAAGAGCCTCCTGGCTTCAGGATAGCGAGAATTGTGGATTTCGTCTCAGCAGATGATGCTGAAGAGCAAACACTGCTGATGACTCATGACTGGGCAAAGAAGGAAAAGATCGACCTCATCGACTGTTTCTCCACAGGCAAATTCCATGAGCACGCACTGCGCAACGCAGGATTTGCCAATGCAGACAAAGAACCCTACACTGACATTCCCCTGCTCTTTAATCCCATTGATCGGGTCAGAAAGACTATTCCATTCTGTTTCAAGCCGATCAATCAGGAATTGTTTGACAAGAGAATTCTTGACAGCGACAATTGGTATGTCACCAAAGGTGATGGTGACCAGGACAGGCCTAATTAATGCGCATTCTTTCCTCATACCGCACCGGTGAGACAAGACATTTTCTTGTATTTGTTTAGCGCCCTAAGGTCGAAATCCATTCAAGTGACGAAGCCTGCCCGTCGCGAGGGGATGCTCCCTACGGGAACGCAGGGCTCTCTGATGCACAGACGAGGATTTCGAAGGTGCTAAACAAATACATTTTCTTTAGAAAGACATAAAAGCAAGTTCTATTCTACTGGAGCGAGGAAGGCAGCGCTGTAAGAAAAAAACACGGATTCGTCAACATGGACCAAAAAAAGATAGTGCGGCAGATAGAGTTTAGCTATATCATTATTCTCCTCGGCATGATCATTGCACCCTTCCTGCCGTTTGTGCTGACCAGAACCCTCAGCCTTCAGGAATATGGCGTGTATTCATTGTATTACTCATTCACCCAGCTCTTTGTGGTCCTGCTTGAATTCGCCCTTTCCCAATATATCATAACCAAGCTGCCTGCAGAGCGTCAGGGAGAGCGGATAAAGGATTTTCTCTCCAGTGTGCTGATAAACATTGTCCTGTTCTTCTTTTTTGTAATCATTGCATTCCTTCCCTATTTGAGAAACTGGTTCTTGCACATCAACAAGCTCGAATCATATCCTGACCTCTACTATTATTGCATCGTCATCATCTTTTTCGGCGTCATCCTCCGCTTGCTGTATGCCTATTATTTTGCCAAGAAAGAGATCAGCTATGCGAATATCATAGACTTTCTCAAGAACAACGTATGGATTATCCTGATCATCCTTTTCTTTTTGGTACGAAAATCTCTCACCATCCGGCAGGTTTTCCTCCTGTGGGCTGTGAGCTTTTTGGTAACCGCCTTTTTTCTTATCCTGCGTTTCTCTGCAGAGCTGAAAGGAGGAATGCTGAAAGCGCTTGTCAGCCTGAAACGCGCAAAAAAAGCGCTCTTCTTCAGCCTTCCGCTCATCCCTGCCCTTGTTTCCACCTGGGCAATCTCTCTCAGCGACAGGTATATCATCAACTATTTTGAAAACCCCTCGCGAGTCGCGCTCTATTCCCTGCCCTATTCAATACTGGGCGTGATCCTGACCCTTGGCGCGACCATCACCACAGTCCTGTATCCGTATTTTGTCGAGCAGGCTAAAAAAAAGCAGCATGACAAGGATGACCTGCTCCAGAACATCTCGCTGAAATACGGACTCATCATCATTCTTCCTGCCATTTTTGGTTTTCTCTTGCTCAGAAAAGAGATCATAACCCTGATCTCTGGATCAGCATACCTGGCGAGCGCAGAGGTTGTTCCCTATCTTTTCCTTTTCCCGCTTTTTGCATTCATCGGGTTTGTCATATACCAACACGTGCTCTCGCAGCACAAGACAAAGGAGATCGGGATCATCTATTCCTTAGGAGCGATCCTGAATATCGGCCTGAACATCATACTTATTCCAAAGCTTTCTCTTCAGGGCGCAGCACTTTCAACCCTCGCCAGCTACCTGTTCATGGCAACCGGCCTGCTTTTGTTGACAAAGAAGAAAATCAAGCTCATGCCCGCATATCTCAAGATTGAGAGGATACTGCTTTCAACCGGCATCATGATCCTCTGCCTCCTGTTTGTGCATCCCGCGACCTATTATATGAAAATCCTTACCATCATCCTTGTCGCAATAATTTATTTTGCCTCGCTCTTCCTGACAAAAGTATTTATAAAAGAAGAGATTACCATCATAAAGAATATCCTGTTCAAGAATAAAATCATCGGGCTTGTGAGAAAATGAGCGTGTGAGAAAATGAGAACGAAATACCTCATCATCGGCCTGGGTTCGATTGGCGCACGGCATGTCAGAAACCTTGTCAAGCTCGACAAGAGCGCGACATTCGAAATTCTGAGAAGCTCAAGGAAAAAGAATGCCCGTCTTGAAGAGCTCCAGCAGGAGTTTCCAGGAAAGATCACTGTCTCATTCGATCTCGCAAGATCAGCAAGAAAAAAGCCCGATGTATGCCTGATCTGTAATCCGCCCGCGCTTCACGTGAGCACCGCACTATCAGTCATTCCCTTCTGCAAGAATATTCTTATTGAAAAGCCGCTCTCTCACAATATGACGCAGGTGGATAAACTCATCTCGGCTGCACAGAAACAGCGCGCAGTCATCATGGTCGGTTATTGCCTGAGATTCCATCCTGTTGTGAAAAAAGCCAAGAAGATTGTTGATTCAGGGCAGCTTGGAAAGATCATGTTCCTGCGGGCAGAAGTCGGGTCTTATCTCCCTGCTTGGCGCAAAGGGGTAGATTACACTCGGAACTACAGTGCAAAAAAAGAGCTCGGCGGCGGAGTCATCCTTGACCTCAGCCATGAGATTGATTATTGCTATTGGCTTGCAGGAGCTCCCCGCGAGATTACATGTTCTGCAGCCAAGGTCAGTGATCTTGATATAGACACAGAGGATCTTGCCGAGATACTTCTCACCTACAACAGTGGAGCCCACTGCAGCATCCACCTTGACTATCTGCAGAGAGAGCCGATACGAACATTGAAGATCCTGTTCACCAAAGGACAGCTCTCTGCTGACCTGATTTCCAAGAAAATAGAAATAACCCGCGTTCAGAAAGACCTGCTGAAAAAGGAATTTCTTGACCTGAACAGGGAGGATTCTGATGATATGTACATTGCAGAGCTCCAGCACTTTTTAGAGTGCATCAAGAGAAACAAGCAGCCGCTTATTTCTTTAGAAGAGGGAAAAGCAGTCCTTGGAATCTGCATGAAAGCAAAACAATCAGCAGATTTAAAAAAGACAGTAAACTTATAGAAAAAGAACACGCACGGAAAAGGAACACCTGGAAAAGGATACGCATGTACAAGAATAATTTCATCCTCGGAGTCATCCCTGCACGCGGAGGCTCAAAAGGAATCAAAAAAAAGAATATCAGGCTCTTGGCAGGAAAACCGCTCATATGCTACAGCATTGAACAAGCCCAGAAAAGCGCATATATCGACACGCTCATTGTCTCGACAGATGATCAGGAGATCGCGTCTGTCGCACGGAAACACAAGGCTGAAGTCCCGTTTCTCCGGCCTCAGGAACTTGCCCAGGACAACACGCCGATGTATCCGGTGCTCCAGCACGCGGTCAAAGAGATGGAAAAGAGGCTGAAAAGAAAGATAGACATCATTGTCCTTCTTGACCCCACAGCGCCATTGCGATCTGCCGAGGATATTGACCAGTGCATTGCAAAGCTTGTTGACGAGCACGCTGACACGGTCATCACTGTCGTGGAGGCTGACCGGAGCCCCTATTTCAACATGGTTGAGTTTGACAAGAACGGCGTCATGCATGTGGTGAAAAAGCCGAAAAAACCCATCTACCGGCGCCAGGATGCCCCAAAGGTCTATACCATCACCTCAGGAGTGTATGCCATCAGGAGAGAGATCCTCATGGAACAGAACACTGTCTTTGGAAAAAAGACAAAAGCCATCATCATCCCTGAAGAACGCGCAGGCCACATTGACTCTGAAATCGAGTTCCAATTCCTGGATTTTATAATGAGAAAGAGGAAATATTAAGATAAACTTTTTAAAACACATCCCATTCTGCCATGACTGTATGAACATGAACGCGAAGATATTTGATGTCAAAGGAAAGGTTATCATCATCACCGGCGGGGCAGGAGTCCTGGGAAGCTTTTACGCAGAGGTGCTCTCAGAGGCAGGCGCCAATGTCGTCATCGCAGACCTGCAGACGCGCAGGTGTGAGACGCTTGCCAGGGAATTGAAGAAGAAATACCATACAGATCCTTCGGGAATCCTGCTCGACCTGACAAAAAAAGAGTCTGTGCAAAAGCTTGCCGCCGCGGTCATGAAGAAATACAAGAAGATCGATGTCCTGATCAATAATGCTGCGACAAAATCAAAGAACTTCTTTGCGCCATTCGAGAGTTTCCCTCTCGAGGACTGGAACGCAGTCATGGCTGTGAATATCACCGGCATGTTCCTGATGGCCCAGGCAGCCGTCCCGCACATGCAGAAGAACAAGGACGGCGGCATCATCATCAACATCTCCTCCTACCATGGCCTCGTCGGGCCGACGACAAAATTATATGAGGGTGCAAAGATCACGACGCCGGCTGTGTATTCTGTCTCAAAAGCAGGAGTTGTCAACTTTACACGATGGCTCTGCTGCATGTATGCTGAAAAGAACATCAGGACAAATACGCTCACGATCGGCGGAGTCAGCGAGCATCAATTAGGCGGGAATGATTTCGAGAAGAAATACGCTGCATTCACACCCATGCGGCGAATGGCGAGGAAAGAAGATCTCAGAGGCCCCATCCTCTTCCTGTGCTCTGACGCGTCCTCGTACATGAACGGCCAGAACCTGGTGATCGACGGCGGATGGACTGCGTGGTGAGCAACATGAAAATAGCATTTAACATAGAAGACCGGCAGGTCGGCCCAGGCAACCCTGTCCTCATCATTGCCGAAGCAGGCGTGAACCATGAAGGCTCGCTCGAGTCCGCGATAAAGCTCGTGGACGCCGCGGCAGATGCAGGTGCAGACATCGTGAAGTTCCAGACCTTTTCTGCAGACAAGATCATTGTCAAGAAAGCAAAGATGGCGAAGTACCAGCAGGAGAACCTGAAAAGCACGCAAAGCCAATACGCACTCCTGAAAAGCCTGGAAATCGATGCCAGCTTCCACAAGAAGATTAAGGACTACTGCAAGCTCAAAGGAATCATCTTCCAATCAACACCGCACTCAAATAAATGGAGTGTGGACCTCCTGCGCAAGCTCGGCGTGTCAAGCTACAAGGTCGGTTCAGGCGACCTCACCAACATTCCGCATCTTAAGAACATCGCGCGGCTGAAAAAGCCCATGATCGTCAGCACTGGCATGGCAGTCATGGACGAGATTGAGGAGGCAGTGCACGCCATAACCGCAGCAGGCAATGACCAGCTCATCCTCCTGCACTGCACCACAGACTATCCCTGCCCATATGAGGAAGTGAACCTGAGCGCCATGCTCACGATCCAGAAAAGCACTGGCATATCGACAGGCTACTCTGACCATACCATGGGCATCCTTGTTCCATTACTCGCGGTCTTCTACGGCGCCTGTACAATCGAGAAGCATGTCACCCTGGACAGGACGATCAAGAACCCAAAAAGCCCTGACCACAAGGCAAGCCTGGAGCCAGATGAATTTACTGAGATGGTGCAGGCCATCCGCTTCATGGAGCGCCAGCAGTTCAGCAATTTCAAGGACTGCCTTGCAAAGCTGAAAAAGAACCTGAACATCGACCTCACCAACGCATACCAGCAGAAAGGGCTTGACGCGAGCATCACCGCCATCATGGGGGATGGCATCAAACGGCCGCAGCCCTCTGAACAGAAGATCAGGGGATTGGTGAGAAAGAGCATCATCGCAATCAAGCCGATCAGGAAAGGCGAGAAGTTCAGCGAGAAGAACATCGACATCCTCAGGCCAGAAGGAGGCCTGCATCCCCGCGAATGGGATAAGGTCATCACGCAGGGCCATGCAAGAAAAGCACTCAAGCCAGAGATGTTCGTGACCAAAGAGGACGTCTCATTCAAGAAAAAATGAGACGCGAGCCCTGACTTTTTTTGCAGCCATTATCTTCGCAAATGCATGGTCATTTGCAACAATATCCAACAATGCTTAATCCAAACGGCATTGAATTATTCCTCTGTATCAAATAATTATCCAGCGATACGCATCTGTAAAATAAACTATTCAGCCATGGCGCGAGATTCATTTGATCAACTTTTGTTTTTGATTCCTTCTTTATTATTCTCATAAGGGCCAGAGGTACAAACAGCAAAGAATTCCAGTAAAAAATTCTTATTTTATTAAACGGAGATAAGAGCGCAATAATGCTTTTTTTGTCATATCTCCTTCGGTGATGAAGCGCTTTATCATGGCTGCTGAATAAAACTTGAAACGCAGGAACGCTAAAAATCAAAAAACCATTTTTTTTTAAAACCCTGCGAACCTCTCGAACTGCTTTGCGGTCGTTTTTTATATGCTCAAAGACGTCAAAAGAAACCACGACATCAAAGAAATTATCAGGATATGGCACAGTACACGCATCGGCATGTTTTTTTTCAACACACCACCTATCATTAACAACAGATAATGCTTTTTTATTGATGTCTATAACATAATTGTTTCCATAGTCATGCAAGATTTTTAAATCATCTCCTGTGCCCACACCAATATTCAAAATTCGCAATCCCTTTTTATTTTTACAAGCTTTTTTCATTAAAATCTGTATAAGATCATTTTTTGCCTTGAACCAAAACATGTCTGTTGTTTGGCCTGTTTGTAAATCTTTGCAGTCCATACGGTATCTCACCTGTAGGTATTTATTAAACTTCTGTTTGTATCTGGCAAATTTACACATCATCCTAAGAACATTTTCAAAAACAATCAGAAATTGAGGAGTGCCTATAAAAAGAAAGACGCCAAACATTTCGCAACACTTGACCACATATAAACAACAAACCCGGAAATCATCCAAGCAAATACAGAATATTTATAAACCATATTCAGTTTTTTCTTCTTGTAAAATGAATAAGAAAACAAAGGGGAAAAAACGGAAGATTTGCGTGCTCACCGGCACCCGGGCAGAATATGGACTCCTGAAGCCAGTGATGGAAGCGATCCAAAAGCAGCCAAAACTTGAACTCGTAATCATCGCGACCGGCATGCACCTGCTCAAGGAATTCGGCAGCACATACAAGGAAATTGAGAAAGATTTCCACATCGAGAAGAAAGTCGACATCGGTATGCGCGAAGACACGCCGCTGGCTATCGCAAAGGCAGCAGGCCTCGGCACTCTCAAGCTCGCAGAGGCGTTCGCAGAGACCAAGCCAGACATCCTCATCATCCTGGGAGACAGGGTGGAGACGCTCGCAGGAGCCATCGCCGCAGCCTACCAGAACATCTGCATCGCCCACATCCACGGCGGAGACATCTCCGGAACTATCGACGAATCTGCACGCCACGCAATCACGAAGTTCAGCCACATCCATTTCCCTGCGACGAGGAAAAGCGCTGAGCGGATCCGGCAGCTCGGAGAAGAGAAGCGGCGCATCTTCACTGTCGGCGCGCCAGGCATCGACGCGATCATGCACCAGCATATTCTCCCAAAAAAAGAGCTTGAAAAACGCCTGGGATTGCATTTGAGACAGACCATCCTCGTTGTCCAGCATCCCTGTACAATATACCATGCGGATCCAGGAGCGCAGATGCAGGAAACCCTGGAAGCCATCAAAGAACTGGGCATGCAGACAGTCATCATCTACCCGAACGCAGACGCAGGAGGAAGGCGCATGATTGCGGTGATCAAGAAGTACCAGCACCCCTTTATCAAGACTGTCCCGAGCTTGGCTCATGAGGAGTATCTTGGCCTCCTGCAGCATGTTGCTGTCCTGGTCGGCAACTCAAGCAGCGGAATCATCGAAGCTGCCTGCTTCAAGCTTCCGGTGGTGAACATCGGGCCGCGGCAGCAGGGAAGGGAACGGTCAACGAACATCATCGATGTCTCCCATGACCGGAACGCCATCCTGAAAGGGATACACAAGGCCCTCTCTGCGGCATTCAGGAAACAGGCACAGGCATGCACGAACATCTACGGAGACGGGAAGGCAGGAGAGCGGATCGCCAAGATCCTCGCAGAAATACAAATCGACACAGAGTTCCTCCAGAAGAGACTCGCGTACTGAGGCATACATGAACATCGCACTCTACGGCGCATCAGGGCATGGACGGGTGGTCCTGGACATCCTGCGCCATAACAAGAAGGACAAGGTCGTCGCAATCATAGATGACAACCCCTCGTTCGCAGGCAAGGATTTTCAGGGAATCAGGATCATCACCTGCGCTGAGATGGTGGCGCTCGCAAAACAGAAAAAGTTAGACGCTGTAGCCCTCGCGGTCGGAGACAACACTGCACGGGAGAATGTGTTCGGGAAGTGCAAAACCATGGAAATCAAGGTCATCACTGCAATACACCCGACAGCCATCGTCGCAAAAGACGCCGGCATCGGGGAAGGGTGCGTCATCTGCGCAGGCGCGATCATCTGCACGAACGCGAGGCTGGGAAAAGGGGTAATCGTGAACACGGGCGCGACAGTCGACCACGACTGCAGGATCAATGATTTCGTCCACATCAGCCCCGGCGTGCACGTCGGAGGCACCGTGGCCATCGGCGCACGCTCATGGATCGGCATCGGTTCAGCAGTGAACAACGACCTCACGATAGGAGAAGATGTGATCGTGGGCAGCGGCTCGAGCGTGATCAGGAACATTCCTGACAGGGTCATGGCGGCAGGGACGCCTGCAACAATCAAGAAGCTCCCGACGCCGCAGCTAACTCAAGAGAGGTCTGTCCGGATGGCACGGCCATTCATCGACCAGAATGATATCAACGGAGTCGCAGAGGTGCTGAAGAGTGGGACGCTCAGCCTGGGACCGAGGGCAGAGGAGTTCGAGCTCAAGTTCGCGAAGTTCATAGGCACGAAGCACGCGGTGGCTGTCGCGAACGGCACGTGCGGCCTCCACCTTCTCGTGCGACTCTTGAATCTCAAGGAAGGGGATGAGGTGATTACCTCGCCCTTCAGCTTCATCTCATCAGCGAACTGCCTGCTCTCCGAGCGGCTCAAGCCAGTCTTCGTCGACATTGACAGGACAACGCTCAACATCGACACAAAAAAGATAGGGGCCGCGATCACCAGGAAAACCAGGGCGATCCTTCCCGTGCATATCTTCGGCCTCTCGTGCGACATGGACGAGATCAACAGGATCGCGACGCGACACAGACTCAGGGTCATCGAGGACGCCTGCGAAGCTGTTGCTGCAGAGCACGACGGGAAGAAGGTCGGCACCTCAGGCAACCCCGCAGTGTTCGCCTTCTATGCCAACAAGCAGATGACCACAGGAGAAGGAGGGATGATCACCACTGACAGCAGGGAAGAGTACGCGCTGCTGAAGAGCCTGCGGAACCAGGGCAGGCCTGCAAGCATGGACTGGCTCGAGCACGACAAAATCGGCTACAACTACCGCCTCAACGAGATGAGCTGCTCACTCGGGATTACGCAGCTCGAGAAACTCGAGTGGATGCTCTCAGAGAAGAACAAGCTCGCGCAGCTGTATGCCAACTGCATTGCAAAGATCACCGGAGTGCGGCCGTTGCCGGACCTCTCGCTGCAAGGATACGCGAGAAGCTGGTTTGTCTACGTTGTCCTGCTCGACCAAGGCATTGACAGGAATAAGGTCATGGCGCAGCTCAAGGAATCAGGCATCCAGGCACGCCAGTACTTCCCTGCGATCCATCTCCAGAAGCTGTACAGGGAGAGGTTCGGCTACAAGGAAGGAGACTGCCCTGTCTGCGAGCAGGTGAGCAGCCAGACCCTCGCCCTACCATTCTTCATTGGCCTGCGAAAGGAAGAAGTGCGGCGCGTTGTCGATACACTCGCTGCCGCCATCAAGGAGCAAAATACCCAAACATTTAAAAAAAAGCCAGGGCTTTCTGCAAGACAATGAGCGCAAAACTCACAAAACCACCGGGAACAGATACAAGAAACGAGCAGAAAGACGCTCTGCAGGAGTATTACAAAAACAAGACAATCCTCGTCACTGGCGGCGTCGGCTCCATCGGCTCAGAGATCGTCAAGCAGCTTCTCCAGTTCAATCCTCAGCAGGTCAGAGTGCTCGACAACAGGGAGACAGAAATGTTCACCTTCCAGCAGCTCATGAAAGCGCACAAGAACGTGCGCTTCCTTCTCGGAGACGTCCGGGACAAGGAGCGCCTAATGAGGGCAAGCTCCGGCATCAACATCATCTTCCATGCCGCGGCCTACAAGCACGTCGAGGCCTGTGAATACAATCCTGACGAGGCAGTCAAGACCAACATCATCGGCACCGAGAACCTGATCGACGCGGCGATCGCCGAACAAGTGGACAAGGTCATCTTCATCAGCACTGACAAGGCGGTGAACCCGGTCAACACGATGGGCGCGACAAAACTGCTCGGCGAAAAACTCATCATGAACGCATGCTACCGCAGGAAAACAGAGACAGTCTTCTCCTGCGTGCGGTTCGGCAATGTCCTCAACTCACAGGGATCAGTCATGCCGATCTTCATAAACCAGATCAAGCACGGCGGGCCAGTCTCCCTGACCCATGCAGAGATGCGCAGGTTCTTCATCTCCATCCCTCAGGCAGTCAACCTCGTACTCAAGAGCGCAGTCATCACCACAGGAAGGGAAATATTCATCCTGAAGATGGACGCGTTCCGGATACAGGACCTCGCCGAGGTTATGATCAGGGAATGTAGTCCAAAATTCGGCATCAACCCGGACACGGTGAAAATCGAGATCACCGGCATCAGGCCAGGTGAACGGATGGATGAGCTGCTCATGACTGAGGAAGAGTCAAATCTTGCAGAAGAGGTCGATGGGATGTTTGTCATCAGGCCAGACGTGTTCTTTCCGCATTACGCCCAGCACACGAAGTCAGGGCACCACCGGATCGACCCGAAGAATTACAACTCATACCAAGCACCGCTCCTCACCAAAGAAGAGATAAAAAAACGTCTGCAAGACAACAGGCTCATCTGAACAGCCAGGTACTGGCCCCAGGGCATGCTCATGGCACCACAGACAACAAAAAAAAATAAGCATCTCTTCCTGCTCCTCGGAATCCTTGCTGTCTCTTTCTGTTTCAAACTTACCAGCCTCGGCGCGCCCTCCATCAAGGGAGATGAAGGATATTCCTTTTATGAGGCCAGCAAGCCGATTCCTGAGATGATAGATTCAATCAAAGGAGACCCGCACCCGCCAGGCTACTACCTGTTCCTCCACTTCTGGCAGCTCTTGGGCAAGTCAGAATTCTGGCTCAGGCTGAGCTCTGTGCTCTTCCATGCCGGCGCAGTAGTCATGGCATACCTGCTGGGCAAGCTGCTGTTCAGCCCTCGGACCGGGATTCTGGCAGCAGGCATACTTGCTGTCTCTGAAGCTCACCTGCGCTACTCGCAGCTGCTCCGCATGTACTCACTCATTGTTCTGATCTCCCTGGTTGCAGTGTACTTCTTTTTCAAGTTCCTGAAGCGGCAGAGTCTCCTGAACGCAGCCCTGTTTGTCCTGTTCAGCGCAGCAGGGCTATACACGCACTACTACTTTATTTTCCTGCTCCTTGCTCTGCACTGTTACGTGCTGCTGATGAAAGTCCAAAGGAAATTCTGGAAAGCATGGATCCTGGCTAACCTCGCGATCCTCCTGCTCTTCTTGCCCTGGCTGCCCATATTCTCTGCACAGGTCTCGATAAAGACCACTCTCGAGCAGGTGACCTATACCCTTGACCCGAACGCAAAAGTGAGCTGGCTCTCGCCTGACACCAGTAACATCTTCGTGAGAATGCTCATGATTTTCTTCCATCTCAGCGCAGGCTACCTGAAAGTGAACCTGCACAGTCCAGTATTCCTTGCCTGCTTCCTTGCCAGCATCGTCCTCTTCCCTTTCCTACTCTGCAAAGCCCTACTCTGCAAAGCATTCACGAGCCACAGAAATCCAGGATCCTGGCGCTTCTCCTTTCTCAGAAAGAGAGACACGCGGCTTGCGCTCCTGGCGCTGCTCTTGCTCGTGCCGAGCACAGCCCTACTCCTGCTTTGGGGGTTCAGCATTCTCACACCTCAGACCTACGCGCGCCACCTCCTCCTTATCTCTCCATTCTACTACCTTATCCTGGCAGCAGGCATTGATAGGCTTAAAAAGCCGCTCTTGTACGCTGCGTTGACACTCATCATCCTGCTCAACCTCGTGTCAGCATACAACTATTTCCAGGAGGACTACTCGCGGGAGAACTGGCGGGAGGCAGTGACCTTTATCCAGCCAAAATCCGGCAACGAAGCAATCATCCTGGCAGCAGAGAGCTATATCCATGATTTCAACTACTACTACACCGGCCACGCCCCAGTGTACGGCGCATTCACCGGCTGGAATGAGACAGCCTATGAACACTTTGACCAGCTCGGGATGTTCAAAGCGCTCAGGCCTATAACACCGCAGAACGCGTGCACATTCCTCAATCTCACCGCAGGCTATGACGCAGTGTGGCTGGTCCAACTCGGCTCGTCAGCTGATGAGCCAACCCTCAGCCTGCAGAGGACATGCGTGGCACACGAGCTCAGCCTGAAGAGCCAGCTGCGCAACTACTGGCGAGACATGTACGGGAATACAGATTACGACCTGCAGGTCTACGAGTATAGGAAAGCGAAAGAATCAGAAGGAGGCTTCCCATGAGCCAGGAACTCTCGATCGTGATTCCCTGCTACAATGAGGAGAAGCGGATACAGGCGACACTCACGAAAATACTCCACTACCTCAGGAAGAAGAAGCTCGAGTATGAGCTCATCATCGTTGACGACGGCAGCAATGACCTGACCAAAGAGATCGTCAAGCGGTTCATGCAGCGTGACAAGCACATCAGATTGCTCACGAACAGGCCGAACAGGGGGAAAGGCTACAGCGTCAAACGAGGCATGCTCGCGGCCCGCAAGAGCCTCGTGCTCTTTTCTGACGCAGACCTGTCCACACCCATCGAAGAGCTCGACAAGTTCCTGCCTCTTGCACAAGACTATGACATCATTATCGCATCTCGGAACCTGAAGACCTCACACATTCAGACCAGGCAGCCGTTCTACAGGATTCTTGCCGGCAAGATGTTCCCGTTGTTTGTACGGCTCTTCCTTGTACAAGGGATAAAGGACACACAGTGCGGGTTCAAGATGTTCAAGCGGAAAATCATTCCCGAGCTGTTCAAAAAACAGCAGCTGCAAGGCTGGGCATTTGACGCTGAATTGCTGTACATTGCCCGCAAAAAGGGATACCGGATCAAGGAAGTCGGCGTGCGCTGGCTCAATGACCCGAACAGCAAGGTCAGGCTGGTGAGAGATTCCCTCAGGATGTTTAAAGACATTCTCAAGATACGGCTGAATGAGCTGAAAGGAAGATATGACTAGATTCTCCGCAATACATTCCTCAGCCCCATCCCGAACTTTGCGTAGAGGGAAGCGAGCAAGTATAATTTCTTTCCAGAGAACACTTTCTTGTACTCGACCAGCTCTCCGCCGAAGCCGAGCTTGAAGTTTCGTATGCCCTCGATGTCTCCGCCCAGCATGTCATAGATTTTCACGCCTTTTTGGTAGCCCCATTTGATGAGTTCCCACTGCAAAAGATCATTCGGATAGAGCTGCGATTGCTCCCTCAGGAATCCACCTGTCCAATAATATAGAGTTTCTTTATAAGTTATTCCGACTATTGTTCCGATCGGCTTTCCCTTGTACACTGCGAGCAGGAACCTGCACTCACCTTTCTCATGGTAATGGGTTATGACATCCTTGTAGAACTGGAACGGCAAGGGCGTGAAATTATTGTATGCGTAAGTCTCCTTGAGAAGATCATAGTACTGCTTAAGGCTTTTTTCAGTGTAGCTCTCTATGATTTTCAAATGCT
>JAZDID010000102.1:0-4160 GCA_043805315.1 Nanobdellota archaeon | reverse complement strand
GTCTTCTCTGACAATCCCAAAGTATATGAGAAACAATGGAGAGCTGCAGAACTGGCAGCGGGCAGGGATGCGAACATCTGCAGAAGAGACCTGGAAGCAGAGGAGTCAGCAGATTATGTCATCGCAGAATTGAGTGACCCGAGCAGAGGGGCGAGCGGAGAAGTGTATTATGCATTGTACAAGGCAAAAAAGCCCTGCCTTATGGTGTACAAGAAAGGCACTCTTGAATCTGCGATGTTCCTGCAGAATGAGCACCCACTGCTTACAGTGGGCGAATATGAAACTCATAGTGGACTTGAAAAGCACATTGACGATTTCTTCTACTTTCCAGAACAGCAGGGCAGGATCTTCACGATTGATGGCGGTGATGGAGGCGGGAAAGAGACGCAGACAAGACTGCTTGTTGAACGATTGCAGAAAGATGGTTATCCTGTAAAGACGCTTGACTTTCCGCACGATACTGCCTTGTACGGAGGGCTCATCCGGGAGCTGCTTGCTGGCAAACATGGAAGCTTGAAAGAGGTCAATCCCTTGTTCTTCGCAAGCTTGTACGCTGCGAACAGGCATGACATGAAGCCAATCATAGATTATTGGATTTCAAAAGGCCAGAATGTCATTTTGGACCGGTATGTCGAAGCGAACTGGGGCCACCAGGCAAGCAAACTGCATACTGATGATGAGCGGCACAAGGTGATACATGAACTGCAGACGCTGGAATGGGACTGGCTGGGACTGCCGAAGAGCTATAAAGTCCTGTACTTGGACCTGCCGATCGATTATGCTGAGACTGCCATGAAAAACGATGAGAAGCGGGTGATGGACATCCATGAAAAAGACATCTCCTACAAAGAGCAGGTGCGGAGGACATTCTTATGGTGCGCGAGAGAGTTTAAGAACTGGCAGGTATTTGATTGCCTGAATCCGCAAGGAAAACGGTACACTCCTGAAGAACTGCACGAGCAGATCTACAACAAGCTCAGGCCGGAATTGGTGAACCAGGGAGATGAGAGGCTGATCTTTTAATAGAATTTCTCCTGCCAGATCATAGGCAAGAGGTTTCGAAGCTTGACTGTTTTGTTCTTTTCAATGATGATGTCAGTGTCGTAGTTTGCCTTGTCGATCTGGTACATGAATTCCCTGCACCTGCCGCAGGGAGGCAGGACTGTTCCATCACCTGAGACAGCAACAATCTTCTTTATTTTATACTCTTGATTCAGGACCATGGCTGCGATAGCGCTATGCTCTGCACAGAACCCGACTCCACAGCACGCGTGGATGCTCACACCCATGAAGATATTGTTCTTCTCAGTCAAGAGCACACAACCAACCTCTCCTATTCTCACTTCATCTGATGCATGATGAAGCCGTGCTATGCTTTTGGCCTTCTGGATCATCTGTGAATTAGTTAGGGTCATGATGGTGCGTGAAGCTTTCTCGCTTTAATATTTTATCATTCAAATTCATTTTACTGCGCCGTTTGTGGCGGTGCGACGGCCAAAAACTGCTTACAGAGGTCTGAACGCAGCTACGGTTGAACCCTGATCGCTATATCGCAGTTTTTGTCCTACTCGGCACCCCGTAGGGGGTACTCACCAATTGCGATTGGTGGTAATTTACAAACCTGCGATTTGCAAATCAACCCCCGCCTCGTCGCACGCCACCACGGCGCACACGCGCCAGGGGACGCGCCCTCCGGGCTGGCGCGTAGGATTTTCTGCAGAAAATCCGTGTGCTGCCGTGATGGTGGCGTGCAGGTTCAGTTTATTAGAAATAAGAGGATTATGGCTTTCGCAAGAAAGCATTTGCACGTTGAAGAACCCATTCACTCACTAAAATCCTCGTCCTCTTCTTCCACTCCGAAGAAACTTGAGAGTTGGCGGCTCTTGATTTTTGCATCGTAGCTTATGTTCACTTGATCACCTGAGGACTGCCTCTTTTTACAAACAACTCATATTTAAATACGATTAAGATTGAACATATCATAAGAAGAAATACGCTTTAGAATCATGCAATTCTGAACCTCTATACTGGAAAGGTATTGAAAATTAATCCTGAGGCTTATACAGGTTATGGCTTCAAACTTCAAGGGTTTCGCACAAGTGTGTGATGCTGCTGTTATCACTAAAAAAGGCAGAATTATAACAAATGTTAAGGTAAAAAAAACAGAAAAAAAAAGTTTAAAAAAATCGAAAAAATATTTTTTTATAAATCCTCTGCAGTCAAGACAGTCACGCGTGAAGGGATCTTGGCCTTGGCATCCATGGCAATGAGATAGGCGATGTTGGCTTTCTCAGCAGTCAGGATCATGTCCTTGTCAATCACGCCGTCAAAGACAATCGCGTAAATGCCAGATTTCAGGCTCTTTATGGTTCCCTGCAGCTCTGAGACAGGCACTTTGCCCAGGATATTCAGTTTGGCATCAAGGACATAGGCGCCGCGTGTGCCGATAAGGTCTTCAAGCATCCTGGCAAAAGACTCTTTTTCCTGGTCATTGAGCTTTTTCCTCACTTGCGGAGGACCTGGAGGGCCACGCGAAACTTGCTGGCCAGGTCCTGGATAGGGCCTTTGTTCCCGCTGCTCAGGCCGTGGCTGCTCTCTCGGCTGTTCTCTCAGTTGCTCTCTTCGCTGTTCCTGCGGGTGCTCTTTGCCGTTCTCTCTCGGCGCGAACTCTAATCTGGCCTGCTCTGCAGCAACCCTTCCCCGCAAAGCCTTATGGATTTCCTTCTTGGTAAGCTCTTCGACTTCCTTGCCATCAGGTGCCCTGGTGACAAAGTCGATCTCAGCAACTCCCAAAAGCTCTTGGATGATAAGGTTTCCTCCCCTGTCTCCATCCACAAACGCAGTGACTGTCTTCTTATTGCACAGCTCAGCAATAGACGGCGGTACAGAAGTGCCGTTGATGGCAATGGCATTCTTGAAGCCGTGCTTCAAGAGGTTCAGGACATCTGCCCTGCCTTCTACAATGATGATCTCATCACTCTCATCAATAGCTGGTCCTGCAGGAAGCCTTTCTCTGCCGTATTCCTGGATTTCCATGATCCTGACAGAATAGGCTACTTCATCTGCGAGCTCTTGCGAGTCTGGCATGACCCCTTCCATCAGGTTTTTTAAGAGTTCTTTTGCGCGCTCAACAACGAACTGGCGCTTGGATATCCTGACATCCTCTATATTCTCGACCTTTATCTTGGCATTGCACGGGCCGATGCGCTGGATTATTTCCAATGCTGCACCGATGATGGCAGTCTCTACCTTGTCTAATGAGCTGGGGATGATGATCTCTCCATTCGTCTTTCCAGACTTGGTATCAACATTGACCTCGATCCTGCCTATTCTTCCAGAACGCTGGAGTTCTCTGAGTTCAAGATCTGCGCCTAACAAGCCTTCTGTCTGGCCGAATATGGCTCCGATGACATCTGGCTTGTCCACAACACCTGCGATGTTTATTGTTGCATGAATGATATACTTTGCTGAAATCTGCGCTATCTTTGCCATAGTACTTTCCTCCTGCTAAAAGCCATGGCTGTCAGAATAAGAGGTCTTTACTTGGAACTGCTCTTATGAAATTCCTTGCAATGAGGAATGGTAAGCATGATAACCCTCTTACTCGAGAACAGTAGCTTCAGAATTCACACACTTCTTATGCGGGTGCAAGTGCACCACTCCATTGCATGAATGCGAATGATGAATGATCTGAATGCCTGACTGCCCTCAGCCTGGCTCTTCTGTGATTTAATAATCTTGTTTGGTATTCTCCTAATTTTTTACCGTGTTGAATATGAAAGTGTCGCCCGTGACACTAACTCTCTTGCTCATCGCATAAGACATGACGTCTCAGGCTCGCGAGAGCAACTCTCATGACGGGCTGGCTTACGTATTGGTGGCTTTCTCTCATCGCATAGGCCTTCGGAGCCCGAGCTTGAAAAAGGACCCATTATGTACGCAAGTGAGGAAAGGGAATGAATAACGGTTTATAAATGTTTTGACAGGCTTCGAGGGTGGTGAAAGGGCGAAGGGAAGGGGAGTGACTGGGGGGATTGAGAGGGGAAAAGGTGAGGAGGGGGACTGACTAGGAAGAGGTTTATAAAGGAGAATAGAGGGATGTGCACGTTTATGAGCATTGCACATAAAATAGAGTAATCAGGCATAAATTATTTATATGT
>JAZDID010000101.1:0-9325 GCA_043805315.1 Nanobdellota archaeon | reverse complement strand
TTTTGTCAAAGAAGAGCTTCTTGGGCTTTCTGATCCCACGGACTTCTTGGGCTTTCAGGAAATCGTCCCAGCATAGGATGTTCTGCTCCCAAAACTGCTGCTCTTTCTTCTGGCCGATGTTTTCCAGGAAGATGAACGAGTTCTTGATCATGCTGTTGTCAAGAAAATCTTGTTTATATACCTTTCCTCTGGCTGTCCAGTGGCCCTAGCTCAGCTTCCAGAAATCAGGCTCTTTCACCGATGCTGCATAGCGCTCAGGCGTGAGCTTCTGTGCAATAAAGAGGAATCCGGTGTAGGTGTGCTCGGTGTTCCGAACTCGCTCGTGGAGAAGAGGATTTTCTGTGCAGGTATACATGTTAACACCCGATTAATCTGAAGTACACCCTCCTATTGCTCTTCCCTTTGTTCTCCGCTTTCAAGAATTCGATCTTTCCAATCTCCTTCAGGCTCTGCACATGGCACCCACCGTCTGCCTGGCGATCAAAACCGACGATGTCGACGATCCTGAACTCCCGCATGTGCTCTGGCAGTGTTTTTGCGAGCTTGAAGATGGATGGGTCGGATTCTGCCTCAGCTCTGGTCAGGGAATAAATCTTGATCGGCAGGTCCTGGCTGATGATGCTGTTCGCCTTCTCAAAATAGACAGCGAGTTTCTCACGGTCAAAATCCTCGAGGTCGAAGTCTATCCTGCCTTTGTCGACATTTAGGTCGTTGCCGGTGATCTTCGCGCCAGCGTCGCGGGAGAAAACACCGCTCAACACGTGCGCTGCTGTATGGTAGCGCATGAGCAGGTACCGTCTGTCCCAGTCGAGGATTCCTTTGACCTTGTCCCCCTCTTTCAGCAGGTGTTTTCCTGCGGCGTCGATCTCGTGGCTGATCTCGCCGGAGAACTTGCCGACAAAGACGACGTTGTACGCTGTTCCATCCTGTGCGATGAGCTGTCCGGTGTCGCAGTCCACGCCGCCTGATTTTGGGTAGAAGGCGGTCTGGTCAAGGACGACATATTTGTTATCCTTGACAGAAACGACTTTCGCGTCGAATTCTTTGAGATAGCAGTCGGATTGGTAGAGGAGTCCCATAACAGCACCTAACAATTCTCACGCCCGCAGCTCCACCTTCCCGTCATTGTTCACTGCGTCCATCACGATCTTGCCGAGCTTGTTCTTCTTGGTGAGCTTGATCACTCCTTTCTTCGACACGCGCACGGTGAGCAGGTAATCAGAGTCAACATAAATCAGGACGTCCTTGTTCGCATATTTCTCGTTCAGGCTGAAATTAATATTCTTCTTGTTGATGCTCACCTCATACGGAACATTCTGGCGCTCTCCTGCTTCTGACTCTTCCTCGTGGTAGCTTTCATCGATATCGCGCACGTCGATACTGATGCCCAGCTTTCGTTCAATCCCCTCGATCGTGCTGCCTCCCCTGCCGATGATGGCTGGCTTGAGCGCTTCAGGAACATAGACTATTGCCTTGTTCCCTGAAATGACATCAACCTTCACCTTATTCGTATACTTTTGGAATTCGCGCTCAATCTGCTGCGCCGCGAGCTCGTCAGTTGGCCTGCTTCCCTGCTTGGTGATCGGCACCACAATGGTCTCCTCGCCGTACGAGTAGATCTCGAACTCCAGCCTTCCGGTCTCGAAATCATTAACAATGACCACTGGCCTGGCAAGGTCTGCCTCAGTCATTCCAGAAGGCATTTTTACTTCCATGCTCACATTGAACACCTGGCCTATCCCGCCGTTCTTGATGAATATGACAGTGTCGATCACGTGCGGAATGACTCCTAATTCTATCCTGCCGATGAAGCGCTGGATCGCGTCGATGGTGTTTGTCGCGTGAAGAACTCCAACCATCCCGACTCCGCTCAATCGCAGGTCTGCGAAGAGCCTGAAATCATCTGTGTTCCGCATCTCGTCAAAGATAGTATAGTCAGGCCTGCTCAATAAGAGGATGTCATGTATTTCCTGCGGCGTACCATGAGACAGGGAATATTGCGTGATCTCTTCTGGCACAGACAGGTCCCGGGGCGCTTCGACAGTCTTGACAATCTTGTTCTTTGAGAGGTAGAATACTGCAAGTGCCTGGGCAAATGTTGTCTTCCCATGCCCGGGCGCTCCTGCAATCAGGATGCCTTCTGCCTGCTTCTCAACTCTTGTCTTGAGCTTCTCGCTCATCGAGTATTCTGATAATTTCATGGTCTTGACCGGCCGTACTGCAGTGACTTCATAGCCGTCTGAAAATGGAGGCCTGGTGATGACGATCCGGTAATTTGCGAGCTGGATGATGGTCGAGCCTCTCCGGTCTATCTCGATAAAGCCGTCTTGCCTGATCTTTGCCTCCTTGATAATCTCCTTGGAAAGCTCTTGCATGAACTCCCGGGTCAAAAGCTCTTTTTCTATCTCGACAAAATCCCACGCGCCAGGCCTGCCTTTCTTTGCCTTGGGAGTCGTGTTCTCGCGCAAATGCACTGACATGGTGTCCTTTTCAAAGTATTTTTCAAGAACAATCGGCTTTTTCTCCTCTTCCTCGAACTCTATAAGGATGACCTTGATGCCTTTGGATTCAGCAACCAGGTGCTGGACCTTGTCTCCAGTCACCAGCGTCGCCTTTTCCTGATATGCAAGCTCCCTGATGAGGGAATCTATCTCGCCAGACTTCGCGTACTTGATCTCAAAGTCTCCTGGCCGCTCGCCCTTGAATTCCAACTGTATCGTGTCGCCGCAGAGCTCGCGTATCTTCTTGATCTCCTCAAGCCCCTGAACGCCGATCTCCTTGTTCTTGTTCGCCTGGGCCTCGAGTTCAGCCAGGACAGCCTCGTGGATGATGATCTTCTTGGGCCTGAGCTCGCCTGACTTTATCTTCTCTGAGAGAATGCCTTCTATGATGATGCTCGTATCTGGAACGAGCTTGTCTATCTCGCCGAAATCCTTATGCTTGACCTTGTCTTTTTTCATGATGGCTGAAGGAAAGAAGGGGGGTTTTTAAAAGTAGTGAAAAATGGCCATAAATACAAGAATTTTTAAACAAGAAAACGTTATCAACCTGCATGGATAGGGCTGTGAAAGATATCACCCTCCTGGAGAGATTCGTCCTCAACTTCGTGAGAGTCGTTGAGAAGCATGCACGGTACATAGTAGTTTCAGGTTTTGTGGTTATCGCCCATGGCAGAGCACGAGGAACTGAGGATATTGACATGATCCTTGAGCGCATCCCAAAATCCAGATTCCTCAAGCTGCATCGAGCGTTGGGTTTGGCTGGCTTTCAGTGTGTCCAGACTAGCTCTGGTACTGACGTGTATGACCGCTACCTTGCGGACAACCTGAGTATCCGCTATGTTCTGAAGGGCACTTTTGTACCAGAGATGGAGGTCAAGTTCGCAAAGGATGAACTGGACAACTACCAGCTTGGGACCCGAAAGAAGATACCATTGACAGGACTTGACATCTACTATTCAAGCATTGAGGCAAACATCGCGTTCAAGGAAGAACTCTTGAAGTCAGAGAAAGACATGGAAGACGCCAAGCATCTGCGCGAAGTCTATAAGGACGGCGTCAGTGAACAGGAGATAAACCATATCAAGAAAATGATCAGGAAGCTACGATGAGGGATAAAACGCATGCAGAATTCATTGAGCGTTGGGCAGCGTATGTCTGCACCCATCCCAGATCGGACTGGTATCCTCAGTTCAAGGATTTCATGGACTCGCAGGTCATCATGGCTAATAAATTCTATAAACGCTTAGAAAAGGTTAAGGGGAAGGAATTTGTACTGCAACTTAGGCGAGACAGGAAATAATTATGCTCCTCCAAACACGCTGCTCTCCAGGTCCTCGACGAACATCACGAGCTTCTGGAAGAAGGTAAGGTTTTTCAGTTCGATCCTGAATCGTTGTTCTGTTGTGTAGTGTTTCCCGTATTCGTCCTGGTATTCTGTTGTGATGAGGAATTCATTATTGGAAAGTTTCAGGTTGTTGCCGTAGAAGAGTATCTTGAATTCCTTGCCATCCTTCAATTCTTGAAATGTCCATTCCTTGTTCAGCTTCTTATGCTGCAGCCGCACACTGACGTTCTGGGCAATACTCTCTGGATTGATTTGCAGAAGGAAATCAATGACCCCCTCCTCTTCAAAGCCGATTTTTTCCGGATAGGTCAGGTTGTCAATCGTGAGCTCTGGCTTGTTCAGCACTTCGATGAGCACGTATGTGGTCTTGGACAGTTGATTGACAGCACCTGTTGTTGCAGTGATGGCATAGTTATTCATGCCTGCTATCTTGTCCGACAGCTCGACACTGATGGTCTGCTCCTCGCCGTTTTCAGCAGTCACAAACTGGCAGGTCAGCTCAAGGCAGACTTCGTACGTGTTTCTCTTCTTGTCAAGGTTCTTGAGCATGCAGTGTGCTGTGAGTTGCTCGTCGATATAATAGCTCTCCTTGCTTATCGTACAGGAGAAATCAATGTTCAGGACATTCTTCTGCATCTCTTTGGGGACCAAGCTGGTGATATCGTTGTAGTCATAGACAAGACCTGACCTGGTGGCTGTGAAACTCGTCTTTGATTTTGCTCCTCTGATATCCCTGATCTCGATAGGGAAGGTGTAGCTGTAGCTTGCAGAGAGCTGGTCTGAGACGCGGACGATCCAATAGACCTTTTTCTTCTCTTTTGGCTTGAGCAACAGTGATCTCTTGTACTCGCTGTTGATCAGCTCGAGCTCATTCGTCCTGCTCAATCCGAGGTCAGCAGTGACATAATAGTCCTGGAGGTTCTGGAGGTCTGCTTCGATGAGATTGTATGAGCCAAAGCCGACGCTGGGATACGTGATAAACGCATTGAAATCAATGGCAGGCGCGATGAGAGGCCCTTTCTTGAGCACGTTCACGATGATGTTCAGCTGGGAGCTCTCGATCTTGATATCCTTCCCTCTGGAATAATATTCCATGGAGTTCTCTTTTGCATCTGCCGATTCCTTGAGCTTGATATGGCCTGCATCAAGATAGCCAAGCTCGCGGTAGGTCACGTCAAAAGGCACCCAGCCCACGTCTGGAAAATAGACCTCTGCCCAGCCATGCGGACCCCAATGGTCCCTGAACAGGTTCATGTCAGTATATGCCATGCCCGAGGTGAACTTTGCAGGAATGCCCAACGAGCGCAGGAGCGAGATGAACAGGCTGGTGATCTCGTCGCACACACCTTGCCTGTTCTCCAGGACCCAGGATGATTTCTGGCTCGCGTCTGCAGTGAGCGTGGAGAGGTTGTACTCAATGTTCAGGTTCACCCAGTCTGCGAGCGTGAAGACCACGTCATATAGGTCTGTTTTGCCTTCGGATAATTCCCAGGAGAGAGTTTGGATCTCCGGAGTGATGTCGATGATTTCTGTAGGCTGGACATACTGCCGCAATTCCCTGTTCAGGCTTTTGATGGGAAACGGGATGTTCCGCTGCACTTCGACGAATGAGTTTTTGGTGATGAGCCTGGCTTCCATGCGCAGGGGGAATGTTGTTGTGCCTTGGTCTGGCTGATACCAGGAGAACTCGATGCTCTTGGAAATGTTCGCCAGGGGCGCTGTCCGCATGCTCTCTACCCTTTGGCGGAAATCAGACAATGGATACCAGGAAAGGTTAGCCATGACAAAATCGATGTAGTAATCCGCGCTTTCCGGTATGATCTTCACCTCGTTTGTGATGATGAGATTTACTTCAGTGTCTTTGTAGAGGAACATGTTCGGGTCAAGGTTGGGATCTGCAAAAGCAAGAGGGAATATGAACAATGGCATGAAGAGAATGGCTGCATAGAAGAAAACGATTGTGGTCATACTTTTTTTTTTCGCCATATGCTCCACTTTCCATAGTGATATTTATATGGTTTGCGGAAAAACAAACAGTGGTCAGGAAAAGAGTTACGTACCCACCCGCCACCCCCCAACCTCCACCCCGGGATGTGCGTAACAATTCTTCGACACGGTTGGCAGTCGGCTGAGCTCAGTGCGCAGTTGTCTCCACCCATCATTGAACAAATTCAATGGGGTTTAAGCCTGGCTTAAACCACCTCCCCCCTCCAACCGCCCTGGCTTGGTCATCAGAACTAGTATCAGAACTGATGCATCAGGAGAAGAAAACCATCAGAAAAACACAATGAACGTAATTTGGCCCAGAAAAACTAACTTTATAAACCCGCCCATCTTCTTTTTTTGCCTATGGACCCGAAATTCCAAGAGATCCTCCTGCATGCTGAGTTTGAGGACATCATCGGCCAGCAGGATGCGAAACGGCAGGTCAAGTCAGCATTTCTCATGGACAGGCACGTGGTTATCGTCGGACCTCCAGGCATTGGCAAGACGACCTTGGCGAAGAATGTGGCCAAGCTCATTCCTGAGAAAGTCGTGAATGAGTGCGAGTTCAACTGTTCTCCAGACAAGCCATTATGCCCGCAGTGCAGGGAAATGAAGGAAAAGGGCAAGAAGATCAAGACCAGGACAGTCAAGGGCCAGGAATTGTTTGTCCGCGTCCAGGGCTCGCCTGACTTGACTGCAGAGGACCTCATCGGTGACATTGACCCGATCAAGGCATTAAAGTTCGGCTCTCTCTCGCCAGAAGCATTCAGCCCTGGCAAGATGTTCAAAGCCAATCAAGGAGTCTTGTTCTTTGACGAGATCAACCGGTGCTCAGAAAAGCTCCAGAACACCCTGCTGCAGGCATTGGAAGAACAGAAGGTGACCATCGGCAGCTATAATGTCGATTTCGACGTGGATTTCATCTTCATCGGCACGATGAACCCGGAAGACACCTCGACAGAGCCTTTGAGCGACGTCTTCCTGGACAGGTTTGACCTGGTGTACATGCATTATCCAGAGACTCTCGAGCTTGAGCTGAAGATCATCGACGCACATGGCAAGAAGCTTGTGCAATTCCCTGAAAAGCTGTTGGCAGATGTTGTCCAGTTCATCCGCGAATTGCGGCGTGACCCGAACATTGAGAAAAAGCCTTCTGTGCGCGCAAGTTTGGGGGTGTATGAGCGCAGCCAGTCCAACGCGCTCCTGAAACAGAGGAATGCAGTCACGATCCAGGACGTCCAA
This sequence comes from Nanobdellota archaeon, assembly GCA_043805315.1. Lineage (GTDB taxonomy): Archaea > Nanobdellota > Nanobdellia > Woesearchaeales > JAHJEM01 > JAHJEM01. The sequence goes on along the minus strand of JAZDID010000101.1, from coordinate 2,251 downwards.
GACGTGCTTTTTTCTGTCTTGAACCACAGGATACGGCTCAAGCCCTCCATCAAGTACCTGACGACCCCTGAAAATTATCTCGCGGAGGAATTCCGCAAGTTCTGTGACCGGGGTGATTATCCGTGACAGCGAGCTTGATCTCAAAGACAACCAGCGGATCGTCAAGCAAGCGTCTGAGATAGACGAGCTCAAGGGCAAGCTCTCCAGCCAGGTTGAAGAGGATAAGCTCATGCACGCAGTGCTCGAGGCTGACAAGGATGTCATTGATGACGGCAAGCTGATCTCTGATTCTATCAGCCAGGGGCTGGGAAGCTTCACGCCAGACCTCTTGTTTGAGAGCATTGTCAAGGATTTCAAGAATGCCAAAAAGCTGTATGGAGAATCAATCCTGCGGGAATTGTCTGGCTATGACCCGGAATATATCGAGAAGAACATCCCCATCCCAGAGTTCAGGAGAGAGCTGAAGAAAAAGATCATCAAGAGCACTGAACAGCTCAAGGAAAAAGGGCTGATTGACAAGGAAGGAAACATCACTGACCTCGGATTGAAGCTCAGCTCCCTTGTCCTGTACATCGAAGAGCTCGACCGCATGGTCTTAAAAGGGATAGGAGAAAAGAGCGAGCACAGGAAGGCAGAGGATGGCGACAAGAAAGAGTATGAGCAGTTTGCAGGCCAGCGCTTCAGGGATATTGCGGTCAGGCAGAGCGTGAAGACTGCTATCCGGAGGAGCCATCAGGAGATGGGCGTGGATGACCTGCGGGTGTTGTCTCATGAGAAAAAAGGGAAAATCACGATCATCTATGCCATGGACAGCTCAGGAAGCATGAAGGGAGAGAAGCTGAAGATCGCGAAAAAGGCAGGAATAGCATTGGCATTCACCGCCATTTCTGAGAAGAACAATGTCGGCATGATCGTCTTTGACTCAGAGATCAAGAAGGTCATCTATCCATGCCAGGACTTCATGCAGATCCTGGAGAGCCTCGCAGTCATCAGGGCAGGCAGGGAGACCAACATCAGGAAAGTCATTGAGAAAAGCCTTGAAGTGTTTCCCCGGACAAACGAGTCCAAGCACCTTATCCTCCTGACTGACGCCTTGCCGACAAAAGGCCAGGATCCTGCTGAAGAGACTGTGCGGGCTGTCTCCATTGCCCGGGACAGGAAGATCACCATCTCAGTCATCGGCATCAATCTCGATGAGAAAGGCCTGCGCCTGGCCAAGAGGATCGTTGAGGTGAGCAACGGCAGGCTCTACATTGCCAAGGACCTGGAGAATATCGACAAGATAATTCTCGAGGATTATTACGCGGCGAAGACAGAACATATGTGATTGAAAAATTCTTTTCTAAATTTTGATAAAAAGAACTTCTTCTTTTCACTATTCTATTACTTTCTATGAATTTGATGACGCCACCACCACGGCGGCAGACGGACATTTTTCTTTCCTGAAGCCAAGAAAAATGTCCTACCTGACATCCCGTAGGGAGCAACCCCTGTCAGGTCTGCGCCGTGGTGGCGTGCGACGAGCCGGGGGATGCCCCCTTCGGGGTGGCGAGTAGGACAAAAACTGCTTCTATCGAGTTACTTCCAGAATGCAGTTTTTGTCCGTCGCACCGCCACCAACGGCGCATGGAATATGTCTTTTTTTACTCATCAATTTCTCAGAAACAATCCACCTCGAACAAAAAACCGTAAGAAAAAAATAAAAAAAATAAAAAAATCACGATGAAACAGTCTTATTTCTTCTTTTTCTTTTTCTTTGCCATAGTTTTTTCACCTCGATTGTAGGTCTTAAGATTGTCAATCCTCTTGAGGATCTCCGCGTGCATCTCGTTCTTGTCCTTGAGCAGCTGGATGTTCTCTGCCAGGGATTCATCCTTGATGGTGTCCTTGATCCAGGCGTGGAAGTCATTCTTCTCCGCGTTGACATGATGGGTGAAGGTCTCATGGTCCATGCTGTTGAATTCCATGGCGAGCTCTTCCATATTCTGCACTGTCCTGCCGTTCCTGAGAAAGAACTTGTTTTCCTCGGGGCAATCGGCAAGGTAAAAAAATCCTGGTCGTGTCTTCATGGTCTCACGGTGCGTATCTTTTTATGTTTTATGGATTCCAAGACTATAAACTGCAATTTTTTTATGGAAACGCTAGTATATAAATATTTCGCTTTTTGTTTTGAGCAGAGATAACAGCGCATAACAAACATCACTTGTTCTTCAGGGATCTCCTGCAGCTTTTCATGATGCTGCTGTTGAGG
>JAZDID010000100.1:0-23610 GCA_043805315.1 Nanobdellota archaeon | reverse complement strand
CGTCGACCATGCCGTGGTTGTCCAGGGGCAGCTGGATCCGCGCATATGTCTGGTACCGTTCCTGGCTGTCCCAATACGGCCCGTTCGTCCCATTGTATGATTCTACAGTCACGTTGTCCCATGCTTCAGGGCCATCATTCGTTCCGAAAGAGCCATTGGGAGCATAATACACCACCCGTATAATCGCGCCAACAGGCACGTCGACGCCATACAGCCAGTACCAGCCCAAGACGCTTGGCCGCCACTCCACAGCTCATTGCCGACATACAGGTCTGTCTGAGAATTATACATCAAAGAAAGGTCGAGGTCAAGCCCGTTCCTTCCTTTCAAAGAAAGAAGTGGCACGGCAACACTCATACTTCCAGTATAGAGGTTCACGTCAGCACCTGGCGCAGGGTCAAACGTGGCTGTGCACGTCGCACAATAATTTTCGAGACCGTTGTTCGAATTCTCTCCGTTTGAAAGCGCAGGATGAATACACATGCCTGTAATCATGAACAGAAAAATCGATACAAAAATAAAAACATGTTTTGTCCCCATCAAAAACAATGAGAAACAGATTAACTATAAATTGATTCCCTGTACCCAACAAGTTGCAGTTCAAACGAAATTCCTGGTTTTTCTCGTCTGAGAAAATACATAACTTTTTAAAGTGAATGCGTATAACACTCCATTTTTCGTAAATATTCCGGAAAAACCGGAAGATCAGCATTGCTCTGTTCAGCCAAACCCGAATCTCTTCAGCACTCTTTCTGGAAGAAATTCAAGTTCTGCGATGATGTTGTATAATGGCTCTCGCTTGCTGTTGAACCCGTAGCCTATCATGGTAAAACAGAATCTGTTCTTCTCGCGCTTGCTGCCAAAGACCTCGCCGAGCTGGACAGTGACCTGTTCCTCAGGATTGACTGCAGTTGCAATATTATGATGGTAGGTGATAGTGTGGTTCTTGAAAACTGGCTTCATGCCTTCGAACTCGCCTTTCTTCTGCATGAGATAGTTGATGATCGGCTCAGTGATGAGCGCGGGCATGAGGCTTTCAAGATCTGAGAGCTGGAACGGAAAAGGGAGGCCTGCGCTGTACTGCGCAAATACATAGCTGCCAATCAGGTAATCGCAAGAAGAGATGGGATTGTCTTGGAATGCAGGGCTGACTGGTGTCTCTGGCTGTACAGAGTATTTTATCAGGCTCTTATTGCAGATGATGCTTTTCCGGCCGCCAGGCTGATTCGCAAGGTCAGCTACTTTGTAGATTCCCAGCTGCAGCTCCATGCTCTCGCCATCCTTCCTGCTCTCTGCGACGCTGAAGAGCAGCCGCTCTCCTGACTTGGCAAGCTGCTGGAATCCAGTATGGACAAAGGATTGCATGAGAGAGGATGGATATTCGTCTCCATGGCACTTCCGCATATAGGCATCTGCAAGCTTCTGGAGCACTGCTTCAAGCTGGAAACCGGGCACGATAGGAGGATGGATAGGATTCGTGTCATGGATTGCCGAGACAAAATGGGAGATGTTCTGGTCAGAAAACACAGTCTCGATATTCGCAGCTTTTTTCTCAACGTCAATCACGATGCCTGGCTCGATAGGGGAAGGGGCAATGCACTCTCTGTTCTCAGCTGACATTCTCCCACAGAGGTCATAAAGTATTTAAAAACATTGCTGTCATTTTTTGGAAACATTTATAAAACTCCTATTTTCTCATCCTTCCACCATGATCATCACTATCGGCGGCACTCCGGGAAGCGGAAAGAGCACGATTGCGAAGATGCTCGCAGAAAAGCTCAACTATACAAAGTATTCCATGGGAGACCTGCGCCGTGAGGTCGCGAAGCGCAAAGGAATGAATATAGAGGAGTTCAACAAGCTGGGAGAGAAAGACTCTTCCACTGACTGTGATGTTGATGAGTACCAAACGCAGTTGGGGAAAGAGCAGGACAACCTGGTCATTGAAGGCAGGGCATCCCACCACTTCATTCCGCACTCGGTCAAGATCTATCTAAAAACTGATGTGCATGAGGCTGGAAAGCGGATCTGGAAAGAGCTCCAGGAAAGCATTGAGAGGAATGAGGGCAGGCTCAATTCCCAGGAAGAGACCATCGCAGCGCTGCAGAGAAGGCAGTTGAGCGACAGGAAACGCTACAGGAAACATTACAAGAACGACTTCTATAATGAAGCAAATTTCGATTTTGTGCTCGACACGACACAACTCACTCTGGAGCAGGTGTTCAGCCAGGTGTATGGCTATGTCACGGCACGGATGAAGCCGGAATAGGTAAGAGCATCAACAGTATTCACCACATGCTGTGAATCAGGCTATATCAATATCGTACGTGTTGGCGAATTTACCCATCTCTGATCTTTTTCTGATTGTCCCCACCCTCCACCCCCTCCAGCCACCCATGAAAGTGCATCAGAATGTTTACCCCTGAATACGTGACGGTCAATAAAAAATAATGAACTTAGCTATGCTCGAATCGCAATATTTATAAAAAACAGAGTGTCCTGCTGGCGTATGAATTTTCTGAAACAGGAAAAGCATATCCGCACCGCATTTCTCTTGAGTATATTTCTCTTGATCATCATGGCCATCACTGCGTGCGCCCCTGCAACTCCGTCACTTCCCTCTTCTGTCTTGGCCCAGCGCATCGATAGTGCTGTCCAGAGAGGAGTCGGCTATCTGGCAACCTCCTATGTGAATTACTCGTATGCTGACCAGTATCTCCTCTATGTGTATCCCGGAGAGAACCTGAGCTGCCCGTTCGACAACTGCAGGGTCACCTACAGGCTCCTGGACGCGTATTATGATGTCATCTTCATGAAACAGGCAGGGATCAACCTGTCAGCGATTTCAGATCAGGAAGAGGATGCGGAAAAGATCCTCATGTTCCTCGCGCAGGAATGGGAGCACGAACATATCTACAACACATTGAAGAGTGTGCCGGAAGAGGGAGGGATAGCGCTGGACACCTACTGCATACTCGGCTATGTCATGAAGAGCAGGAATATGGCGATAGTGGCAGAAAGCTATCTGGATGCAGAGGACAATTGGATGGCTGACGGCTATTACGCAGAAGACAGCTGGCGGAACATCGCTGACGAGAGCTGGTGCATCCGGCAGTTCATCGCCACAGACCTCAACCAGACGTTAAGCGCTGTCCTGGCAAAGAAGATGGCTGCTGAAACCCGTGCCTATCTCGCTGCAAACCATACTGCACTGGACAGGCTCGCTGTGGCCTACCATGCGTTATACGTTGTTTCTGAGTACGGGAAAAAATACGATGACAGGAATTTTGCACAGGACAAGGCATTCCTGGACGCGTACGTCGTGCATGCCATCGATGATGACCTCCTGAAGAACAACCTCATGCTCGCGAACATGCTCGACGTGCTCCTGGTCTCAGGCTCTCCAAACAATGCAGTGCTGGAGAACATCGCTCAACACCTCCTCGAAAGCCAGGAAGCAGGAGGGTATTGGAGGATGACGCCGGACACTCCGGCAGACAATGCGCAGGCCTTCACCACCTTCAGGGCGCTTATTGCGCTGCAGGAGTATAAAGAAAGGCTCAGTACGCCCAGTGCAGAGGCACGGTAAGATGAGAACTGCGATCCGACAGGAAACTGAGAGTGGAAAAGGGCAAGGAAAAATCCTTTCCTCGAAAGACAAGATATTGCTGCTGGTGTTCTATTTCCTTTTTGTCTGGGGCATGGACTCTATGTTGAGAAAGCTCAGCAGCGCAGGGATCAGCCTTCCTGGAGAGATGGGTTTCATCCTGTATCCGCTCGCGATCCTGCTGCTGTTCATCATCGCATTCCTGCTCGTGAAGCTGATCAGCAAGAGGCCATTCGCGTCCTACGGGGTGAAAAGGTTTGCATCGAAAGACTTCACGCTCATGCTCTGCTTTGTTTTCCTGCTCATGCCCCTGGCGTTCCTGGGAAGGGTCATCGACCCGTCGTTTGATTCCTGGTACGCAGGCTCTGCAGGGCTGTCCACCTTTTCAGGATTCCTGCTCTTCAGCCTTGTCATGCCGTTGTACGTCATCAAAGAGGAGATCATCGAGCGCGCAGTGTTCCAGTCGACAATGCGCAGGGCGTACGGGCTGTTCATCGTATTCTTCGCCATCTCATTGAATTTCAGCCTGGCGCATTTCTTCTATATCCCCGGTTTTGGCTTGAAGCATGTGATTGTCCAGACCGCATCAGTGTTCATCGGCTCGTTCTTCCTCATCATGTTCTTCGAGCTCACCGGCAATCTTTGGCTTGCGATACTTTTGCACCTTGTCTATAATGTACTCATCAGCCTGCAGATCTACCTGCATGTCAGTTCGCTCGTTTGGGAGAGCGTGTTCTGGCTGATGATGGGAGGATTGTTTTTGTTGAGCCTGAGGACTGGCTTGTCGAGAATCATGCCTTCCCTGCGAAGCATGCGCATATCCAAGCTTCCGGTTTCAGAGTGGCTGTTCTTGGCTGTCTTTGCTGTAGTTCTTCCCGTATTGCTTATCTTGTTGAGATGAGCGAGAGAAACAGTGTTCAGTCTTTTTAAACAGTGTTCAGTTTTCTTGTGCAGAAATTGTGCAGAAACAGCGTCAAGAAGCAAGAACAGCGTCAAGAGGAAAAAACAGTGTCAAGAAGCAACCTGGGCAGTTCTTTGCCGCAGGTATGCCTCAATGAGATATTCGCCTGCAGCCTTTTTGTAGCGATCGAAGACTAGGCTTTTCTTCAGTTCAAGAGGACCTTCGCCTGCAGTGATGAAGACAATCCGGTCATCCTGCACTATTTCCTCAGCAAGCATACTGATATCCCTGCTCCATGCGCTGGCCTGTCTTTCGCTGACAGTATAGGTGATGTTGGCTTGTACAGTCTCTTTCTCGCTCTCTTGCGTATCCCGGGAAAAGAACCTGGCTTTCCCGACTTCGACTTCAAACGAATGCAGGCAATCATCTTCGATGATATAGAGGATCCCGTCTGCGCTCTTGATCCGCTCTCCTTTGATGGCCACTGTCTTGATCGTGTCGCGGGAATCCATGATCTCTGTGATTTGCGTATGCCATCGTGCATATTCCACTGCCTCTTTCCTGACATTGTCGACATATGCCCAGAAGCGGGGAGATTGGTATTTTTTCTGGGCTATTTTCATGATGGATTGCTCATGTGCGCGCGAGACAGCTTCCCCTTCTTTTTCAGAGACAACAAGGGCGGTCTTGAGCGCGCTGCCATATCTCTGCAATACTTCTTCTTCCTCCTCATTGAGCAATGAGCTGCTATCATGGCTCCTGTGCCAGAGCGTTTTGCCGAGAAAATTTCCTCCTGCCGCTCCGCACACGCCTGCGCCGAAAGAGAGCAGGTGCTTCCCGTATTCCGAGGGAAAAACGCTAATTTGCGGAAGCAGGCCGAGTGCAGCAGCCAGCGCATGATCAAGGATGCGGTGCACTGTCCTTTTTTCTTTCGGTGCGCTGGAAATAGATTCATCATGTCCTGCAGATTTGTATCCTAACAATAATCCTAGGACTGCAGAAAATCCCACTCCAACGCCGACCTTCACGAGTTCGTCCAGTGCCATTGTCCACTACACGCGATTTTCTTGGCTAAGCGCGGGAATGCGGGAGCATATTTAAATATTCGCAAAGGCAAGCTAGGTCAATTAGCTGCATTGTTACGAATTACTGAATGTGCCCACCCATCATTGAACAAGTTCAATGGGGCATAGTCGAGAACCTCGACAGGGTTTGGACATGGTCCAAACTTTAAGCATGGCTTAAACCACCTCCCCCTACCACCACCAGAGTAGTGTATCAGAAAAACACAATAGCAGATCAATACACTGAACTTGGACAACTGATTTTTCGAAACGTTTATAAAAATCCACTTTTTCTGGATGGATATGCCTATCAAAAAGCATGATTACATCGAGATCGAGTACACCGGGAAGGTGAAAGACACCGCAGTGGTCTTCGACACGACAGTCGAGTCTGTGGCAAAAGCGCATGAGTTGTTCAAGGAGAAGATCACCTACAAGCCGATCATCGTGTGCGTGGGCAAGCAGCACCTCCTGAAAGGGCTCGACGAGCAGATTGTCGGCAAAGAGCCAGGCTCCTACACGATCGAGGTCAAGGACGTCGATGCGTTCGGCAAGAAAGACCCGAAGCTGCTCAAGCTCATTCCGATGAAAGTCTTCACCAAAGAGGGCATCAGGCCGTTTGTCGGCTTGGACCTTGACATTGACGGCCAGTACGGCATTGTGCGCAGTGTGAACGGCGGCCGCGTGATTGTTGACTTCAACCATCCTTTGTCCAGCAGGGACTTGACGTATGACATCGAGATCAAGCGCATTGTCACTGATCCCAACGAGAAGATCCAGGCGCTCTTGGTCATCATAGGCGTTCCGTATGAGTCAGTCTCTGTCGAAGGAGAGAAGGCGAGCATTCTGCTGAAACTCGAGATGCCGAAAGAGTACTTGAAAAGCATCGAGACAGAGATCTTGGAGACAATTCCTGTCAAGGAGATCGATTTTGTCATGCCGAAAAAGCCAGAGAATGAAACGGACAAGGACAAAGGCGAAGAAAAAGGCCAAGAAAAAAGTGCGGAAGACAGTGCTAAGGAGAGCGCTGAGGAAGAAAGCGTTGAAGAACAAAGTGTTGACGCAAAGGCAGAAGATATGACAGAGGATACTGAATAGTTCAGCTTAACTTTTTCTGAATCTCTTGATCAAATCCACTGTCGCAGGCACCACGCTGCCGAAATAAGCGCCCATCATGCTGGTCATATAGACTGGATGCGGTGTGCAATAGCTTTTCAATGAGCCTGGATGGATCGCTTCATACAGCACAGGAGTCAAAGTCCATCCGATAATGCATGTTGTTTCCAAGAATGGCAGTGCCTTGTCATCAAAGCCAGGGATAATCCTGTCCATTACGTGCTTTGAGCCAAGCTGCAGAGTCCTCACCACAAGATACGCGCCGGACGCGCCAAGAACAAGGGCATTCAACTCTGGCTTGTCAGCTACAGCATGATACAACGAGTTGACAAGATCCCAGAGCGGCGGTTTTGGCATTGTTGTCGCCACTGGGAAAACAGTGTAATTTAAAAATTTTTACCTGAAGAAAAATCACCCGAGTTTTTCAATCAACCTTACTGCATATTCCCAGAGCGCTCCGGAAAGCCAGTTGCGATGGTTTAGGATTGACCTGATGTCATCAATAAGCTCTTTCTTGGTTATTGCTTTTTTCTTGTATAGGAAAAGCAGGAGATAAAAGCTCGGCCTTGTCTTGACATGATACATTTCAAAAGCAAGTCTAGCTGCTCTGATGTCATCAGTCAGGCAAAGGCATTTCTCTTCTTTGGCAATAGAGATGACCTCCTGCTCTGCACGCTCAATCTGCAGGTCAAGAAGCTGCCTGGCCTGAAGCAAGGGAAGCTTACGAGAAAGTGCCTCTTGTGCCTTTTTTCCCAGGAAATCATCATACTGCGCAAACTCCTGGAGCTCTGCAGCCACTCCTTTTGTGATATGGATGTCATGCTCTTTGAAAAGAACATCTGCAAAGCAGGAGCAGGAAAGGGATAGTATTGCTCCGGTGTCAGCGATGGCTTTCATGGACACTGTCCTCGATCCATTGCTTGCCAAAGGTCAAATCCTTGATCTCTTCATCGTTCAGGACCTTCTTGAGCTTGTCTTTGGAAAGCTCTCCTTTGAGCCAGAGCTCAGCAGCCACTTTTTTCAACTGCGTTTTTTCCTCTTTTTCAGCAAGAAGCTTCTGGACAGCCTCTTTGATGAACTCTGTCCTGTTCTTGAACTCTTTCTCCGCAGCCCTGTCAACCATCCTGATCAGCTCAGGCTCTATCCGAAGCGAAAACTGGGTTGTCTGTTTCATAACCCAATGTATATACATTGGGATTTATATAGTTTTCGATTTTAAAATACAGGTATGAGATGAACGTCCATAAATTTCAATAATTTTCAATAATTTTCCATATAAAAGAATACTCCTCTCAAATCCCTATTCCAGAGCACCAATAAGTTTAAATATTCTGTAAGATTTATCCTGAAAATACTTTATTTTTCAAGAGTGGGAATTTCGTGGAGGAGGTTGGCGTTATGGCAGAATCAATCATTCAAGCCGCTGTCCAGCGTGCAGATGAGATCTCAGCGCATGAGAAACGGAATGTGCTTGATGCAGAGCTTGAAGAGCTCTTGTCAAAGCAGAAGGCGAAGATAAAAGTGGTTGGCGCAGGAGGCGGTGGCAACAATACCATCAACCGCATCACTGAAGTCGGCGTGACTGGCGCAGAGACCATCGCGATGAACACAGACGCCCAAGACCTTCTTTATACCACTGCTGACAAGAAGATACTTCTGGGCAAGGAATTGACTAAAGGCCTGGGTGCTGGCTCTATTCCGAAGATCGGTGAAGAAGCCACGAGAGAGGCAGAGCATGAGATCAAGACTGCCTTGTCTGGTGCAGACATGGTCTTCATCACCTGCGGCCTGGGAGGCGGGACTGGTACAGGATCAGTGCCGATCATTGCTGAAATAGCGAAAAAGCTCGGTGCATTGACTGTCGGTGTGGTGACCTTGCCGTTTGCCATGGAAGGAAAGCGCAGGATGGACAATGCCATGACTGGCTTGGAGAACCTGGAAAAGAATGTGGACACGCTCATTGTGATTCCCAATGACAAGCTCTTGGAGCTCGCGCCTGACCTTCCTTTGCATACTGCGTTCAAGATCGCTGATGAGATCCTTACAAATTCCGTGAAAGGGATTGCAGAGCTGGTCACAAAAGCAGGATTGGTGAATCTTGACTTTGCTGACATCCGTGCTGTGATGGGCAATGGCGGCGTCGCCTTGATTGGCTTGGGGGAATCTGACACTGAGAATAGGGCTGTTGAGGCAGTTGAGAAAGCGATCCAGAATCCCCTGCTTGATGTTGACATCGGAGGCGCGAATGGCGCCTTAATTAATGTGGTCGGCGGTCCTGACATGACTCTTGATGAAGCGCGGAAAGTCGTCGAGACAGTGAGTGCAAAGCTGGATGATGATGCCAGAATGATCTGGGGAGCGCAGATCTCAGAAGATCTCACCGGAACTATCCGTGTGATGCTGATTGTCACGGGAGTCAGGAGCCCGCAGATTCGGGGCAGGATGGCGCAGAGAGAGATCTCAAAAAGAGAGATCGGGACTGAATTGGGAATTGAGTTTGTGGATTAGGAAAAAAGAAATAAAAAAAAAGAAAGGTTCATCCAACTACAACTTCCTTGTCTTCTACCGAGTTGATTCCTAATTCCTTGTACTCATAGGTGACGAGCTTCTGCAGACTTGAGATGTCCTTGCTCTCCAGGCCTATCTGGATCTTGATCGGAATTCCATAGTGCTCGTCAATCCATACCTTGTGGAGATTCTCTCCTGAGCTGTATTCGACGCGCCAGGCATTCCTGCCATTGACCTGCTCGCTTCCCTTGAGCTCACCGCCAGGAATTTCTTCAATCCAGTCGAATGGCGTCTTGAACAAGTATTTCTCATAGCCAGGGTAGAATGCCTTTGTCTTGTCCTTGCACACAGGAGTATAGACCAGGCAGTAGGCGACTGCAGTCTTCTTTTCCAGGTCAAGATAGACAGTGTCATACCGGTCAGTCTCGAGATAGTTCGCGTATTGTGGCCTGGTCACCTTCATCTTCGTGCCTTTCACAAGGACTGCAAAGACGTCTTTATCGTTCGGAGGGCCGATGTACTTGTATTGGTAGCTCGTAACAGTTTCTTTGGCTTTGTCAAACGCATCCTTGACTTCGTCAGGAAGAGAAGGGATGTCTTCTTCAGGCATCTCTGGCTCCACAGGTTCAAGAGGTTCCTGAGTCTTATTCTCTTGCAGAGGCTGTACCGGGCATTGTGCGATGTTCGTGACAATGCTAGCGTCAGGGCAGGCATATGTCTGTGTCGGCGGGCCGATGCATTGCACAGGCTGCTGCGTGCAGCTGATGAGAAACGCGCTGATGACAGCCAAGACAGATAAAAGGAAGATTCTCGTTTTCATCTGATCACCCCATATGGAATTGTGCTATGCTGTCGGTATTTATAAACGTTTTGAAAACTCAGCCGAGATAGAGCATCTCCAGTGCGCGTGCAGGATCAAACGCTTCCCTGATGTTGATCAAGGGTTTGCGGATCGTGAGCATATCGTCAGAGCCGATGCGCGGGCAGGCAGTGTTGACCCAGCAGTCGATGAACGGGTAATTCTCGATGTGCAGGAGATCAATGGTGTTGTCAATGAAGACATAGGCTTTTTTTCCCTGGGCCTCAACCTGCTGTTTGAGCTGCAGCGCGCTATTGATATAGCTCTGGCCAGGCTTCACGCTCACGAGGATGCCGACTGAGCTTGCAGCCAGGTATGATTTCAGGTTTGCCCTTGCCTTCCTGATCTGGTCCTGGATGATCTCATGGTTCAGCACCCGCATCCGCTGCTGGACAGGGTCAAAGACAATCACCTCTTTGATGCTCTTCTTGTTCATCTGCGCAAGAAGCAGTGTTTTGGGATGGAAGAGGCCATCGCCGATGAACAAGGTCGCGTCAGTGCCTTCAATGATGTCTTCTTCAAACGAGTTATGGTAGATGTCGCAGCCCAGGAGCTGCATGACTGTGTTGGTGCGCTTGGCCTTTGTCCCGACTGCCTGCACGCCGATGGCTCTCAATTGCTCGATAATTTTGTCCACTTTCAGGAATTGGGCAGAGGCGAACAATGCGAGCGAGCGCACTTTCTTTGCCTGCAGGTGCTCAAGGATTTCCGGCGTAAGCACAAGCTCATTTTCCCAGACAGAATCGACGAAGAATATGTCTGTCATGTTCACCAGCCCTCGTGCGTCTTGTTGTACCTGGTATGCCCGAACTGGATCATGAGGTCAATATCCATCATGCCGATGCCAGTGGGAAGGTCGCAGCCGCCATAGCAGCTCGAGAGCCAGATGAATGCCTTGGATTCAGAGTTTTTCTCTATGAAATCAACTATCTCTGCTGCCCTCGGTTTGAGCCCGTCAGGAAGCTGGATTAGGACCCGTTTGCTCCCCTTCTTCCTGATTTCTTCCAGAACCTTATCAAGTTCCAAGCTGAACATCCAGCTGGAAATGTCCTGGATATTTAAATAGTTTATGTATAGGATGAATATACTGCTGCGACGCGATATGCTGCATCTTCTGATGAAAGAAGGGATGGACCAGTCGGGACGTCTATACTGCTGTGATAGATTGGTGCAATCTGTCTATTGCTTTCCAGCCCCTGAATTCTGCATCTTCTTCAAGAAGAGGGACTGACCATTTTGGTTTGCAGGTAAAAGGAATGCTTTGTTGGAAAGACTGGTCGGGTATGGCGGAGATGATTTCATGTAAAGTTTTCCCCTTCGCGATCAACTGTCTAACTGATCTCTCTCCTTGTCTTGCGGGAAGATGCTGACCTTGGTAGTAATCAATCCAATAACAGGGAGATGTATGTGCCAATAATCTATAGAGAACTTGTGAAGATCGGTCAGAGGAAAACAAACCAGCTGTCTCCAGAGGAGTTCTTAATTCCTTTTCAATCACCTGCGCAAGTCCTTCACTGAGACTGCGGACGTCTCCATTATAAAAGTCAATATGCACAACTTCCGGATTCATCTGATGAACGACCGCATGTCCGAGTTCATGCCTTATGATGAAGTTTAACCTGACAGCTAAACACCTGCCAAATTTTCCAATTACGATTTTGTTTTGTCGATCATGATAGCCTCCTTGGTATACTGAGGGGCCGTCAAATTCAATTTCTGGTGTTCGAAATTGACTGAGATAGGTATCTCGGATATAGTCAGAACAGACATTTGCAATTTCATTTGAAAACGTAATGGCTTTTGTTAGGTTCATAAGAATGAGGTAAAAGCCTCTTGTTTAAATATTTTGTCATTTATTAGTGGTAAATCTGGACCAGTCGGGATTTGAACCCGAAGTCTTCCCCCTGCGAAGGGGACGTCATACCGAGTTAGACCACTGGCCCGAACAATAAGAAAGATTACTGGGGGGTTTTAAAATGTTGTGGCATAATATATCAGCACTCATTTCCCGGGCAGAAGATGTCAATCGGAGGAGGCACTTTGACAAACACAGGAGATCCTCCAGGCTTGTTCAGGACAGTGATGCCGACCACTGCATGGTCAGAGGACAAGAAGGGATCAGTCGCAAACACGTTGATCTCATACCCTCCTGCCGCGGTGCTTCCTGGAGTCCACACCAGCACTCCGCTGGTCTGATTGAACGAGTATGCTCCCAGAAGGACGTCGTCTGCATCAGTGCTGTAGGTAAGCGTATCGTTGTCAGGGTCTGTCGCGTTGAAGTCTATCATGAGCGTGTTCCCTTCCATGATTGTCCTGTTGTTTACGGGTGATACTGTTGGCGGCCTGTTCACATTTTGCACGAGTATGGAGATGGTTTCTTGGTCAGTGAACGTGTGGTCAGTCACGTTGAACAGGACTGCATAGGTTCCTGCGTCCTGGAATGTCGGAGTCCAGATGAAGAGCCCGGTGAGTGTGTTGAATGAATACACGCTCGGCAAAAGCTGGTCTGCATTGGTGCCATAGGCGAGGGTGTCGTTGTCAGGATCTGTCGCCGCGAGGTTTATGATGAGAGTCTGGTTCTCATCCACCATCTTGTTGCCGATGGCGTTTAACACAGGAGGCCTGCTCGTGAAATTCCAGAGAGGATGATGATCGATGCCTCCTCCTAGGCCCGGTATCTCATACTGGTCAGGGAAGCCGGGATTGAGAGGGAAGTCGCTCCAGTAATTGCCTATTCCCTGGACATCCCACTGGTTGCCGCTGGACATCGCTTCTTCGTATGCGCTTATGCTGTTGCTGCCGGTGGCGCCGATGAAGGTATTCGCTGAGATTGCATTATATATTGATAAATTCAGGTACATTCCCATCTGGGTGAATCGGGTGAGTATGTTATCATGGATAGTGTTAATATTGCTGCTTTCAATCATCATTGCTTTTTCAGTCTGATCGATCGTGTTCTGTAGGAACGTGTTATGATCAGACCAATACATGAGGTATATCCCTTTGCTGGCATTGCTGATAGTGTTGTGCTCAATGGTGTTGCTAGACGATCTTTCGAGGCTGATGGCATCCTGGCTCGCACCGGTCACAGTGTTTTCAGAGATGAGATTGTTGTTCACTCTGTTAAAAATGATTCCTCCTTGGACAGATGATATGCTGTTTCCACTGAGCTCATTGTTCGTGCTGGCAGGTGGATATGCGCTCCAAAGATAGATACCATAGGCGCTATTGTTAATCGTGTTGTTCTCGAATGTGCTGTTGCCGTTGAAATGGAGATGCATGGCCACATACGCGCCTGCAATGGTATTGTTTCGTATGGTGTTCTTGTTGAGCCTGCCTGCATCCACGGGATATTTGTCCATCCTGATGCCATAGCCGAAATTCTCAATGCGGCAGTTCTGGACAGTGGCATTTTCCATGTTCTTTGAGTAGATCGCAGTTTCGTAGCCAGCGCCGATACCGGCTCCCCTGATGCGTTTCCCCTGGCAGTCAAGCGTGATATTGTCTGTCATGATCTCAAGCGCATAACCCAGGGATGCAGGGTTCGTGCACAGCAGGTCATATTTCATCCTGTTGCTCCTGTTGACCTTGTCGCCGCAGGCAAGAATCTTGAAGACCGAGATGGTCGCGTTCTTAATGTCCCACTTCCTACCGTCGCTCACATTGAATGCCATAGTATATACTCCGGCATCCTGAGCTCTTGGCGTCCAAATAAAAACTCCTGTCCTGCTGTCCAATGTAAAAGGAGAGGGCAATACTGAGCCTGCGTTTGTTGAATATGTCAGCGTATTGTTCTCAGAATCAGACGCAGACAGCTGGATGATGAGTGTCTCGTTCTCATACGCATCCCTGTTCCCGATCGCTGAGAGCACTGGTGGGTTATTCAGGTCAAGGGGGCTTCCGGCGAGCAGCCATCCGACAGTGTTGAGGACAAGCCTGTTCCGCGTTGACGTGTCATTGATGAGGTTCACTGCAAAGCCGAAGAAGGCGGTGCTCTGGGTTATTATCATTGCGCCAGTGAAACCGTCATGGATAATGATTGCAGAGCCGTTTGGATAATTGGCGATCGCTGTACTATTGTATGCCAACAGGCTGTCTGGGAACGAAAGGTTGCCATTGCCGAGCACGAGCTGGCTGATGTCCGCCAGGATGGGATGCGTAGTAATTGTTAAGGGAGTCTTGTTCACGAGAATGATATCCTTGAGGAATGTAGCATACAGCATAGTCTGGAGCACAGAGTCATTGACATGGTCATAGGCAAGGTCAGAACCTTCATAGAGAATGTTTCCCTGATACTGGCTGAGGAACTGGCTGTCATTCTCATCTAGCACGCGTTCCTGGTGGTTTCCGCTGCTCCAGATGACTAATTCAGCATCTGCGAGGAGTTCTGGAGGAGGGATCCCTTGCGCTGATTCTTTCCAGAGCACATAGCAATAGCCTGTTGTCCTGACTGCCTGCTCGATCTCGTCAGCGCTGCTCGGGTTGTCTGTGGTGTACGAGGCTGTGTCATCGTCATCGATGATGAGGAGGCGTGATTGTGCGCACACATACAAACTTGACATCATCTCGTTGTTGTCATGTCCTGCTTCAGGGATCTGATGGCCTGGGTTGATGAGGATCTGGATAGGATATGTTCCTTGCGCAGTTGGCCCGGTGAAGGTGATATTTTTAGACTCTCCAAATGTCAGGTTTACTGCTGTGTTCGCAAAGAGGGAATTGTTGGCCCTGAATTCGAGGACAGCGTTCGTGATGCTTGTTCCGCCGATATTGCTCACTGTCGCGATGACATCCGGACTGTCAGTGAACGTGATAATGCCTTCGACAGCAAGATCCGCCAGCAGCGGAGCGACGCTGAGGTGCTGCTCAAAATAGTTGTTGAGATAGTTTTTTTCGTCGAGGTTGAAGGACGGGTTTGGCAGGATGACGAGCGTGTGCATGCCGGGAGTCATGTTGATCGACTCATTGAAGGTCAATTCACCCCCTGCGGCTATGCTGATAGGTTTGACACTGACGAGCACCTCATCAAGATAGGTGTTGACGCTGACGCCGCTGAATTGGCCTGAGCCGTTGTTCGCGATAGTCACGGTGATGAGGTTTGCTCCCTCAATCAGATAGGCATGCGCCGCATTCTTCACAGACAAATCCGCAGATGTGTTGAGCGCGGTCAGCCAATGCACGCTGTTCCTGATGAATTGGGCTTCATATTGTCCGAGAGCGTTCGCAGTGAATGGCGTGAATATTGTCTTTGCATTGCCCATTTCCCAGGCGATGATTGCGGATCCGTTGCTGTTCCATTTGGCCAGCTCGACTCCTCCTTGGGTTGGGGTGACTGCATCAGGGAATAGAGATCTGGAGGCATTATACAGGATGGTGTTTGGGAGCCCAAGGAAAAGGGGGCTTGGATATGTCTTGGCAATAGATATGTTGGAGCTGTTTGACAGGTCAAGGTCCTTTTCAAGGAGGCTGTGGCTGACATTTGTCATGAAAACGTCGCTGATGTGCATGAATGCCAGGTCCTGCCCTTCCAGGAGCAGCCGTCCTCCGCTTGTAAGGTAAGTCAGGAGCAGTGCAGAAGCATTCTCATCGATATTATCTCCTTGCTGTGAAACGCTCCATATGACTGTGGAGAACTTATTGAGGTAATAGGGCTGAGGGAGCTGGCTTTTTGAGGTGTCCCAGACGCTGACGCAGCTGTCAAGCTGGAGCGCATCGCTGAACCGTCTGGAATTATTCTCGCGCTCATCATCAGTGACCACCAGGACCTGCCGGTACGTGCAATCTGAGATGTTGATCTGGGTCTCAGGAGTTGTGATGCAGTTGCCTGAGCTGTCGCAGAGCTTTGCTGAGAATCTGAACCAAGGCGCACCACCAGCGACTGTGGTGTTCTCGAACGTCCCGAGGAGAAGATGGGTATCCTCCGGAAGGTTCAAGCTTCTGAGCGAGAGTGTGATGGTTTGCTGTGCAGAGGTGCGTATCGTGAGGTTCCCGACGACATCGCTGATGTCCTGGACAGTGAATTCCACCACGATTGGGTTGTTCTTCTTGATGCTGGCAGGGTATTTCACCGACAGTATGGCAGGCGCGGCCGAATCGATAATCGCAAAGTCCTTCTCCTTGACATACGAGTCTCCGTCAAAGCTCGCGATCGCGCGCAGCTTTTTCAGCCCTATTAATCCAACAGCCTGCCAGGTGAAATTGAAGGTGGTGTTGGTGTGAGAGCTCACGTTCACTGCGCTGCTTTCCAGGGCTGCGATAACCTGGCTATTGTCAAGCACGAGCGACTCAACCTTTGTCTCCAGGGTCGAGTTCCCGGTGTTCTCGAAGACCACCTGAATTTGGGTAGTGCTGTTATACGCTGTCTGGAGGGAGATGTCAATGGCGTTGATCTTTCCCTGGCTGAGGGTATAGCGGATGACATTGAAGTATTCAGTGAATATGGTGCTGTTGCCTGTCCAGTCCCTCACGCTCACATTGAAGGAATACCTGCCGAGCAAGCTGGTCTGGCTGAACTCCCCTAGCCAGATGCGGCTGGTGAGGTTCGAGAAGGGAATGGTTGTTTTCTGGCCAGACGGGTCGAGGATCGTGGCATTGATGTCAGCAATGTCAGTCGTCGTAGAGTTCAAGAGGATATCGATCTCGTCATTCTGGTAGATTGCTTCAGGGTATTGGATCCTGTATTTAAGGATGTTGTAAATGTTGGGCGGCAGGAATGCGCTTGCGTCGACCAGGCCTGAGCCGTACCTGATATCCTTCCCAGGATCTCCCAAGCGGAGAGCGGTCCTCTCCATGACATACTTGACCTGTTCTGGATCAAGGTTCCTGTTGGATTCGATCAGTAAGGCTGCTGCGCCGGCAATAAATGGCGTGGCCATGCTCGTGCCGCTCAGCCGCGCGTAGCTTCCTCCGAGGTAAGAAGAGTTGATGTTCACGCTAGGCGCGACAATGTCTGGCTTGATGCCGACGCCAGAGACGTTCTTGCCGCTCGAGAAGCAGGTCCAGAGGTTCTGGCTGTCCACTGCGCCGACCGTGATCGCATCAGGAGCTATTCCTGGAGTCTCTACGCCGATATAACCAGTGCAGCTGCTGCTCGGGCATCCTTCACCGCAGTTGCCTGACGCGACCACAACCACGACTCCTGCTGCGACCGCGTCAGCGATCGCTGAGACTATGGGCGAATCAACGTCCTCGTATGGAGCGCCCAGGCTCATGCTGATGATGTCAGCCCCATCCTGCGTGCTGTTGATGCCGTCAGGATCCACTGCCCAGTTGATCCCGGCGATGACACTCGCGTCATCGCCGATGCCAGCATCTGAAAGGACTTTTCCATTCATCAGGGATGCGCCTGGCGCAACTCCCTTCAGGCTGCCGTTGCCTGCAGCAATGCCTGCCACGTGTGTGCCATGGCCGTGGAGGTCATCCGTGTGGTTCTCGCCCGTGAACGTCTGCGAGAGGACGACCCTATTGTCGAACATCGGATGCCCTTGTTCAATACCAGTATCAAGGATAGCGATCCGCACGCCCTTGCCAGTATAGCCCTGCTGCCACATGAATGATGCATGGATCTGCGGGACGCTCGACTCGAGGAGTGCACGGTACTCGCGGTTGGGGTAGATGGATTTGATATGATCGTTTTCAGCAATCTCCTTCAATTGGTTGAAAGGGATATCTGCCACGATGACTTTTCCGAGCGTGTAAGTCCCGCTGATAGTGCTCTCTTTCTGTTCAAGGCTGTCCTTGATTGCGGTTAATTCAGTTCTGTCATACGCTGTTATGATGACTTTTACCTGCTCTGAGGACTCCGGATTTTCCCTGATCCGGTCAAGGAGAGGCTGCTGGATCTTCGCATCTCGGGCATAAGCATAAATGGCATCTGCAGAGAACAGCATCGCAAAGACTAGGATGACAACAGCGTTCACCATCCTGTCTTCATGTCTTTGCTTCATATATTTCCCATCCCCATCTCCTGGGCGTTCTGTTCCGCTTTTCCTCGTGAGAGATTCATCCCTTTTTTCCGGATCTCTTCCCTGATGAAGTATTTGGGATAAACGTACTCAGGCCTGATCTTCGTGTAGTTCTTCCAGATGATGCCAATACCACCTGATTTTGATTTGAATATGTCCGCTTGGTCCTTGTGTTTCATGATGATTTCCAGGACTCTCTTTTTCCCAATCGCTTTTCTTATGCGTTTCAATGATTCAATCTGCTTTGTATCCTGTTCTGAAATCTCGTATGCTTTTTCTCCTTTTTTCCTCTCTCGGTCGAGCTCAAGGCTGAAATACAGGGGATCCTGGCAGTATTCTATCCAGGCGTCTGCAGGCTCATCCATGAAATACCCGCAGAGCAGTTGTGAGGGGATGAGCTGTACAGCTGCTTTTTTCGAGAGATCAATGACCTTCTTCAGCGGATAGTAGTCTTGAGAATGTCTGCTGAACAATTCCTGCGTAACGAAGTTCTCATCAAGAGAAAGGCACATTCGAGATGATGTCAGTTGGAGCGTAAAAAGGGCATAGGAAGACAGGTCTTGTATTCTGTCTGTGTAAGGAATCTGAACAAGGATAATCTTTTCCTTCTGACTGTTGGTCAAGTTCGTCTTCTTTTCAATCTCCTGCAGAGCTATGGTCTGCGCGGTTATTCTAAATCCGAAGTGCGGAGCATCCTTGTACACCTGGTTCAATAACCTTACAAATATCTGATGGCTGCCTTTTTTCATTCTTTGGTCAAAATATAACGCAAGTTTGAAGCTCATGTGTCTTTCCTCATGATGTGGATCCGGCAAGCTCCCTTGCCATAGTATCATAATCCTGCCAGTTCATCGGCATTTTCTCGACGTCAAGCCAATTTATACTGTTGTAGATTTGATTAAGATCCTCGCCGGGTCGCATTGCCTTTTCGAGCGAGTCCTGCGGTGCCATGAGGATGATTTCAGGATCGATGTTCTCCCAACCTTTCTGCAAGGCCAGCTCTTTCACCGGGTTCACTTTTGTGCGCATGATTGCAAGTTCTCCGTTAGGGTCTCTTCTCAGGAAGTCTGATTGGATGTCCTCATATTTCCTGACCTTCGCCTCTCCAATGACTGGCTTGCCATTGACGATGGTGAGGGAGTCCAATTCCCCGACAGAAATCCCGCGGGTGCCGTCCGGCTTGAGCTCAAATATCTTGAGCTGTTTCCCGTTTTCTCCGCTGAACTCGAAAATGTAGTTCTGTGTTCTTGCATATTCCTGAGGTCCTGTCCGTTGGATGATGTCAATGCTCACTGACTGTTCTTTTAGTGCATTGTTCTTGATGACCCGAGCATACTCTTCATAGGTAGTTTCTCCGAGCACCATCTTGTAATCCCCAACAGCGCCTGCTGGAAATCTTCCCTGCTGGATTGTTTTCTCGCCGATGATCACCTTATACCCTTGTGGATCATGCGCTATGATGGGAGTGATGGTATGCATAACCTCTTCCCTGAATTTTTTCAGAACCTTCGTGGCTCCTTGCGTGATGCGGACGATCTTTGCTCCGGCGTCCGAGTTCCTGATATACGCGAATACCTTCTTGTCTTCTCCGACATTGATGATGAGTCTGGTGAATTCTCCGACTCTTCTGCTCTCTTTCTCGATTTTCCCGAATATGTTGAACCCGTCGACGATATGGTTTGCAGCCCTGCCGAGCCTTTTCAGGATGGGGATAGCTCCGCCGTCTGGTATGAAATCCACGCCAAGCCACAAAGCCTCATCCCAGCATTCCCCACCTATGTTGTTCTCGTTGTCATAGCCGCATTGCGCAGCGTCATAGGCATCCCAGGTGGTCATGGCATAATCAAGGATGACCAAACCGACAACAATAGCGACAGGTATGACTCTGCCCCGGTATTCCCCTTGATAAATATTGAGCGAGTAATTCCCCTGGTCTTCTGCAGTGTAGTTTTCAGGATGGAAGCTTCCTGGAGTGGGCTGCACGAGGAAATTGAAAGTTCTGTGACTATTGACATTGATCGTCGTCTCACCCTGCCAATATGTCTCTTCAGTGGAATTCAATCCAGGCTTGACAAGGAGAACAATACGTATCGTATGGATTCCTTGAGGCATCTGCTGAATCTTCAGATAACCATGCGGGTTTGTGCTGCCGATAGCAGTCTGCTGGTTGTCAACAAAGACATAGACATTGCTCAGAGCGAAATTGTCGATCAGGATGGTCTCGTCATACAGTATTCCGTATTGGGTCAAGAACTGGAGGGTGACATCGTAGAGACTGCTTGTGCAGCTGCAATCGAAAAACGCATACTCTTGGACGCTGTCCACATAGACATTCTGAGAACTGCAGATATTTCCCTGCGGGCAGTCTACGCGCACTTGGCGATAGCCAAACTGGGCAGTCAAAGCTTTTTTTCCGTAGATATCTGTGTATCCATTGAATATATTGTCAAGGGCAACTTTGGCGCCTATGAGAGGATTCCCTCCCATATCATCGACATCCACGTTTATCGTCCCTTGGTTCGCTGCATTGCATTCTGGCAGGCCTTCTGTGCAGCCATACTCACATTGCATGGAGTAGCACCGGCATTGCTGCAAGCTCTGGTCATAGTAGCAGTTGAACAGCTTGGTGTGGTCGTCGTAGCAGTGGTTGTTGTAGACAGAGCAGTCGCTCGCCAGGGTGATCGGGTCAAGGATCTGGTACATGCCCTTGGACCAGCTTGGGCATTCCTGTCCGTTGATCAGGAACGTGTAGGTGACGTCGTTGTGGATGATCTTGAACTTCCGTGATCCTGGCGTGGTGTGGATGCTGAACCTTCCGTCGCCTCCGGTCTGGCCTGTGGAAAGTAAAGTATTCGAGCAGTCAGTGAATTCTGCTGTCGCTCCCTGGATTGGATAGCCCTGCTGGTTGAGCACCTGCCCGGTCAGCCAAGTGTGGATGTAGAATACCAGTGGCGAGGTGAGTGTGTAGTTGCCTGGTTGGCTGTATGAATAGCATTCAACACCATTGACAGGGATGATGTAGGAGTTTCCGTCATATGTGGCCTTAAGCTTGTAGCTGCCAGTGCTTGTCGAAAGGATGAAGTCTCCGGTCGCCTGGGTTCCTGTCACAAACTGGTTTGCGCAAGTGTCCCATTCCACATAAGCAGTGTTCGGGTTGCCGAACTCGTCCCTCACGCTGCCGATCAACCGTGCCTGGACCGGAATAGTGAGTGTCCCGATGTCCCGTTGGGTTGAGTCTGCAGGGAAATTCGTGCATGCAGTGTCATAGGTGGCTTCGCTGTAGATGACCCTGAGCTTGTAATTTCCTGCAGTGGCTGTCAGGTAGAACCTTCCGTTGGCATTCGTCGTTGTCGACTTCACAGTGCTGCCTGCGCAGGTGATGAACTGGGCAGTCGCCCCTGATATTGGCTGGTTGTTCTCGTTCTTGACCAGGCCGGTGATGTCTGAGATGAGTTGGATGTCTGGAAGGGAATATGTTCCCGGATCATAGTGCGGGCAGCTCTGTCCATTCACAAAGATAATATAGGTTATTCCGTTGTAGATGACCTTGAGCTTGTAATTGCCAGGGCTTGACCTGAGCTGAAAATTGCCGGTGAAGTCGCCGCCGGTGTTCCAGGCGTCTGCGCAGGTATACCAACCCACATTTGCCGTGAGTGCAAGATCATTCTCTCCTTCGATCCTGCCGTTAAGCGTCGCCAGCCTGGTGATCGGGATATCCCCAAGATTGTATGTTCTCCACTCCCAGTTGTTGCACGCTGTAATCGGGTAGGTATAGCCGTTGTTGATGACCTTAAGAATGTAGTTCCCCGGCTGAGCAGTCAGGCTGAAATAGCCTGCGGAATTCGTGGTCGTGGATTTCACCACAGCTCCTCCGCAGTCGGTGAACTGGACAGTCGCGCCATTCTGGGGATTGCCAAGCTCGTCCTTTACTGTCCCTGTTGCTGTAGTGGAAAGCGTGAGCGTCGAGAGGCTCAGGTCTCCCGGGCCATAGCTCTTGCAGATCTGGCCATCGACAGTGATATCATACCAGACATTATTGTAGTTCAGTCGCAGCTTGTAGCTGCCGGGATTCGCGCGCACCTGGAACGTACCGAAAAAGCTGCTGCCAATCACGTATTGGCCTGCACAAGTGTCCCATTCAATGCCTCCGCCCAGGGAGTTTCCGTCAGGATTCTGGACAGGGCCATGAAGCGTCGAATAGATATACAGGTAGATGTCGCTGAAGGTCCAGATACCCGCGGCTGCGTAATTGTAGCATTCAATGCCATTCACATAGATCAGGTAAGAGTGGCCATTGTACTCTGCCATGAGCCTGTAGGTGCCGAAGGGTACTTCCAGGTGGTAACCTCCAGATGAATTTGTTGTTGAGCTGTCCATCTGGGCATTGTCGCTGCACCTGATGAACTTCACTGTCGCTCCTGAGATCGGCGTGCTGGTCTCCTGGCTCCTGAGCTTTCCCTCTGCGTATAATGCGTTGATACCGAACTGGTTGGAGTATTCGCCGATGCTGTTGGAATTGATGTCCTGTAGGAGGGAATAGACTTCGAAAAAGCCGTTGCCGCCGAGATTGCTGAGGATCCAGGAGGCAGGGATGTTCAAGTCAGGGAGGAACTGGGTCTGGTAGGCATTGAGATGCCTATTGTAGTATCCATAATAACGGTAAGTTCCCCATTTATTGAATATGTACACGGTTTCTGTGACATCCTCGGCAGGCCCGCCGTGTTCAACTACCCTTTGGACTCGGACTGTGTCAGATCCTGTGTAGAAATCGTAGGTTGTCCAGATATACATGTTGTCGTTGATGATTAAGTTGATCACTTCGACAGGATCATCCTCTGCCCTTTGCTGTTTACCAAGCTTTTGACTTACTGTTGCTTCAATATCAGCAGGCAGACCGGGCATATTGAGCAGGAGCGCGGCAGCACGGAAAGGAGGCCTCAGACGAGGAGGGTTCTCTGCTTTGGAAGAGACATTTGCTGTTGCGGTGAGTGCCTGTGGTGCGTGCGCAAGAGTTGCCTGCGCTGATGCAGGAATAAAGGAAATGTCGGTGCGCAACTTCTCTTCAAGCTTCTTTCCCTGCACAGGCAGTTCAGCAGTGGTGTTCAACGTTGTTTGGTTGAAATCAGGGGAAGACGCTGCGTTGAGGGAAATCACCTGCTCCTGCTCAGCTACAGCTGACATCCGCAACTGGCTTGCTGAGATCGCAATCTGCTGTTCTGGCGAGCCCATCACGTGCTGGTTGACGGTAAAGAGGGGATTTTGCAGAGACGAGCTTGATGCTAGCACGCAGGCCATGCAGAAAAATATGAGGAACAGGAGTGCGAATGAGGCTCGTGGCTTGTCATTCATGATGGTCATCCCAACAGGGTCATATCAAATGCTCCCCAAAACCTCTTTATTGGATTGTGTGCAGGACGTTAATCATGCGTGCATTATAAATGTTGCCATTGCGTGACATTGTCTAGTTAACGAATGATTTATATATAACTTCTTCAAATATTTCGCTTGGTGAGATCATGGAATGTATTTTTTGCAAATCGGTAGATGTTGTGAAGAATGGAAAAAGAAAAAGAAAGGTTCGGACGAAACAAAGT
>JAZDID010000099.1:0-6866 GCA_043805315.1 Nanobdellota archaeon | reverse complement strand
TGAGTTATTCCCTGCCCGGCTTTCTCAGCTTCGCCTCGAACCCTTTGCGGCTGCGCAGTGCACATAACACCGAGTCAATCGAAAACCGACCACCCCCAGTCAAAGACTGGGGGCGTGTGCTCTGCGCTTCGGGCTCGGGTCGGTAATCAGCAAATCAAGGATTTGCTCGTATTTCAACACTCTGTTGAAATTTTCTCGGACTATTCATTTTCCACTCGATAATTTCATCGAGCGAATAACCACCAATCAACAAACCAATAGTTTGTTGGTGTTTCAATATTAATTGAAACATTCAAATAATGGTAGAAAACGAATATTATAGCCAATCAACCATAAGGCGACGTAGAAATGGAATACGGGGGAGTTATGTGGTTTACACTCTATACACAGTTAAGGTAACGTCATGGCTGTGTTCTCCATTGACTTCATACTTAAGATGATGCCTCTTCACAAGAAAGTCAGGGGTGATCCCTCTTTGTGCCAGTTCTTCTCTTACTGTTGGCGAAGGTTCGATAGCACGTTGTTCTTGCATAAGGGCATCTACGACGAAAACAGCAAGTTCCTTTACCCTGTTTTTGGTAACTGAGTAAAAGGATGAATCAAATGCCTCTGGACCCTGTGAATCGTGATCCTGGCATTTCTCTGCCAGCACCGAGTCATCTGCTACAGCCTCTGCAATATCAAACAACGGGTATGATTCCTGTTGTAGAATCTGTTCCAAGAAAGGGTATTTTGTCCTCAAAGAATACAATTTTTCAGTCTTAAGTGCCTTGCTGTGTGGATCAATATAAATAATTATTGTATGTTGTGGTGTGCTGTTTTCTCCGGAAAGATAATCCTTTGACCAATACGTATGCACAACAGCAACCCCGAAGCGTTTCACGTCACACGTCTGCATGTACTCGTCTTCACTAAAGTTTTTTGCAGGTTCGGACATGTCTGCTATTGAGGCCACTGTTATCCGTTCTAATGTCGCGTCTTTTGGCAGGTCATCCAAAAAGTCGCGTAAGAACGGAAGAATCTTCTCTAATTCAGGAATTTTTCCTTCATGGATGCCTGTATTGACTGATAACCCTCGGTAACAATAATACACCGTGTTCGCCATGATGCTAGAGAATCTGACAAACTATTTAAACTTTTCCATAATAACTACTAAATAGTTAAGACTAAAGCCAGATTTTTTTTAAACCAATTACTTTAGCTCAAGCAACTTCAGGCAGGCTATGGGCGAACTTTCTTGCTGACGCTCGAATTTTTCCATTTCTCAAAGCTCCAGCCAGATCCTCTTTCTCTCAGCGAGTCGCTTTGGAGGACAAAAAAATATAGCGCGGTTATATGCTCAATTTGCCCTCAGGCGACAGAAATAGAAAAATTGGGCTTTATTCTTCCTTTAAAGGCGTTTCCAATTCAGAGATGATTACATCAAGAGATTTAGGGTTACCCCACCTATTTTCATATTTTCCACAGTCAACACCATCACAAGTAGCAGGTGTACTATGAATTCTAAAATCATCACTGGAAGGACCAATATCTTCTCTCCATTCTTCAGCTCTATCTTGGTTATGACAAATACTATTCCCTCTACTAAAATTATAATATCTACAACTTAATTCTGTCATCGGACTCCTCTCTTGATAAGAAAGTAGATACTCGTGGAAAATGCTAAGGTCAATATCTACACCTTCTAAACCTCCCACAACTCTAAACTTATTAAGAACAGCCTCACCTTGTGCCCTTAGGATTGGTTGTTTTGTAAGAGCAAAAACAAATGATCTAAAATCAGTTACTTGCTCTCCACTTGAAGTAAAAAAGCTCAATCCACTGTTGTATACTCCTTGCAATTCAATCAACATATTCTTAAATTGCTCTTCATATTGATCTATCGCTTGCCTAAATTGATTAACTTGTTGTGCAGAAGGATCATGTACAATCCAGAAATCGCTTTTTTCTACTAAACTACCAACTGGCACGTAACTAGGAGTGCCTTTTTCTGTTATTAAACATCGTTGTGCTAGATGTTGTGTTAAATCAGGGTAAGAAATACCCCTGTAAGAAACTGTAAGTTTAGGTTGTACTTTTGTTTCTACACTTTCATTAACTCTTTCTAATCCTTTTTGCATGTTCATACTATACGAAAATGAACATATATATTTAAACTTTTCCTTCATAACCACTATAAAGTTAATAATGAAATTTTCCAAGTCCGATTTTTCTCAAGCGAACTCCATTGACTAAAAAAAATAAGCCGCCTAGGGGAAAACTCTTCAGTTTTCCTTTGTAAAAACTCGTCCTCGGCTGGTTCAAGAAGAAAAAATGACGTTCGCCTCTGCAGTACTTTCTTGTTCATCCTCGCGCATTCAATATTGAACAATATCCAAAACATTATAAAATCAGCCTGCTTTCCTGGCTTGAACAGGTGATAGCGTGGATGGTTTGACAAGGCTTGTCAATGGCTCAAGGGCGATGGCCGAAGCTGTAAAGCTGGCCAGGGTTGACTGCGTGAGCGCATTCCCCATAACGCCCCAGACCATAATCGTGGAGACTCTTTCTGAGATGCAGAGCAATGGCGAATTCAAGGGAGAATTTATCAATGTGGAGTCAGAACACTCTGCTCCCAGCGTCCTCATAGGAGCATCACTCAAAGGCTATAGGACCTTCACTGCCTCAGCCTCCCAGGGTATCATGCTCATGAGCGAAGTATTGTACAACGTGGCTGGCATGAGAATCCCGATAGTTATGGGAGTGAGCAACCGCTCAGTCTCAGCACCGATTAACATCCATAATGACCAGCAGGACAGCATCAGCCAGCGTGACAGCGGATGGATTCAGCTCTATGTCCCCAACAACCAGGCAGCCCTGGACTACACCCTCTTTGCTTTCAAAATAGCAGAAGAGGCAAGAGTTCCTTGCATGGTATGCATGGACGGCTTCACCCTCAGCCACCTGATTGAGCCGGTCACCTTTCCAACACAAGAGCAAGTGGACCATTTCCTGCCAGGCTTTAAACCAGAGAACACCCTGGACCCTGCAGATCCAAAGACCTTTGGTTTTGCCATGCTGCAAGAGCATTACATGACAACAAGAAGGCAATTGCACATGGCGCTCAAAGACTCAGAAGCCATAATCTGCAGGACTGCAAGGCGATGGGAAAATATCTTCAACAGAAAAAGCCCCTGTCTCTTTGACACGCACAAGACAGAAAAGGCAGACATCATCCTGGTCTCCATGGGCAGTGTCGGAGAGCTCGTCCGAGAAGTGATTGAGGGCTACAAAGGCAGCATCCCCATAGGACATCTTGACCTTCACGCCTACAGGCCTTTCCCGAGCGCTGAACTGCGCAATCGCCTTGAGGACGCCAAAGTTATCGGCGTGATTGACAGGGACATCAGTCTCGGGCATTTCGGAGCGCTCTTCACAGACCTCTCTGCCATCATGGATGCCCAGCATATGCAGAACTACATCGTAGGATTGGGCGGAAAAAATGTTGGGCCTCAGCAGATCGAGTATATAATAAATGATTTGGCACGGCATCTTTCAGTGCAAGGGAACGCCAGGCCGAGAACTGACAACAGTCCCAAGTTTGTGGATTACGAGTCTCCGATAGAAGATGAATACCTTCAACAATTTGATGATATCAACAAGAACAGAAGAAACATAATACTCCATGGCAGAGGAGGACAGGGTGCATACACAGGAGCCAACCTGCTTGCCTACGTGCTTTTCGAATCAGGCAGGAGTGTGCATGCCTTCCCTACATTCGGGCCAGAAAGAGAAGGCGCGCCCATGAAAGCCTACACTGGGATGAATGACACAGCCGAAGTCATCGGAGACAGGAGCCAGAAGGAAGAGCCAAACATGGTCATCGTCCTTGACCCTAGCCTTCTCAAGAGCGTAGACGTCACCAGGGGCCTTCGGCCAGACGGATTCGTGCTCGTCAATTACAACGGGCCACCCTCTGATCTGCGCTTGGGAAATGGAGCAAAGGTCTATGCCATTGATGCTTTCGCGATTTCACAACAGCACCTTGGAGAGCCAAGGCCTAACACCCCGCTCGTCGGCGCTGCAGCCAGGCTGCTTGGCATTGAGAGAGACTGCCTGGAGCGCGCATTATCAGCGCACATGGAAAAGAAAAAAGAGCAGAACATCAGGGCAGCCTTGCAAGCATATGATACAGTCCTCAGAGGGCAAGCAGGAGGACAGGCATGAGCAGAGACAAGATTCCTGTCATCAGGGAATACGTGGAGCCTGGCAGCTCTTCAGCCAACAAGACAGGAAGCTGGAGACAGTCACAAAAGCCAATGATCATCGAGGATTTGTGCAAGGATTGTGGAGTATGCCTTACCTATTGCCCTGAAGGAGTCATCTACAGCAGAAAGCTGGTCCAAGGACACATGGGAAAGCTGTTCAGGGATTATGAACTGATAATGCCTGGAGTGGATTTTCCCAAGCCAGAAAAGCCAGGCAAAGCCTCAACAGCCAAGATTGACTATGCATACTGCAAAGCCTGCGGCATATGCGAGACCACGTGCGAGAAAGAAGCAATAAGTATGGTTGATGAATCAGTCGACATACTCGGCACTCATGAGGAAGAGGCGAGTCTCGGCTCCTTGCTTGCCCCAGGACACTCAAGCTGTGCAGGATGCGGCAATGCACTTGCAGTAAGGTATGCGCTCGAGGGCATGAGCTATTCAGCCCTCAAGCCGATAGTCGTGGCGCCGACAGGCTGCACAGAGATATTCACCACCATCTGGCCGTACAGCGCATGGAGGATGCCCTGGGTGCATAGCCTTTTTGAGAATTCAGCAGCAGTGGCCTCAGGCATAGAGGTAGGAATAAAGATGGACAAGGCCAGAGGAAAACCAGGACTTGAAAAAGCCGTGATATTCGCAGGAGATGGGGGCACTGCAGACATCGGACTCCAGTCCTTGTCAGGAATGGTCGAGCGAGGGCATAATGTGCTGTACATCATGCTTGACAATGCAGGGTACATGAATACAGGGATTCAGAGGAGCAGCGCAACCCCTTTCGCAGCCTCAACAATCACCAGTGTTGCAGGCAGTGTCATTCCAGGCAAGGGCGAGAGAAAAAAACCGGTTGTCGACATCATCGCAGCCCATGGAGGTGTATGGTCTGCCTCTGCCTCAATCGGCGATCCTATCGACGTGATGGTCAAAGCACACTATCTCTTCAATAATGTCCAAGGGCCTGCATTCCTCCAGATAGACTGTCCCTGCCCGAGAGGATGGCGGTTCAAGCCGCATCAGACCATCGCAGTGGCTGAAAAAGCCATTGCATCAGGATTCTGGCTGCAGTACATCACAGATGACCAGGGAAGGACTTTTGTCAGCAGAGGCACGCGCTCCCTCAATCCAGAAGAACTTGATGTCGTGCCTTATCTTATGATGCAGGACAGGTTTGCACACCTGTTCAACGTGACCAAAGATGAAGAAGATAATAAAATAAAGGTAGCTAAGCCAGAAGCAGCTCCTCTTTTCGAGAGGATAAGAGCAGATGTGAAAGTGAGCCTTGAGAGGCTTCTCAAAAAGAGCATGAATGCGATGCAGTAGATATTTTTTCTCATCTTAACCTTGTGGAAGAACGGCATCTGACAATCTGGCCATGCTATTCCCTGAACAATTTCGATTTTTTTATCTTCAACGATACATTTTTATTTAGTGCTATTTTTTATAGTGCCATGAAGCATCCGGATGAAAAGACAATGAGGGCACTCATCGCCTACACGAAAAAGAACAGTAAGGGGAAAGACAATAGTTCTGGCTGTCTTATCGTGAAAGGGGATAAGATACTATCTCGGGGAATATCGAGAGTGGGCATAGAAAAGGATCCGACTTCCCATGGGGAGATGAATGCAGTCAGGAAAATATGCAGGAAACAGAAAAACTACCACTTGCATGGCTGTTGGGTTTACTCGACGCAGATACCCTGCCCGATGTGCACTTCAGTGATTGTCTGGGCTGAAGCAAAAGGCATTGTGTGGGGATGGGACGGCAGGCACACCTGGGGAAAGCTGAACATTGACCCTGAAACAATACTGAAGACAGCCAAGGGAAAAATCGAGATTTTTGGTCATTTTTTAGAAGAGGAATGCCTGAAAATCAAAGGAAATAACAAATTTTAAATAGTAATTTAGACAATATCAAATTATGAAAAGAAAGGTCGGCAAATTCATCTATTGGACGCCGAGGATACTCTCGATATTCTTTATCCTCTTCCTTGCCTTGTTTTCATTGGATGTTTTCTCTCCGGGCTTGAGCGTCTGGCAGATCGTGCTCGGATTGTTCATGCATAATATTCCGACACTCCTGCTATTGGCTGTTCTGCTTATATCGTGGAAATATGAGATCGTCGGAGGAATTGCTTTTATTCTGGCCGGGCTAGTCTATATTTTCCTAACGCTGAGAAACCCCTTTGCGTGGTACCTGGTGGCCTGGTCGGTGCAGATTGCAGGGCCCGCATTCCTTATAGGAATCTTGTTTCTGATTGGCTGGTTCAGGAAGAAGAGATAGCGAACTGGTTATTTTGTGTCAGGAGAAGTAAATAGGGTCATCGCTCCGCACCGTGACTTCTTTGGGCTTGCTCGTGTGTTGATTGTTGTTGTCACCATCACTGATGCCTTCATCATGTTTATCCTCTGATTGTTTCTCTCTCCATACGTTTGCAGCGACGTTGTTGCACTCCTTGATCTTCCTCAAGTTCATCGGCCCGCAGCGCATGCAGAGGAAGAACGTCCCGTACTTGCCTTTTTTGATATCCACGTAATCGCCGCACACGCACTTGAGCTCTCCGGTCTTCCTGTTCTTATGATCGAGGCAGACAGGAATGCCTTGGAGATTCTCGGTGAGCGC
>JAZDID010000098.1:0-42322 GCA_043805315.1 Nanobdellota archaeon | reverse complement strand
ATTGCGTCGGACCTCGTGCGAGCTTCAGGAAAAAGACATCGACAATATGGACGAGAGCAGCCAAAATGAGCAAGACGAGCTCAACGCTCTCATCCCATTCGTAATTATAGTATGCGTTCGGATTCTCTTTTACTGGCCTGTTTGTCGGCCGCAGTGCCAGGCCTTCCATGAGCCCTGATGTTCCTCTATGGATGGCACTGAAGGGCTTTTTCCAGGGATTGGCTTGGTTGAGCGCTGCTTTTGCCTGGCGCTGGCGTTGTTTCGCCTCATAGAGCTCTTGGTGAGTGATGTCGTTCCGGCCTTTCATCGAGTTGAATGCAGCCTGCGCTTGCAGGTGCTCTTGCTCGAGCTGCTGTTTCCTGAGCTCTTTTTCCTGTTTTCCTGCCTGGCGTTTCATGTTCCAGTCAGAGTATTTTATAGAGTCGCTCATGCCAGTGCCAAGCTTGCCAAGAATCCGCTTTATCCGTTTTTCTTCTGCATCTGGCATGTGGACATGATAGGGAAAAGGATTGTTCTCCTCTTTTTTGATTTTATCTGAGCTCTAGCCTGAGTTCTGTGATGGTCAGGCTGGAGGTCTGCGGTGTGATGATAAGCGAGTTCGTGCCGTCTTTCAGGTATGGAGAAACCCGCAGGTTGTACGTGAGTCCCTGGGTCTTGAAGTTCGCCTTGTGCCCGTTCAGGGTTATGACTCCTTGCTTGATCTGATTCTCGTCAGGGAATGTCAGGAGGAGGTAGCCGTCAAGTTCCCGGTCATAGACATACTGGTAGTATTCTGGCGGGATGTCAAAATAATAGATAGGGTCGATGGGCTTCTGGAGTGTCGAGACGAGCTTGATGTTGTTGACCTCGTATTTTCCTTCCCCTGTCTGGAATGCAAGGATGTTGTCGTCAAGAGTGAGAAGGTTTTTCGCGATCTCAATCTTGTTCTGGCTCCTGCAGCTAGGAATCCCTCCAAAAACAACCCGGGTGTTCAGGAGCACGACAAGTGTCCCTGCCCTGCTCGCATCGCAGTTCGGCGTGTATCTCAGCTCTGCTTTTTCCAGGTTCTCGATCTCGTTTTGGGAAATTGAGAAGTGGACTTCTGAGAATGCCCTGCTTACGTCAGTGATGTCTCCGGAGATGAGAATACTGTCAAGCTGGTACTCGTTCATGCGCCAGAATGCACCGCCAGGGGAAGACACGGAAAATGTGAGGTTGTTCTCATCACTGAGATAATCACGGGAGAGCGGGATCGGCTCTGCAGTGCCAGGGCTGAGTTCGCTGCTGAAGACTTCTTTGTTGTTCAGATAGACCAGGAGTTTTCCGCTGGCTTTTTTCACATTGAATGAAAGGAGGAGATTATTGCTGAGCCCTGAGTCCAGCCTGAAGCTGACCTCTTTGCTGCCGTCGTCGAATGAGCCTCGTGAGACATATAAGGAATCTATCCTCTTGATCTCATTGGCGTTTGTCTGGGTCAGTATCTTGATGCTGGGAATCGTGTGCTCGATCGTGTTTGTCCGCGCGACAGAGAGTGTACCGGGTGTCGCATCCAAGAGCACAGCAGCTTTCGGCAATGGCCCTATGTAGCCGCCAGTCCCTCCGGTTCCTGTATTGTCTCCTAAGAGACTTGCCCGCTCGTCTGGAGGCAGGAAGAGGATGTACAGGATGATCAAGGTCGTGATGATCGCGACAAGGATGGCTGAACCGCCGGCAGTCTGCGCTTTTTTCTGGATGTGTCTCTGCATAGGTCTCCCTTTTCAATCTGTTTTATTTATATTGGCAACTATAGAGAGGTATTTTTAAAAAGAGTATATATAAATTTATTGGTTTTCTGGTGCTTCCCTTTCAATTGTCTCAGAAGATAAAACCTGCAAATGAAACATGCATGAAACACTGCATTTCATGAAAAAGGATGGCGAGTATAGACGAGCCGGTTATACTGCCACCACGGCTTTGCACCATAGCCTATCCTATTCATGTACGAGTAACGGTTTCCTCCTCCTCTATAATCTCCGAAGATCGTGTACTGGCTGTGATAATAGTCTCCGCCGCCATACACGCCAAAGCGCATGGACATATAATTCGGATAATGGCCAGTATAATACCGAGGATAGCTGCACAAGGTGCAGGCTTGTGCAGGCGCTGCAGCAAGCAGGCTTGCAAGAAGGAAGATGCAGACGAGCAGCAAGAGAGGTTTCATGCAGGAGAGGAATACGGCGTATTTTATAAATATATGGAGAAAATTCAAGGCCAATCTTCTCGTGGTGTTTTTCTGAGCATTCTTTTCTCCTGATGCATCATTTCTGATATTAGTTCTGATGACCAACCTAGGGTGGTGGTTGGGGGCTGGTGGGTGGGCACAATCCTATAAAAGATGATTGCCACGAGCATATTCGTCAACATGAGCAAGTCAATAGAGCGAAATTTCGATAAAATTATTAAAACAGCTTGTTTTTTGCATTCTAAAATGAAGAGTATCAATCAAAAATGAAGATTATCCATCAGGACTTGAAGCATGGCATTGTCAAAGTGCTTGTCCAGAACCTCGATGACCTCTGGTATTTGAGCGCGATCATCGACCCTGGAGACAGCGTGAGAGGAGAGACTGAGCGGAAAGTCAAGATAGGGGATGTAGAGGCAGGCAGCGCAAAAGCAGTCAGGAAGACATTCCACGTCACCTTAGAGGTTGCTAAGGTGGACTTCTCTGATTACGCGAACATCCTGCGCGTGTCCGGCGTGATCACCGAAGGGCCTGAGGACATTCCGCGCGGAGTCTTCCAGACCATTGATGTCCAGCCTTCTGCAATAGTGCAGATAATAAAAAAGGAGTGGCTCTCGTTCCAGCTTGAGAAGCTTAAGGAATCGACAGCAGCTCGCCAGCTCAAGATCCTCGTGGTGGTCTTTGACAGGGAAGAGGCATTGTTCGGCCTGCTCAAGACCCAGGGCTATGACTTGCTCACTAGAATCAAGGGTGATGTGCGCAAAAAAGCGATTGAAGAAAAAAAGGCTGAAAGTTTCTATCAGGAGATTGTCAGGCTCATACAAGAGTATGTCAAGAGGTATTCTTTGGAGAATGTAGTTGTCGCTTCCCCATCATTCTGGAAGGAATATCTGATGAAGGAGATGCCCAAAGAGCTTGTGCCGAAAATCACACTCGCAGCATGCTCTGACGTGAATGAGACAGTCATCAATGAGGTGGTGAGGAGGCCTGAGCTGCGGAAACTGCTTGAGGCAGATCGAACAAGCAAAGAAGATTCCCTTGTTGAGGAACTGCTCGCCGCTGTTTCCAAGGATATGGCAGCCTATGGCCTGAAAGATGTGGCTGAAAAAACCCACGAAGGCGCCATCAGCCAGCTCGTCCTGACAGACAAGTGCATCCAAAAGGCTCGCCAGAAAAATCAGTACCGAGAGGTCGAGAGCGTGATGCGCAAGGTCGAGGCTGCGAAGGGAAAGGTCAACATCATCTCTACACACGACGCCGTGAGGAAGGTTGACAGCCTTGGTGGCATCGCGGGGATCTTGCGATGGAAAAGGTAAACCCTGTGCTGTTCGACGCTGTTGTCCTGCTGCTTGGGAAGGATATCCGGGAAAAAAAGGAATTGCGAACTCTTGATGCAGATTTCATCGAAGGTAGGATACAGTCATTTCTCAAGAAAAATCCCAACATCCGGCGATCATTGATGGTAAAGGCGTTAGGCGATGCTGCCAAGATAAAAAAGACACGCGAGTACAGGCTCGTGCTGAAATCCGTCCGGAAGGAGCTGCGTGAGGTCTACGGCGTGTTTATCATGCAGGGATATGCGGAGAAAAAAGCCAGTGATAGCGACGAAAAAATCTTGCGCGCGCATCGCTCGAGTGCAGAGCGCTTGCCTGCCTATCGAGAGCTGTACGGGCAGATTTTCCTGCCGCATGCTCCTGCGTGGAAAGGAAAGCGCGTCCGCGTCATCGATCTCGGCTGCGGCATGAATCCCGCGTCATGCAAGCTGCTTGCCGGGGTCCTGAAACAGCGCATAACGTATGCCGCATACGACGTGTCATCACAGGACATGGCCTTCCTGAACTCCTATTTCCGCTCTCGAGGCATCAGGGGCGCTGCGATTCGGATTGATCTCGCCCGGGAAGAAGATTTTCCGATGATTGACCTGCACAAAGCGAAGGATGAATTCCTGGCGTGCTTCCTCTTCAAGCTCGTGGACACGCTGGAGACAGTGAACAGGCACATCTCGAAAAAGCTCATTCTCCACCTTGCGAAGCATGCGGATCTGCTGGCAGTGACCTTTCCGACTAAAACCATCGGCGGCAGGAAGCGCATTGCTGAGGAGAAGCGCTGGTGGCTGGAAGGGTTCTTGCGGGCGCACGACCTTCCATTCCAAACAAGCATAGTTGGGGAAGAATTATTATATGTTATACGCTGTTAAGCAGTTGGGATGGTGTTCTTTCTGCTGAAAAAAATACGAAAATAAGTGAATCTCATCAGAAAAAAAGAAGAAAGAAAAAAAATAAAAAATGTGCTGAGTTTATCGTTTCAGGCTCTTCCAGTTCGAGTCGAACATGGTCTGGAGCGCTGACGCCAAGAATGGTGCCTTGAGCCAGATGCCGATGTCATACGTCGGATGGACTTCTGCGTCGTCCATGACCATCATGATGACATCCTTGCTGTCCACAATGGTAAATCTGGATTTGCCGTCAGAATGCCTGACTTCTGCGATGCCTTTCAGCTCCTTGATCGCTGCTTCTGTCTCCTTATTGATGGGCGCCGCTATCTTGATGTCAACCCCTTTTTTCGAGAGGTCCTGGAAGATCGGCTTCAAGCCTTCCACTTTCCGCAGCAGGCCTTGCGCAGTCGTTGCGATACTGACTTGTTTCTGCGCTCCCTTTATGGTCATCTCAAGGTGGTTGTAGAGGTTGTGTCTTCCTTTCAACGCGCCGGACAGGTCAGACGGTTCGATGAGCTCTATCCCCTGGGTGTGGAGAGAGTTCAGCTCGTGGATCACGTCAGTGCTCTTGAGATCCTCCAGCCTCTTGATCCGCTCTTCTGCGTCGGTCTTCATGTTTTTCTTTACGCGCTCTACGACCTCTTTCGGCGGCACAGCCAGGTACTTGATTGGCTTGCCCAGCTTCATCACCACAAATCCCTTTTTCTCTAGGCTCTCCAGGACATCATACGACCTGGACCTGGGGACGTTTGCGATGTCAGAAAGCTCTCCTGCCGTGGATACCCCTCTGGAAAGAAGGGCTGTCCAAATCTTGACCTCATAGAGGTTCAGAGAAAACGTTCTCCGTAGCTTGTTTAAAAACTCTTCTTTAACAATCATGCTTCTACCTCCAAAAATGAGGATTAATCACCCCTTTTTAATATTGATTATGCATAACTACTATAAATATATTACTGTTTTTTACCCACACACAATGGTTTCACCATATGGCTATACCAAAGTACTATATAAATCTATCGGAGGGATTGTTACTTTGAAGTGCTAAAGAACTCCTTGCTGAGCACGACTGGCAGCTCAACTCTACCACAACCAACCGGACTTGGCCAATCGCCAACTGAGTCGATGTAATGCATTACCTTTTGCCAAGGTGGTGGTTGGGGGAGGTGGGTGGGAGCAATCTGTAAAAAAGAATGTAGTGAGTGCATTTTCCGGCACACACTCGTTGACTTCGCATCAGTATGAAAGACATAGGACTGCAAATTCAACAAATTTTTTAAACTCCTCCTATTTCTAAGGCAGTATGGAAAAAAAGGTTGCTGAGCTGCTTGCAGGACTCCATCCCTTGGAGCGCAAGGTTCTTCCTTTTCTTGCAGATGGCATCTTGATAGAGGAAGTGCAGCACCAATCAGGCATGAAAGATGTCGAGGTCATGCGGGCAGTGCAGTGGCTGGGCAACAAAGGGCTGGTGAGGATTGAGGAAAAGAGGCATGAGCTTGTCTCTTTGGATGAGAATGGCAGGCTGTACCTGAAGCAGGGCCTGCCTGAGCGCCAGTTCCTCCACCAGATCAGGGACCAGGCAAAGACGCTCAAGGAGATGAAACAGCACACCACATTGTCTGACGAGGAAATGGCGGTCAGTATCGGGATCCTGAAGAAAAAAGGGCTCATTGAGATCAAGAGGGACGAGAAAAGGCAGGACAATCTCTTCTTCATCACAGATCAAGGAAAAAGGTCCTTGGAGCGGCAGAGCCTCGAAGAGCTTTTTCTGAACAAGGAATTTCCTCTTGACCAGCACACGCTTTCTGATGAAGAGCGCTATGCCCTGGCAAGCCTGCAGCAGAGGAAGAAGATTGTCAAGCGAGACATGCGGAAGGAAAAGCAGCTCTTTTTCACAGGGCAGGGGAAAGCGCTGTGCCAGCAGCTTATCATGAAGCTGAAGGCAGGAGAGCAGGACTTGTCCATTGAACGCCTGACTTCCCAGATCATCAGGAGCGAAGCATGGAAGAATAAGAAATTCAGGCCCTATGATGTCAAGATCAATGTCCCAAAAATAGTGGGAGGAAAGAAGCAGCCGTATGCAGCGTTCATCGAGGGTGTGCGGGACAAGCTTTTGGGGATGGGTTTTGCAGAGATGGAAGGTCCGCTCATTGAGTTGGAGTTCTATAATTTCGACGCATTATTCCAGCCGCAGAACCATCCTGCACGTGACTGGAGTTCTACGTATCGCATCAAGGAGCCAAGGTATGGACTGCTTCCTGATAAAAAGATCGTCCAGAATGTCAAGCAAGCCCATGAGAAAGGCATCGCAGGCTCGACAGGCTGGCGGTATCGCTGGGATGAAAAGGCCGCAAGCCAATTAATGCCGCGAGCCCATGACACCGCAATATCCCCGCGCTATCTTGCTCGCAAGGATCTGAAGATTCCGGGAAAGTATTTCAGCCTCGTCAGGTGTTTCAGGCCTGATGTGATCGATGCTACTCACGGAGTTGAGTTCAACCAGCTCGGCGGGTTCATTGTTGACGAGGGCTTGTCATTTCCTCACCTGCTTGGCCTGCTCAAGCAGTTTGCTGTTGAGATTACAGGAGTAAAGGAAGTCAGGTTTTATCCTGATTATTTTCCGTTTACAGAGCCGAGTGTCCAGCTCTCGATCAAGCATCCGAGTTTAGGATGGATGGAGCTTGCTGGCGCTGGCGTGTTCAGGCCAGAGCTGACCTGCGCGCTTGGGGTCAAGGAGCAAGTCATTGCCTGGGGTTTTGGCATTGACCGGCTCGCCATGGTCAAATTAGGAATAAAGGATATCAGGGATTTGTTCAGCCAGGACTTGCAGTATTTGCGGGCTGGAAAAAAAGAATAATAAAAATAAAAAGAGCATCAAAAAAAATGCCAACCATCGATGTCTCATACAAGGACTTGTGCAGGCTTGTCGGAAAGAACATTCCGTTGAAAGAGCTGAAAGAGAAAGCCATCCTGTTCGCAAAGTCAGAAATAGCCGACAGTGAAGGAGACTTACTGAAAGTGGAGGTTGCAGACACCAATAGGCCAGACTTGTGGAGTGCAGAAGGCATTGCCCGTGAAATTC
The DNA here is from genome assembly GCA_043805315.1 of Nanobdellota archaeon. Taxonomy (GTDB): domain Archaea; phylum Nanobdellota; class Nanobdellia; order Woesearchaeales; family JAHJEM01; genus JAHJEM01. The sequence goes on along the minus strand of JAZDID010000098.1, from coordinate 34,828 downwards.
AGGGAAGATATACACTAAAGAGCGGCTTGCCAAAGTATACAGTGAAGAGCTCTGGCTTGAAAGTGATTGTTGACAAGAGCGTGGCCAGTATACGGCCCTTGACAGTGTGCGCTGTTGTTTCCGGATTACGGATTAATGCGCAGGTGTTGGGCCAGCTCATCCAGCTCCAGGAAAAGCTCTGCGAGAATTATGGCAAGAAGCGCAAAGAGGTCGCGATCGGCGTGTATGATTACCAGAAGATACATAGGCCGATATTCTACAAGGCGTTCGCCCCACACGCATTGAAGTTCGTCCCCCTGGATTTTGATACTCCCCTTGATCTCCTGCAAATCCTCCAGCAGCACCCGAAAGGCCGCGAGTACGCGCATTTGCTTGACGGCTGCAACGCATATCCTGTATTCATTGACAGTGCAGGCCAGGTATTGTCCATGCCGCCGATCATCAATTCAGATCATACCGGGAAGGTCACTGAAAAGACAAAAACAGTATTCATCGAATGCAGCGGGTTTGATCTCGCCTATCTCGTGCCTGCCCTACAGGTGGTTGTTGCGGCTCTTGTTGAGAGAGGGGGGAAAGCGGAAAGTGTTGAAATTTGTTATGAAAAGAAAAAGATGATAACACCTGATTTCACGCCGGGAAAAATGCAGATTGGCAAGAAACAAGTCATCCAGCTTTTCGGAACGTCTGTGTCTGATAAAAAAATAATTGAGCTGCTCTCCATGGCGCGCTATGACGCCACGGTGAAAGGGGAGAACATAGAAGTCCTGTATCCGGCATACCGGCATGACATCATGCACCCGGTCGATATTATTGAGGATATCCTCATCAGCGAGGGCTTCAATGAGATAGCGCCTGTCATGCCTATGATTGGGACTATCGGATGCATTGCCAGGAAAGAACGCCTCGCAAGAAAGGTCCGGGAGATCATGATCAGCCTGCAATGCCAGGAAATCATGTCGTATGTCCTCACCAACCTTGAATCCCTGTATGACAACATGAACCTTCCAAGAACGCTTGCCAAGGACGCGCTCAAGTATATTGAGATTGACAATCCTGTCTCGAACAACTGGTCAGTGTTCAGGAACTGGCTCTTGCCGAGCATCATGGAATTCCTGTCAAGGAATACAAAGAGGCAGTACCCGCAGCGGATATTCGAAATTGGAGAGGTCGTGCTCTTCAAGAAAGATGCGGAGACCAGGTCAGAGAATCCCTTGAGGATCGCCTATGCCTCTGCGTCAGCAGAGACCAATTACACAGAGGCAAAACAGGCGCTTGACTTCTTGCTCGACAGCCTGAAGCTCCAGTACGAGGTCATCCCTGCAGAGCACCTATCGTTCATTCCAGGCAGGGTCGGCAGGATTATCGTGAAGGGAAAGAAGGTCGGCTTCCTCGGCGAGATCCACCCGCAGGTATTGAAAAGCTGGAATCTCGAGATGCCGGTCGCAGGGTTTGAGCTGAACCTGACAGAATTGTTGGATGATGTTGAGTTGGGGTGATAAAGTTCACGTTTATCGTCAGGTTTGTTTCTGGGGGCGGCCAATTTCTTATCGAGAATTTTCAGGTAATTTCACGTGCTCCATTATTTTTTTCAACTGCTGGTACGTGGAAGGTTTGCCTCCTAAGAATACGCGATCATGATAGTGAATGATAGGATCTCCGTACTGGTTTGTGAATAATCCGCCTGCTTCAGTCAAGATGAGGCTTGCAGCGAAATAGGGAAAGCTGTCCTTGGCAAGGCAGATGGCTCCGTCATACCTGTTGCAGGCGACATGGCAGATGTTGACTGCATGAGAATTGCTGTTTGTTGATACTGAAAAGTTGCGCATCTTCTCAGCCACCTCTTGTGCGCTCTGCGCATCAGCCCAGTTGATGGACAGGTTGAATACGATGTGCAGGATTCCTTTTTTGGGTAAAAGGAATAGTTTCTTTTTGTTGAGGAATGCCCCTTTTCCTCGATATGCGGTAAACAGCTCGTCTGCTGAAGGGTCATAGACTGCGCTGAATTGGACAATGGAGTTTCTCGCGTGGGCGATAACAAGGGCATAATGCGGCAATCCCGCGAGGAAGCTCCGCGTCCCGCTTATAGGATCTGCTATCCACACATCCGTGCCTTCAGGATGCTGATCGTGCTCTTCTTCTGCGTAAAAGGCGTGCGCAGGATGATGATGGTGGATGATCTTTTTCATCCCTCGTTCGATGGCGATATCCTCTTCAGTGAGGTACTTCTTCTTCACACCAATATCTTTGATTTTTCCTGCTTTCGGAGCTATGCGTTTTCCTGAAGAGACAATGAACGAGATCATCTCTTCATAGACGGCATTCATGAAGAGAATAAAGTGAGAACGAGTATTTAAATGCTATGATGCAACGATGGATAGCGAGTTGTTGTGCGCTGTTTTGTTTCGTATGCACTCAACCTTTCTTCTCCGGCTTCTTCCCTGCTTTCTTCAGCTTCTTCTCTTCAAGAGTTTTCCTCTGTTCGGACTTTTTCTGTTCCGACTTCGTCTGCTCCGGCGTTTTCTCTTCGCCTGCTGTCGCTGCTGGCTTCTTTGCCTTTCTTTCCGCGATCTCTATCCCGATCTTCTTGAACTCTGCAATAATGTCAGCATGGCTTGCTCCTTTCTTGACAGGTATGGTCTCAGCTAGCGGCTCGAGGTGCTTGATGTTGCATTTCCTTCTCCTGGTTTCTCCGTCGATGAGCACGATGTTCCCTTCATAGACTTCAACAATCGCGCATCGTTTGCCAGCATCCCTGCCCGCTATCTTGATACAAATCCGTCCAATTTCATGCAGCATGTTCCTCTCCTCCATCTCTTGTCAGAACCTGCGTTGTCGCCAAGTGCAGTAAGAGACTTCTTCGTTTTGGTAAATAAATACTATGGATTTTGTTTGGTGAATGCGAGCTCCTTGATCTTCTGGCGCATGCATTTCGTGCATAATGTGCCGCCATATGGCCGTTCTGGCCGTTTCTTGGTCTTTGCCAGGTTGTGCATCTTTCCAGGCAAAAGGCGGGGGATGCCTTTCAGACTATCGCCGCACCTGCCGCAATGCGCATTCTTCGGTTTTCTGCGGTCATAGCGCAATGTCGATACACCTTTCGGCGTCCGCACGTGCACTCTCCTGAATGTCCTTGACTTGAATCGTCCGCTTGGCATGCTCTCACATTTTGTGTGTATTGGTTTTATTTTATGTTTATTGACGAGAATTCCTGCCTCTTTATAAAGCTTATGCTAGATTCATGGCCTTTCTGAGCAGGATGCTGAAGAGCATAGAAGAAAGGATATAGGTGGCGAGCCAGCCCGGATGCCAGCCGAGGATGTTGAACCAGTCTCCGAACGGCCTGATCCTGTTGTTGCCGATGATGACCTGTTTCAGGGGCGCGCTTTTGTACATCTCGACAGGGTTCTCATAGCGTTTTTCCGAGGAGATGAGAATTTTCTTGGTGTATTCGCGCGTGCCGTCTTTCAGGGTGAGTTGGTATTTTCCTGCCTCTCCAGAGAGGTTCCAGCTAGCTATCCCTTGTTGTAATGGTTGCGCTTGTTCGTTGAGAAAAGTGAGCTCTGGATTTGCCTCCAAGGTCACGTTGAGGATCAGGTACTTGTCAAACACTGCTTTCACTTCAAAAGGCTCTCCGGGAAGCAGGGGTTGGTAGGCCATGTTGCTGTTCAGCCAGCCGAAGATGATGATGATGGGAAGGAATGTGTAGAGTGTCGGCTTGAGCGAGTGCTTCATGTAGCTGAAGTTCTTCTCCATTGCCTTTTTCTGGACAGACATTGCCTTTTTCGGGTCTGTCTTTGCAAGCTCTTTGAGCTGCTTCTGGAGGTCCTTCATCTCTTTTTTCAGCCGCTTCATCTCAGCCTGGTTCGTGGTGAGCTTGTACACGATGGTGACGATGAAGGTGATGCCGAGCGAGAGAAGAAGGATAGCGAAGAGCGGATTGAGCCCTAGTAATGGTCGGAATACCGGGTCGAGTATTGATTCGAATACCATAGTGCTACCTTAATTGCCAGAACAAGGGGGTGTTTATAAAATTTATGATACCGCCGTGCGTTGTCGGTCGCATTGAAAACATCAAGAGCACCACCGCCTGTGCCTTGGCCGCCTAACCAAGGTACAACGGTCAATGAAGACGCGGTTTTCTATCGAGACCGGATACGATGGCGGCCGCACAGGCAGTGCTCGTTGCCGACGCATATCTTTTCAATGCGACCGCTTTGTCGAAAGATTTAATAACCGGGTGGTGCTGGAAAGGGGAGTAATCATGGGAGTGCATAATCTTGTGAAGAAGGGAAATGTCGTGATTAGCAAGATCCTTGCTGAGGTGGATTGGATAGGTTTTTCTCTCTTCTCTTGCCTGGCACTCTTGTTCCTCATGGTACAGTACATCATTTTTAATGCACCACTGTTCTTGCTTGCCATGTTCATATTGCTCGTGTTGAGCCTGTTTATTGATGTTTTTGTCTATGGTGTCATAATGCTCTATATCTATGAGGTCATTGTCTTTTTCAAGCAGGCAGACCTCGTTAGCGTCAGCATTCTTCTGGTTTCATGGTTCTTGGTGCTGGTCATGTTTCAGATGAGCCTGTCTAGGTTTCACCAGAAGAATTTTCTTGCCATCTTCTTGACCTCCTCTCCCTTGCTGGTCATCATGTTTAATTTCGGCTTTCTAAGGCAGGAACTTGAGTTTTTTGAGTTCTCCTCGCTCTATATTGTTTTCCTTCTGTTCGTGCTCATTCTCTTGCTGGTGGTGGCCACCTATGATATCTATACTATTCTGACTGAGGCTCTTGCTGCAAAACAGAAAAATAGACGGTGAGCATGTATCCTGCGCCTGATGTGCTTTTTTATTCAGACCGCTGCAAGATTCCTCTTGACTATGTCCAGATAGATCTCTGTCAGCTTCATTCCTATATTGTCCGGACCTGTCTTGTGCATGGTCACGCCGATTTTTTTCAACATGGTGTACAGCTCGTCATAGGACTTGTCATAGCGCTGTTTTGCCACGAGATAGGATATCTTGTCCAAGAGCGAATTTTCCTCTTTCTGGAAGAAATAGGGCTCGAAGGGGCAGATGAGATGGATAGAATGGCTTTTTGAGGCCAGATATTGTACGGCGTGAAATATCTTTTCAGGTTTTTCTGAGACGAGGTTTGAGATAATGATGAGCCCACATCTTTTTTTTATGTATACTGACAGCTGGTGAAAGCAGCGCTCGTGATCTGTCTCTTTATCGAATGTCTGGAAGCTGACCTGCTCAAAAAGATTCATGAGCTGGTTTCGAGAGTTGACTTGCTGGCTGAAGAGCTGTATTGCGTCTGCATAGAGGCCGATGCCGAGCATGTCCTTCCTTTCAAGGATGAGCTGGCTGAGATAGATCATGGAATACACGGCAGTGTCTATCATAGATGCCTTTTCTCCAGTGTTCATCTCTTTTCCCACGTCAAGCAAGAGAAAGATCCGCTGTTTTCTTTCTATCTCGAAGGTTTTCACCATTAATGTGTCCAGCTTTGCAGTGGCTTTCCAGTCAATGTTCCTGATGTCATCCCCTGTTTCATATCTTCTGATGGACATGAACTCGTTTCCCATACCTTTCTCTGATGTCTTACGTGTGCCGAGGAGGTTAGAGAGGGTCTTTTCAGTGATCTTGAACTTAATCTTGCTAATCTCGAACAGGGAGGGGTAGACAAGCACATAATATGTCTCTCCGGCCTGCTTTTCCCAGTAAAAGAGCCGCTGCATGTCATGGATAGCTATCTTGACAGGCCCGGTCTTGAAGACGCAGTAATTGTCAAACCTGAGTGTGTAATCTAGTGTTGCCTTTCCTCTTGCATTGCAGACCTTGTTCTCCCCTTTGATGATGTTTTTCTCTGGTGCGTCATCTGTCACATCGAAAACCATGGGCGAGTTGACCTCTATATTGACTAAGATGTGGATGTCTTCTTTCTCGTGGCTGCTTCTTGCCATGTCTTTTTTCAAGACAATCTCTATGCCGGATGTCCGGATACGGAGGAAAAGGTAGGTGAAGAACAGATAGCATGCAAGGCTGATGCCGATGAGCATGAGCTCTATGCGTTCAAAGACAATGCCGTATGTTATGCAGAAGAGAGAAATGAATATGAGAACAAGGGCTCTTGAGTTCATTTTCTCGACTTGTCCATTACTTTAGGTATTGGGACTTCATTGACTGCTTTGGAGATGAGTTGGCTGACAGTGATTCCTGCTATCTGGGCTTCTGGCTTAAGCCGTATCCTATGGCGCAGGATAGGATAGCCCAGGCGCTTGACATCATCTGGAATGACATACTCCCTTCCGCTCATTAGGGCATACGCTTTTGCTCCTTTAAGAAAGGCAATGGAGGCTCGTGGCCCTGGTCCGAGCTCAATGTCAGGCAATCCGCGTATTTTTTGGATGATATCTGTGATGTAGACATATATGCTTTCGTCAATCTTAACCGTACTCAGCTCTTTTTTCAACGCTTCAATGTCTGCTGGTGAAATCACGCTCTTAATCTCTTTGTCCGGAAGGTTTTTCATTGCCAAGAGGCGTATTTCCTCATCCCGTGAAGGGTAGGTCAGGTTGCTCTTGAACATGAACCTGTCTAATTGCGCTTCTGGGAGAGGGTAGGTGCCTTCCATGTCAATAGGGTTCTGGGTTGCGATGACGATGAATGGGACTTTGAGCTTGTAGGTATATCCTTCAAGAGTGACCTGTGTCTCTTGCATGCATTCGAGTAGTGCAGCCTGGGTCTTGGGAGGCGCCCTGTTAATCTCGTCGGCAAGGATGAAGTTGGCAAAGATGGGTCCACGCCTGAGCTCGAACTCCCGGGTCTTGAGGCTGAAGACGAACGTCCCCAGGATGTCTGAGGGAAGAAGGTCTGGCGTGAATTGGATCCGCTTGAAGCTGCAATTGATGCTTTTGGAAATGCTGTTCGCGATGATGGTCTTTGCTGTGCCTGGGACTCCTTCGAGAAGGATATGGCCGTCGCAGAGTAGGGCGATAAATATTTCCTCTATGATGTCTGTTTTCCCGATGATCTTTGTGCTGAGCTCTGCAGAGAGCTTTGAAAACAGCTGCGGGACGTTCATGCGCATCACCTCTTTTTTGCACATATAGGATGAGCTAATTTTAAAGGGACTGGATTTTATGAAGGAGGTCTTCGATACTGTCACAAATCTTCTTTGCTTCCTCAAAGCTCCTGACAGCGTTTTTCTTGTTTTTTACCTCTTGGATGCGGGTGATTATTCTTTTTAAATCTATTGGATTTACTACAGGAAAATATGAGCAGAACTCATCTGCCAGTATTTCAGGAGCAGACGTGTCATCTTTTCTGTTAAGCCTTTTTTTCATCTGGCGCATCAGCTCATCCCCCATATGCACAACCAGCCAAGTGTTCATATTCATGCTTAATACTGCCTCTCGTTTGGTCTTGTGCACAAGCTCGCTGAACCTATTTTCTGGACGGTCCCTCTTGACCCTTTTCTTCTGTTCATGGATGGCATCGGCGATCTTTTGAGCCAGGAAAAGCAATGCAAAGCAGAGGGAAAAAAGGATGACCAGCCACTCGTTCTTGAGAAGCATGATGAAGAGGTTGATCGTGGGGATGAAGAAATTGCTTTTTCCTGAATGGGACTCGTCGATGATAACGTGGTTCTTTTCTGGATTTCCAAGAGTGCGTAACAAGGATTCAAAGAGCCCTCTGTTCTCAGTTCTATTCAGGAGGTCATTGGTGAGAAGATGACTGTCTGAGATGACCACCACTGTCCCTTTTTCATGGACTAATGAGATGATGAGAGGAAAGGGCCCTTTCCCATCCTGGTCATCGAGGATTTCATTGTCATCAATGTCCATATAGCTCTGTGGCGAGCTCATGCTGATGACTTCTGCAGAGCGAGGGATTTCGATAAGGGGTTGTGGCTGGCGAAATGAGAGATTTCCGGAAATGCCTGCATAATGAAATTGTTCTATAGGAAGGTCCTGCCTTTTGCGATAGCTCTCGAATTCGTATAACGTGTGTAGTCCCCTGGTTATGTTGAATGCCTTAAGGAGATAATATGTGTTAATAGAGCGGTCTTGAATGATGAGCGTGGAGCCGGCAGAAACTTTCTCTTTCAGCAGGTCTATCTCGTGCACATCATATGGTTTGAGCGGAGAGAATATAAGGATGATCGAGTCATTCCTGACGGCTTGGATGTTGTTGAAATTAAAGACGAGAATTTTTATAGTATACCCTTCTTCTGCAATGGCTTTCTTGAGTTGAGTGTAGGATCCCCACTCTTCTTGGTTGAACCGCACCATGCCGCTGATAGTCGAGCTCATCAGGACGAGAAATACAGTGATGACAAAGAGGCATATGACCGTGAATGCATAGAGTGTATATGCTATTTCTTTCATCCGGCATCCCTCTGTGCATAGGACTGGAGGATGTTCATGAAAACATCGTAGTCCTTCTTGTCCGTCTCAAATCCATATGCGTACTTTTCAAAGATGAAGACAAGAACAGACAGGCTTTCCAGTCCGGCATTCGTAGGCATTTTTTGAATGAACTCTCTGGCTGTGGTGCCCGGCTCCATAACAAGCCGGAATTGCTCTGCGAGGTGGTTGCAGACAGTATTATATCCCTGAATAATCGCTTGCGCATACTCTTTTTGTTCTCCTAAAAGCAGCATCTCTTTCATAATGCTCATGACCTCTTCCTTCTTAATCTGCTCTAAAGCATTCCTTTTCTTTTTTTTCTTCTTATGCAGCAGGTAAAAGAAGAGGAGGCCGCCTGTGCCAATGAAAAGAAAGAGGGCATACACGACAGTGTGTGTGCTTTGTGTGACGTGGGCTGTGATGGTTTCTTTCCCGCACTTTTTAAGGAGTTCCTGATTCTCAGCCGTGTCTTCGAGCTCATCGCAGTTTACAGGAGATTTCTTAGCAAGCTGCATGCCGGCCTCGATATCTATTGTTTCTGTGAAGTCTAGGTCATGCGGTTCAGGGGAATCACTTGTCTGCTCTTGTTCTGTTATCCCGGGTGGTTCTTGCGATTGCTCGGGAGTTTTGTTTTGTTCCTCAGTTGTCCAATTCCTCGCGTACCATGCTGCAAGGTGTTTGAGAAGCAGGTGCTGGAGTGTTGAATCATCAGGATAGCTCGTGATAGGTTCAGAGCTGTTCATACCAGCCAATTTTCTTATTTTCTTATCTTGCTCTTTGAACGGTGCCAAATCGTACGGAATCCATCCTTTGCCCTGCTCATAGATTTCTGGCCACGTATAGCTGAAGGAATCATAGACATAGCTTTTGTTCTCGAATGCGACCCCGCTGACATAGCCTGAGGCGAACCGTGCAGGAATGCCTTGTATCCTGGAGATGAGGATAAATAAGGTGGTGTAATGGGGGCTGGTGCCCTTTCTATTTGTCAGGATATACTCGAGGATATTTCCAGAATCATTGCGCAGGCCTATGCCTGCAAACCATGCAGGATCGTAGGTGAGATAGTTCCTGACAAACTCTGCATTTTTTTTCAGCTGGACGGGTAAAGGCAATGAGGGATTCTTGAGCTCCAAAGCAAGAGAGGAGAGCTCTTGGAGGATACCAGGAGGAACAAGAGTGTTCTGCCTCATCACCTCTGATTCATAAGGTGTAACGTAATATACTTCTCTTTCTGGATTATACGGAGCATACTTGACTGAATAGTTGAGAAAATTATTTTCACTGTTAGACACCAATCGTGTATCACTGTAGCTGTCTGACATGATAAAGCTTTTTTTTGGTTTTCTAAAATTTCTGAAGTCAATGCTTGATTCAGGGGTGTCTGGGCGGATAAGGTTGAATTCACTGGCTAGGTTAAATTCGGGATGAAGTATTGTGAGGGTTTCAAATTCTGCAGCCTCCGGCAGGATGTCATGCGATTCTCCACGTTTTGACCATCGTCTGCCATCAAACACGTCGTAGGTCTCTGCTTTCCAGAATATGTTCCGTATAGGATAAGTGACCCATGCTAATGTAGGTTTGGTAAGCAATTCCTCTGGCGGGTGATAGCGTATCCACCAGTAGAGCTCTTCTGCCTGTTCCAATGTTGCAGTATATTCATAGGCCAGGCTGTTTTCCTGTTCAGGTGGAACACTGTCTCCTTTGGTGTTCTGGTCATAGCTCCTGGTCTGCGCAGCAAGGAATTTAGTGAGCGTGATGATTGTCTTCTGGTAAACTTCCTCCTTAGCTGTTGTCAGGTTCAAGGTGAAGTTGCGTTCAGGCAGAAAATCGTAAGGATACTGCTCTTCCTGATCAACTGCAGACACTAGTATCGAGAAAAATAATGCAAGCACAGGCAGGATTGTAAAAAGAGCGGTCTTTCCTGGGCCAATTCTTTTTGTCATATGTAAGATTGTGGGATGATTGTTTTTAAATATTTTCTATTTTTATCCCAGAGAGAAAAAAGAAATTCATACAAAAAGAAAAATAAGAAAAAAAGAAAGAAAAAATTACACGTATTCACTTATCGACAAGCAATGAATTCCTTGCATCTTCCCATGAAGCAGTTAAAGTTGTGCGAGCAGTTTCCGCCGTCAACATGGTTGTATCCTGGGCAGTAGACAGAGGCAAGCATGCATCTGTCGCTCTGGTTTTGGCCGTCACCTTCAGGGTAGTACTCGCCAAGCCAGCTGTTGCCTCCGCTGTAGCAGAAGTCTGTCAGGTTCGCTCCTGTCCCATTCGGCAGGATATAGCTGCACGTCCCTTTCACAAACGGATTAAATCCGCCGTCTGTGTCAGATGCCCATGCATAGACGAATACTGCGACAAGAACAGCCGCAAGTCCTATGCGTATGATGGTTTGCGTTTTTCTCATGTCTATGACCTCCCTTATTTTTTATATTCTTCAGTTTTTCTGCTCTTCACCTCTCATCTGCAGAATCAGTCTGGAGCGGTTTATAAACTTTTATTGTACTGGCACAATACTAAAAGAATGCAATGAAAAGAAGGAGGGTCTTAAAAGAGGTCATCGTCCCATGAACTTGCGCATCATCGGGTTCATGTCCATCACGTGTTGTTGCGCGATCTCTTCATACAATCTGTACACGATCATCACCGTCAGCAATAATCCAGTGCCGGATGTCAATGCGCCGGAGAGGTCTGCCATTGCTGCGAGGAATCCGACGGCGAGCCCTCCCATGATGGTGAGCGGCAGGATGTAGCGTTCAAGGAGCCGCTCAAGGACTCGTTGGTCTTTCCTGAACCCGGGTATCTGGAGTCCTGAGGCCATCATCTGCTTGGCTTGGCTTCGTGCATCCAATCCTGAAGTCTGCACCCAGAACCAGGAAAAGAGCATGCTGCCTCCAAGGAAGAATAAGAGATAGGTGAGCCCTTTTGCATAGGGTTCCCAGCCGATCATGAATGTCCCGTTCTTGATGATCAGGCCCACAAGCCCGTTCTGTCCTCCGGGTGCTGAGAGCCAGCCGATGATCCCGGTGCCTGTCTGCGGGTTTCCGAGAGGATAGTTCCATCGCGAGAGAATGCTGGCAAAGAGCTGCAGGTTCGCGAGAAATGCTGCAATCAGGATGACAGGGATATTGCTGGTGTAGATGAAATTAAGGGGCCACCTGATGCCGTGCCCTCTGATGCGGCCGAAGCTCAGGGGAATCTCGACTTTCATGGCCTGCACATAGACGACGACAAGGAAGACGATGATGGTTGCTGCTATTGATGCTATCCGCAATCCTGCTTCTGTCGGGTTCTGTGCAGCCAATGCTTGGAATAATGCAGGGATTGCGCCTGCGCTGTATGTCCCGCCGAGCTTGAACGGGCTGAATGTCCTGATGAAGATGTTCTGGGCAACTCCTGCTGCAATGAAGAGGCTTATGCCTGAGCCGAATCCCCATTTGCTCACGACTTCGTCCATGAAGAGGATGAGCATGCCTCCGAGGAAGAGCTGGAATATAAGGATTCCTGCAGGAACTCCTGCTGCTGGCGAAAGGCCGCCGAAGAGCACATAGATCATCGCCTCGAAAAAGATGAAGAATATCGAGAGCAGTTTCTGGATTCCTTGGAAGCGCTGTTTTCCTTCATGTGAGGTGAGGTCGAATTTCATCAGGCCTGAGCCGTTCAAGAGCTGCAGGACTATTGATGCAGTGACGATAGGTCCGATACCCAATGAGATGATAGAGCCGAAGGATGCGCCAAGGATGACAGAGAGAAACTCAAATTGCCGTAAAGGTGCATCTCCTAAGCCGTACAGCTCTATGAGGCCGAGGATATAGAAGAGGATGAGGACGATGAGTGTCCATTTCAGCTTTTCCTTGAACGCCAGCCGTTTCTGCTTTGGCGGCGCGACTTCTGGAAGATTGAGGAGGAGGTTGTCGAAAAATCCCATGGGTTCTCAACAGGTGATTTTCATCAAGTTCTTATTGTCTTATTGCGCTGCTGTTTTTTGCTCTGCTGCTGTTTGTTCCTTTTGTTCCTTTTGTTCCTTTATTTCTTCTTGTTTCTTTTGTCCCTTTTGTTCCTTTTGTTCTTTGTGTTCTTTTTCTTCGTGCGCTTTGCCTTTTATTTTTTTCTGTTTTCTTGGCTTGAGCCCGAGAATATCGCCGCCAGCAGCTTTTATTTTTTCTCTGGCTCCCCGGGATGCGTGCTCTGCAGTGATGATGAATTTCTTGGCCGTGCTGCCTGTTCCGAGCAGGGTTGTATAGCCGAGCTCTTTCAGGTTGATAGTATAGGTGTTTTCTGCTTTCTGTATCATCTGTTCCTTGGCGAGCTTTTCTGCGGTCTGGTCAAGGTCTTTGATGTTGATGGCAGAGACGTGTGCGCGTGATTTTGAGGTGAACCCGTGCTTGCCTTCCCAGTTCTTCTCTTTCCAATAGCTGGGTTTTTTCTGGTCTGCACGTTTTCCTGATCCTGCCCGTCCTCTTCCTCCGCGGTGGCCTGCTCCCCGGTGCTTTTTCATGGCACCCCAGGCATGGGTCTTTGAGCCGCGGAGCCTGACATTCTTTTTTCTTCGGTATTTCATCTTAGATCATCCTGCGTATGAGCGCGTTGATGGCTGTTTTCCTGTAGCCGAGCGCGCCTCCTTTTGTGAATGGCACTTTGATGCCTTTCCTGCCAAAGCCACCTCGCGGGGGGTGGAGCAGGAAATACTGTTTAAGGTGTCCTTTGTTGGCTGGATCTGGGATGCCGCGTTTTTCCTTCAGGAACGCTTCTGTCTCAGCGTCGATTTCGCCATATGTTATGAAGTCCTTGCATTTCCTGAGCATGCCAAGGCCAGTCGTGCTTTCATCCACGATAACACAGCAGTTCTTTTTCCGCAATCTGAGCATGAAGAGTGTGTCTTTGATCTCTCCGCGAATCCCTCCGCCAAGCCTGATCAGGATTGCAGCATATCTTTGCGCTGTCTTCTGCTCTGTTCTCTGCTCTGTTCTCTGCTCGGTCTTCTGCTCTGTTTTCTTGATTTCCATGATGACTCGCATTCAGTATTATTTTATCGAATGATTTTTTCGAATGGTATAGTGCAGTTTCTTGTTTTTTGTTCAGAGTTTTATATTCTCCTCATTGCCTTTTCCTATTCCTTTTTTGCCCGCCTTTCCTTTCCTGGTGACGAGGGCTGCGGGTATCTCTGCCACGAGCAGGCTCTGCTGCCGCAGCTGCCTCTCCTGTTTGCTTTTCCTGTATCTGGGATCCTTCGACGATGGAAAGCATTTTCAGGTGATCTGGCTGTATTTTTATTTGTGAGAGTTTCAGCAGCGCTTTTTCGAGTGCCGTGATCATGTTGATCCTGTTTTTGGTCTGGCCTTGGCTCTTTGACCAGATGTCCTGGATGCCTGCGAGGCTGAGGATCTTTGCGCACTCGGTTTCGATGCAGAGCCCTTTTCCTTTTGGTGCAGGCATGAGCTTGAGGATGACTGATCCGCATTTCCCGGTCACGCTGAACGGGATGCTGTGGCTCGTGCCGCAGTTGCATTGCCAGCTGCCGCAGCCCCTTCTGATCTTCATGATGTTGAGCTTTCCCTGGCGCAGGGCTTTTTCCCGTGCAGGGACAGTGTCTTTTGATTTTCCGAATCCGATGCCGATGTGGCCATTCCTGTCGCCCACGACAGCCATGGTGGAGAATTTTGGCTTGTTCCCTTCCTGTGTCTTTTTCTGTGTCTGCCGGAACACCCGTCGCTGGCCTCCGCCGAATTTTCCCTTGGACTGCCCGATGAGCAGGAGCTCAGAGTCCAGGGACAGGAGGTTGTCGGTGATCTGCTCTTCAAGGATTGCCCTTCCTGCGTCAAGGATCTCATCAATGTTGACGATCTCCTTGTTCTTCACTTTCCTTCCGAGCGCTGTTTTCGGCTGCCACTCGATTGCCTGTGTTTTTTGTTCCATTTTTGCTCTGTCGTGCAGTTCATGCTGTGAATTTTTTCAGGATCTGGTTGAATGTGCTCTCGAATGCGTTCATGTCTTTGGTGCTGTGCTGTTCTTTGTTCGTGCTGTGGTACGTGAGGATGTGCTTTCCCTGTATCCGTTCAGGGTTGGGAAACACTTCTGCAGCGCAGAGGACGGTTACGTTGTTGTCGATCATGCCTTTGACAACTGCATAGATGCGTGACCCTTTCACAGAGGTTTGAAGGCCGATGTCAAGGATCAATTCTTGCTCTTCGCCTTTTTCTTTTTTTGCAGGTTTTTCCTTTAGCTTCTTTGCGAGCATGATGCCGGTGAGATAGCAGGCAGGTATGTTCTTTGTCGAATACTGCCAGCCCTCCTTGCGCAGGCAGCCCGAGTTGATTCCGCAGATGATGTGGTCTCCGCTCGGCAGGTATTCGACGACCTGGGCAATGATGCTCTTGTTCGTCTTTCTGATGACGAGCCGTGGTTTCCGGCTCTTCAAGAGCGTGAGGCGTTTCTTGTAGTTGGTCTTGCCTTCGCGTTTTCTCCGGTGTTGGACAAAGGTGAGTCTGTTCATGGTTTATTTCTTTGCTTGTTGGACAAGCTTGTTTTCCTCCAGGTAGATCTTGATGTGCCGGACACTCCTGAAAAAGCCTCCTTTGGCTTTCCTGTAGAGGTGGGTGAATGTTATCGTGGTGATGAGCTTTTTCTGCTTGAGCTCCTTGAGAAAAGCTCTTTGGATCCTGATCTTCCGCATCCACGCGAGCTTTTCTGGCGCGCGCGCGTTCGCGCTCCCTTTCCTGCTCCCGGCAGATTTCTGCAGGCCTTTCCGTTTCTGCCGCAGGATCTTCCGCGCCCGCACCCGGGACACTCCTTTTTCCTGTTTCTTCCAAATCATACGGTCTGCGATGAGCCCCCTGATGTCTGTCTTGGTGATGGCCTCCTTAATCTCGTCAAGACGTGCCGGGTCGAACCTGATCCGCTTCCGTGAGCAGCCCAATAAGGAGGCTGCGAGTTTCTTCTGGACTTTGAGTTTCATCGTTGTTTTTTCTCGTGATTTTGATCAGGGATTATTCGCGTTTGGTGAGCACCTTGTCCTTTTCTTCCTTTTCTTTTTTCTTTTTCTCTTCCTCGGTCTGCAGGTTTGCAGGTGTTGCAGGTGTTTTCTCTTTCTCTACCTTCTCTTCGATCGACTTTTTCTCCTTCTGCGCTTTCTCCTCCTTCTTCTTCTCCTTTTCTTTCTGCTGCGCTTCCTTGAGCTGCTTTTTCTCTTGGATTTCCTTTTCAGCTTTCGTGAGGTACTCGTCGATGGTGATGTTGTACACCGTGAGCCCTTTCTGCTTAATCTCTCGGAGCAAGGCGAGCTTTTTCTTCTTTCCGATCCTCTTCGAGATGATGAGCGCGTGCTCTTTCCCCGCGTGCTGGAGGTCTGCAGGTCCAGTGATAAGGAGAATCTTTTTGCCGTCCTGGTCTGTGTGCTTGACTTCCTGGGGAGAGCCCCATCCGACCTTGATCACACGGCGATAGCCCCGGACGTGCCGGCGCATCTTGTTGTGGTAGCCTTTCGGCCTGCGCCATACCTTGGCAAGCTTTTTCTTCTTGTGCGCGTCCTGCCTGGTGAACCTTGGCTGTCTGAGCTTCTTCCGGTTCCTCTCTGCTAAGAGTTGTTTCATCCGAGCTGTTCTCCGTCTTTTTCTGTGATCCAGATGCCGTCCATGAATATCCGCTTGTCATAGCCAGGCCTTTTCGTCAGCTGTTCGATGTCCGCAGCGGTCTGGGACACTCTTGCAAGGTCGATGCCTTCCACAACCACTTCGTCGCCGTTCACTACCACCTTGACCCCTTCACGGAGCCGCATGGTCCGCGGTATGGTCTCTCCGATGAAGTTCTTGACCTCAAAGGTGTTTCCTTTCAGCCCCACTGTCATGGGAAAGTGTCCTGAGCAGATTTTGAGCCTGTAGACGTGGCCTTCGATCACGCCCTTGCAGGCGTTTTTGATGTGGGCTTTGTAGGTGAAGATGAGCTTCTTCTCACGCTGGGTGTATTTCTTTTTGACGATGAACAGGAGTTTGTTTCCTTCTGGCCGTATCTCGAGCTGTGGAGTGTGGAGCTGCATGGCAACAGTCCCCTTTGTCCCGGTGATCTCGAACATGCTTTCCTTCTGGGTGATCCTGACCTTGTCAGGAATGTCGAGCGTTTCGATGATAGTTTCTTGCGTCTTCATGGTGTTTTCTTCATGGTTGAATCTTCATGGTCTTCTCTTCACGGTCTTTTCGTTAGTAGCAGTAGCAGATGAGCCTGCCACCGAGCTTCTGCTTCTTCGCTTCAATGTGAGTCATCATGCCCTTGTGCGTGCTCACGATGATGATGCCAAAGTCCTTTGCCAGCAGGTAGCGTTTTTCGAACTTGTCATAGTCAGTGATCTTGACGGAAAAGCGCGGCTTGATGACCTTGGTGTCGTTGATGTTTCCCAAGAGGTTTATCTTGAGGATTCCGCCTTTGCCGTCGTGTATCTCTTCATATGCGCCCAGGTACTTGTTGTCTTGCATGATGCTGAGGACTTTCCTGATGAGTTTAGAATTGTTCCTGACTGAGAGCTCCTTCTTGCCGAGGTCTTCATAGTTCTTGACCGAGCTTAACACGTTTGCCAAGGGATCGTTGAGTGACATGGTACACCTTAATTGAATTTTTTAAAGCCGAGATGCAAGGCGACTTCTCTGAAGCACTGCCTGCAGAGGTTGAGGCCGTACTTGCTGATGTGCCCGCCTGTCCTTCCGCAGCGGACGCATTTCTTCGTCGACTCGCCGAATGTTCTTTTTCTGGGCGTGTTGTACTTGAGGTATTTCTGGTACTTCGCAGGCTTTCCTCTGATCTGGTTAAGGACTTTGGTATGGTCTGTTGTCGTCATTTTTCATGTGGTCAGGATAATTTAGCGTGTCTGTTTAGCTTGCCTCTTCTGCAATCTTGACATGGAACTCCTGCTTGAGGTATTCGATAGCGTCCTGCTGGGTGATCTTGTGAGAGGGGCGGATCTTCCTTTTTGAGATTTTCCGCTTCTTGATTCTGAATCCCGGCCGTTCAAGCGTGAGGCAGACCTGAAGCCCGATGATTCCTATCTCTGGGTCGTACTTGACCTGGGGGATGTCGATATACTCGTGGATGCCGAATGAGATGTTGCCGTAATTGTCAAAATTGGAAAGCTGCAATATGTTCTCTTTGGCTCCGACAAGGCGTGAGAAGATCTCCTGCGCCTTTTTCCCGCGCAGAGTTATCTTGCAGCCGATGGGCAATCCTGGCCGCAATCCCCAGGCGGCGATACGCTTGTTTGTAATAGTTTTGACCGGAGGGATCTCAGTGATCTGCTCAAGCAGCTTCATGCCTTTTGTGAGGATGGACTGCTCTTTCCCTGCGCCGATATTGAGGGTGAGTTTCTCTATCCTGATCTGCCGCATCGGGTTCATGGTTTATGGTTGCGGGTTTTTCCTTGATTTTCTTGGCTGTTCTTCTTTGTCTTTGTTTTCCTTTTCTCTTGGCTTTTCTTCTGGTGTCTTTTCCTTTTCCTGCTTCGGGATGTCATGAGGGGGGAAGGGTTCTTTGGAGAGGGGTTCTTTGGAGATGGATGCCTTGTTCATGAGCGTTACCGCATGCCCGGTCTTTCCGGTCACAAAGATGAATTCCTTTTTGGTCTCATCTTCCTCCCTGTTGTGGGTGAAGATGACAGTGTCTTGTCTGATTTCTTTGATAGTCCCGTCCAGTCCAGTATGTTTTCCCTTGAAGACAAAAATCTGGCTGCCGACTGCAAGGGGAAAATGCTCGATGATCTTCTGGCCAGGCAGTTCAAGGAGCAGGCTGTCTCCGGTTGCATGGCCCTTTTCTCCTGTGAGGATGTTTCTGCCGTCAGAGAGGTTGAGCTGCAGCTTGTTTTTGCCCAGCACATGTTTGTTGATGATCTTGACAATCTTGAGTGCGGATTCCTTCTCAGGGATCTCAATGAGCCCGAGTTTTCCCTTCCTGCTCACCGTCATCCGGTAGTGCTTGTGGATCGAGGGGAAGGAGAGCGTGTCCATGAGTCCTGGAGCGGCTTTTTGGTTATGCGCTGTTTTCTTGTCGATGAGGACCTGCTTGTTGTTGATGGCGTGCTTGAGCAGTTTCAGCGTGGGGAAGAGCTTGAGGTTTTCCTTGAGGAGGTTGCTGAGCGGGATGCTGAATTCTCTCTGGTGCGGGCCTGGTGCAGGCCTCGTGACAAAGACTGTCTTCTTTCGGGGGATGTCCCAGCTTGCGGGTGCATTAAGCCGTTTGAGATGATTCCTAACCATGCGTCTTCACCGTTCCTTCTTCTAACTGCTTGAGCTTTCCTGCCCGCTTCTTGTCATCGAGGTTGAGTTCGAGGACCAGGAGGTTTGAGGGGTTGACAGGTATGCGGGTCTTTGATCCGTCCTTTTTTGTTGTCTCGACTTTTGCGATGTACACCTTGGATTTCTTGGCGTCAACCTCTTCGATCTTCCCCTCTTTTCCTTTGAACTGCCCTCTCTGGATCCTGACCCTGTCTCCTGTCCGTACCTTGAGGTTCCTGGTCCGGTATTTCTTGCGGAGTTCCTTAGAGAGATGGCTGCTCAGGAATTTTTTCTTCACGTGCAGAGGAGCGTGATGCCTGTATTTTCGCTGCTTTCTCGGTTGGCTGCTCGCCTTCCAGTGTGGGGAAAATTTCTTGTTCATGGGTTCCTCGGATGCATTAGACGATATTGCTTGCAATTTTTGCGACCAGCGGCCATCGTGCGCAGGCCTCTTTCGCGATCGGACCCTTTAAGATGGTCCCTTTGGGATTGCCCTTGTCATCTTTGAGAATGACTGCTGCGTTGTCCTCAAACTTGATGCGGGTGCCGTCTGGCCTGCGGAACTCTTTCTTCTGCCTGACGATGATGGCAAACACCACCTGCTTTCGCATCTCAGGCTTGCCTTTTTTCACAGATGCCATGACGAGGTCAGCGATGCCTGCCGAAGGGTTCCTGCCATGCGCAGTCTTGTGGCCTTTGACTGCGGTGATCTTGATGATCTTTGCACCTGAGTTATCACAGGTTTCGACCCACGCGCCCAAGGGCAGTCCGCGGGTGATGCGTGCTTTGATTGCTTTCATGGTGGATATTCCTCGAGTTAGCTAAGGATCTGGATGACAGTGAAGTTTTTTGTCTTTGAGAGCGGCCTGGTCTCCATGATGATGACTTTGTCTCCTTTCTTCGCGTTGAGGCAGGGAGGGTTGTGCGCTTTGACCGTTGATTGCCTCTTCTCGTATCGTTCGAATTTTGTGATGTATTTTCTCCTCTCCCAATGGACTGTGACGGTCTTGTGCATCTTGTCGCTGATGATGCTGCCGGTGAATTGCCTGCCGTGCACAGGGAGCGTGCCATGGAAAGGGCAGTTCTTGTCAGTGCATTTTTTTTCCGGGCTCTTGATCTCGAATCCGATGGTTTTTTTCATGTGCGTTCTCCAGCAATGGTTTTCAGGCGGTGATTGTTCACGCGGTGATCCTGCAGGTGCATGCGTTCTTGAGGATGGTTTTTCTCTTGTTGTCTGCTGTCATGATGACGAATGTGTGCATGGTGTCCTTGATGATCTTCCCTTTCAGGTGTACGAGGTCTGTGTTTGTTGCGCTGGTTATCTCTAGCCAGCCTCCTATGCAGGCCTGGTGCTCGTGTTTCATTGTTGCGTTATCTGGTTTCGATGGTTTCTGGTGAAAAGCCCAAGTCGATCAGCACATGCTTGATCTGCTTCAGGTGATCCCCTTGTAGTTCGATATAGCCGTCCTTGGCTGTCCCTCCGCAGGCGAATTTGTTCTTGAGCTTCTTGGTGAGCTCTTTCATGTCAATCTCTGTCTCTTTGATGCCTTCGATGAGGGTGTATTTCTTTCCGAACTTCTTTTTTATCACCTTTGCTGTTATTTTTTGGCTTTCTTTCGCTATGGTTTCGCAGACGCATAGTTCCTTGGGCAGTCCACAAATTGCGCATATCTCACTCATTTTGGGTTTTGGTTCCTTGAATTGTCTTTATCCTTGCAATTGTTTTTTTCAGTTTCCGTATCTGGCCAGGGTTCTTTGGTGTTGTTCCTGACGCGACCTGTGAATTTAATTTGATGAGCTCTAAGTCGATCTCGTCCAGCTTCTTGTCCAGCTCTTCTGCTGAAAGGTTGATGAGTTCCTTGTGCTTCATTGTTTGTCCTTCTCTTTAGGTGTGTCCTTGTGCAGACGCTCTTTCTTTCTCTCTTTTGTCTTGTGGGGCTCTGCGTGTTCTTTCTCCTTCAGTTCCCCTTGCGCTTCCTTTTTTTCCTCATCTTGGACTGCTGCAGGGGGCACTTCTTCGACAATCGTTTCTTTCTCTTCACGCAAGGTCACCTTGTCTGGTAGTATGACATCTCCGGGAAGTATCCTGACTTTGATGCCGACGATGCCTGATTTCAGGTTGGCCTGGACGCTCGCCTTCTTCACCTTCATGATGGCAAGGTCTCCGCATTTCTTGAGATAGCCTCGGTAAAACCGCCAGGTCTTTGCCCTTGAGCTTGGAATCTTGCCGGAGATAAGGATTTCAACCCCTAATGCGCCAGACTCCATGACCTCAGTCATTGCCTTATGGCCGACGCCTTTGAATCGGGAGGAGCCGAACCGTTCCAGTGCGCTGGCAATGCTCTCTGCCACGATGTTCGCGTCCAGCATGGGAGTCCTGACCTCGTCCAGCTCGATCTGCGGGTTTTCCAGGTTGAATTTCTTTTTCAGGTCCTTGGTGAGCTTGCTTATATTGGCGCCGAATCTTCCGACGACAAGCCCGGGCCGCGAGGCAGAGATGATGATCTTCTCCCCTAAAGGCGTCCTGACGAGCTTGACATCGCTCAGTCCTGCCTTGTTCAGGCTTTGGTTGATATACTCCTTTATCTGGTATTCTTTGATATTTTGTGAGACGAATTTGCGTTCGATCATGCCTTGTTCTCCCCGCCTTGTTTTTCCAATCTGGTTTTTTCTTCTTTCTTGTCTTGTTTCTGCTCTGATTTCTGTTCTCTCTTTCCTTTTGCAGGCTCGATTTCCTGGACAACAACCTCGACGTGCGCGCGTTTCATCCGGGTCCGCATCTTCCGGCCATAATGCATGGGCCTGCTTGCCTGTTGCGCCCTGATGTGGATGATCCTGCATTTCCCCAGCCCTTTGTTCTGGCTGTTCGCCTCGACTTCATTCAGGACCTTGAGGATGGCAGTGCATGCGCGTTGAGGATATCTTCCCGAGCTTATGCCGGGCTTGTGTCCTAATCCATTCGTGAATCTCTTAAATGGGACTGCTTGCTCGAATGCGAGCACCCGTTTCAGCGCCTGCTGGGCTTTTTCCAATTCCTTGTTCCTGAGCATGCCTGCTATCTCGATCGCTTGCTTGAATGAGATGTTCAAGTCTCTGCCGACACTCTTTGCCATGTTCTCTTTCAAGTCCTTGAATGCATAGGTGTAGGTGCTCATGGTGCTGTTGTGTGTTGTGTGTTGTGTGTTGTGTGTTGTGTGTTTTTATTTGACTGCGAGGTTCGAGCTTGATTTTGTCGCGCCGATGCCTGGCGCATTGTGCATGACCCTCCTCCGCGTCAGCACGAGGCTGCCGAAGTACAGGCCGATCATGTCTTCTTCCAGCGTGACAGGGATGAATTCCCTTCCATTGTGGATCCTGACGATCTTGCCGACCATGCTCGGCAGCACGATCATGTCTCGGGCATGCGTCTTAGGGGCTTTCTTTGTCTCAATCTTCTTGATGAGTTTCTGCTTTCCCTCGTCTAATCCTTTCTTGATGCTCCGTCGCTGGCGTGCAGGGAGCAGTTCTGCGAGCTGGGTCAGGGAGAGCTGCTTGAGCTCTTCTAATGTCTTTCCCTTGTAGCTGAATTCTTTTTTTGCCATTTTACTGCTTTCCTCTCTTCCTGCCTGTCCGTCGCGCATAGAGCATGCCGACTTTTCGTCCTGGCGGCGTTCCTCTTCCTACAGGATGGGCTTTTGATTTCCGCGAGGTTCTCTTGTTGCCGAATGGATGGTCGACGGCATTCTGCGCTGAGCCGGAGATCATGGGCCAGTAATGGTTTTTCTGTTTTGCCTTGAAAAACATCTTTCCTGCCTTCAGGAAGGGCTTTTCAGTCCTTCCACCTCCTGCGACCACGCCGATGGTTGCTGCGCAGCGCGGGTTGAAATCCTTTTTTTTCTTCGAAGGCAATAAAATCGTGATCTTGTCCTGGGTCTTGGTGATGATTTTGGCACTGAGGCCTGAGCTGCGGACAAACTTGCCTCCGTCTCCAGGCCTGTTCTCGATGTTGAAGATGTCGGTTCCTTCAGGGATGTTGTACAATGGCAGGGTGTTTCCTGTCTTGTGCTCTGCCTCTGCCCCTATCGTGAGCTGGTCTCCGACAAACAGGCCTTCTGCTGCGATGATGTAGCCGGTTGTCTTGTCAGGGTATTCCACAAAGGCCAGTGGTGCAGAGTGCGCTCTGCACCTGATCAGGTCCACAACCCGCGCGCAGCCCTTGTGCTCGACACGTGCAACTCCTTTGAACTTGAAGGATGGTGCCCGGTAGGTCGGGCCTCCTTTTCCCCGTGCCTGTTGAATAAGGTTCTTTCCCATAGTGTGTGCTGTTTGAATTTACATGAGTCCGAGTTTTGTCGCGATGTCAATCGCTGGCGTCTCGGGTGAAAATCTGATATATGCTTTTTTCCTTCCTTTCCTGTCTGTGAAGGTGTTGACGGTGAGCACTTTTGCGGCGAAGCGTTTTTCTATCGCTTGCTTTATCTCTGGCTTTCGCGCAGCATTGTCGACGATGAAGACGAGCTTGTTCTCTGATTCCATAAGCCTGATGGACTTCTCTGTTGACAGAGGGTATTTGATGATTCGTTCCATGGTCGCGTATCTTGTGTATGATTATGCTGTTGTGTTGCGTGCCGGCTTCTCTTTCTTTTCTGTTTTTTTCTCTTTTTTCTCTTTCAGTGCAAGAGGACTGGCTGCGGGCGTGTCTTTCTTCTTTGCGGGTTTTTCTTTCTTGATCTTACCTAGGGCTTTTTTTGGTTCTGCCTTTTTTTCTGCCTCTGCCTTCGGAAGAGGGATTTTTTCCCTATGATATGATTCTGTGAACAGTTTTTCTTTATCCAGCCTGCGAAGTGCCGCTTCCGTGTATATGGTGAGCCTGCCAGGATGTGTTCCTGGAGCAAGGAGCTCTGCATTCAGCTGATTGACAGGGACAATCTCAACTCCGGGTATGTTCTTTCCGGCACTGAGCAGGTTGCAGTCTTTTGAGACGACAAGTAACGGTCCTTTGGGCTGCTGGTATTTCCTGCCTCGCCGCTTCCCTTTTCCTGGCCTGAGTTTTTTCTCTTTGGTCCTTCCTAGCTCTGGTGCGAATCCGAGCTTTTCAAGAGCTGCATAGACTTCTTTTGTCCGCTTCAGCTCTTCAAACTTGTCTTCGACAATGAAAGGATACTCCTGGGGAAGACGGTGGCCTCGCAATGTGCAATAGTGTGGTGTGATGCTTGCTGCTAATGCGCTCCGGATGGCTTTCCTGTTTTCCTTCTCATTCACCTTCTGTCTCCAGTTCTTGCCTGCTTTGGGCGGGTGGGCTCTTCGTCCTCCTACCATGCCTGGCGCGACAGCGCCGACCCAGTTCATCCGTGTCCCTCTTCTGGAGAGTATCTTTCTGGGCACGCGGGATATGCCTAAGCCATACGAGCCACGGTAATTTCTCCTTCGCCGGGAGAGCTTTGCGCTCGCCCGTTGACCTGCTCCTGGCATCGCGCCATAGGGCTGGCGTTTGTGTGACTGTATTGCCAGGACAGCTCTTCTGATGAGGTCTGGCCTGATCTCTTCTTGGAACTGGCCAGGCAGCTCTATCTTTCCGATTTCTGTCTTGTCAATGGTCACGATGCTGAGTTTCATGTGTTTTCTTGCTTGGATTATTGTCTGGATTATTGTCTGGATTATTGTTTGGATGATTGGCTGATGTATTGGATGCTTGGCAATTGCGCGTGGTGTTTAAGGCGGAGCGGTTTTGTCAGGAGGAGCATGCGCTTTGCAGGGCCGATGACTGATCCTTTGACAAGGAGGTAGTCTGTCTTGACCTTGCCATAGTGCAGGAAGTCTCCTTTCGGGTTGATCTCTTCTGGCTTGTTTCCTATCTTCAGGATCTGCTTGTTGTATTCTGTCCGTTGGTGGAAGCCCATCTGGCCTGCATGCGCGACTCGGTACATGACATGGCCTTGCGCGCTCCAGCCGCCTAATGATCCCGGGCCTCGCTTTGTCTTTTCTGACTTGTGGTGCCTGATCGCGATGCCGAACCTTTTCACAGGTCCTTGATAGCCTTTTCCTGTGGTGATGCCTCTGATGTCTGCCCAGTTGCCTTCCTCAAACACCTCTTTGATGGTGATGTCTTTTCCGAGGCGCGCTTTGAGGAATTCAAGCTTTTCTGTATTTGTGCCGCCAAGGTGCAGTTCGAAAACTTCTGGTTTTTTCTTCGTGCCTGCGAGCCGTGGCTGGGTATAGACGATTGCAGTGATGTCTTTGAATTCTTCTGGATTGATGCTCTCGAGCTCTTTGGGATCATGGTATTTTTTTGGCAGGGGAATCTTGCGGCCTATTTCCTTGTCTGGCTTGAACAGGAACTCTTTGGCTGGCTTGAGAGAATGATAGATGGTTTGGTAGAAGCGGAGAGAAAGGATCTTGATGGGCGGGCACTCGATGACCGTCGTGGGATAGAAGATGTCCTCGCCTTTTGTCTGCGAGTTCTTCCGCAGGTCTGTGGCGATGAGATGGGTCATACCTGCCTTGTAGCCGGGAAAGCCGAGAAAGCCGGGTTTTGTGGCAGATGGCCAGGAGCGCACTCGAGGATAGATCCTTTTGGCTCTCTTGCGTGGCCAGTACTGCATGCTTCCGTGTCTTGGGCTTTGCGCTTTCGGCATCTGAACAGTCCTCTGAATGTTTTCTTTTGGATACGCCTGAGAAGATGACTTCTTCTTTGGTGTACTGAAAAAGGTTCTTTTTCAGGCGCGGTATGCAATAATAATTTCTCGTTCCGCCAAAATTATTATTCTTGCTCGTCAGGAATAATGGCGGGTTTATAAAGGTTGCTGTTTGGGTTTAGAAAGAGAAAAAAAGGAAAAAAGAGCTGTGGAATGCGCGGAATATATCTTTGCTTCACTTCTTTTTTCCGAGTATCCTGAACACCTTGGTTCCGCAGGTCGGGCAGACGCCTTTTGCAGCTTCCATGCCGTTCTTCATGACTACGTTGACTGGATTCTTGATCTCGACCTGCTTCTTGCATTTCATGCATCTTCCTTGTGGCATATGATCACCTTCACACCAAATTTTCCCGAAAATCACAATACAGGCATTGATGTGGCAATGAAAAGGCAGGGTGGATTTAAAAATCTTACCAATTTAGGATGTGTTTGTTGCGTTGTGCGCTTCTGAGTGCTGTTTTCTTGATGTGTTTTTCTGAAGAAATGTAGATGCAGTTCATTACCTGGGTCTGGGTGGTGGAGGGGAGGTGGTTTAAGCCAGGCTTAAAGTTTGGACTGTGTCCAAACCCTGTCGAATGTATTCGACAATACCCCATTGAACTTGTTCAATGATGGGTGGGAACAATCTGAAAAAGAATTGGTGGGTGGTAGGCACATTCAATAATACATAGTTGACTTGGCCTTGCAGTAACAACTTTTTTATAACCTTCTCCATTATCTCTCTGCATGTATTTTGCCACGAGCCTGTCGTATTACAAGCGGGAAGACATCAGGAAAGAGATGGTCCTGCATGCAAAGAACAAGGAAGTCGCTGTACGGTTTGAGGAAGGCTTCGGCAGGCGTCCTGAGGTGTTGAGCTATCCCAATGACATCTTGGAGTTTGCAAAGCAGAAGGCTTTCAGCTTCCATTGCTCAGAAGAACTGTGGAAAAATCCGTTGCATCTGAACCCTGACCTTTCCCGGAGAGAATTGGATGAACTCAGAAGCGGCTGGGACCTTGTTTTAGACATTGATTGTAAGGTGTTTGAATATTCAAAGATCGCAGCATATTACACGATTAAAGCCTTGCGCTATCATGGCATCAAGAGTGTGACATGCAAGTTCTCTGGCAACAAAGGATTCCACATCGGCGTTCCGTTTGAAGCATTTCCTGACATCATCCATAATAAGCCCACGAAAGAATTGTTTCCAGAGGCTCCGCGCAAGATTGCAGAGTATATCAAATTCCTGATCAAGGATGTTACTGGAGATGCCATTATTACATTTGAGAAAGGGGATTTTGAGAAGATCAAGGAGAAAACCGGGCTGAATGAGGCAGAGATTACAAGGATCGAAAAAAACGAGGCAGGTATCAATGTGAAGCAGTTGAATTCAGAATCCTTCCTTGTTATTGACACGATCTTGATTTCGAGCAGGCATATGTACCGCATGCCGTATTCTCTGCATGAAAAGTCAGGCTTGGTGAGCGTGCCTATTGATCCTGACGAGGTTTTGCAGTTCAGGAAAGAGCAGGCAAAGCCAGAGCAGGTCAAGCCACAACACACGTTCTTAGTCCGGAATGTGGTTCCTGGAGAGGCTACCAAACTCATCAAACAGGCATATGATTTTACTACAGAGAGGACTCGCTATGAGAAAGAGGAAGAGACCAAAGAACACCGGCAGTATGAGGATGTGGACGTGGAAGCCATTCCAGAAGCGTTCTTCCCTCCCTGCATCAAGAACATCTTTGCAGGATTGAGGGATGGAAAGAAAAGGTCTGTGTTCGTCCTGAACAATTTTTTGACGAGCGTGGGCTGGGACAAGGACAAGATTCGCGAGCGGATCTACCAGTGGAATGAGCAGAATCCTGAGAAGCTGCGGGAAGTCTATATCAAAGGCCAATTACGGTATTCTGGCGGCGTGCAGAAGAAGGTCCCTCCGCCCAACTGCTCGAATCCAGGCTATTACAAGGATTTCGGCGTGTGCACTCCTGATTCATTCTGTCCTCGGATAAAGAATCCTGCACAGTACGCAAAGCTGAAGGTGTTGATGAACAGGAGGTATGGACCGAAGGTGAGGAAGGGGAAGAAGATTGAAAAAGAGACAAAAGAACCGCCAAACCAAGAAAGACCAACAGAAAAATAATACGCGATATTTCAGAAAAAAGGTTTCTCTTCTTGCTTCAGAGCGAAAAAAGAAAACTCTTAAATATGTCCTGGGAATAGAAGTCTTATGCAAGGTTTGATCTCAGCGCACGTGCTAAGGAATTACCTGGAAGATGTTCTGCGGGTAAAGCTGAGGAGGACTTCATCGCTTCGGCCGCTCATGTTCTCCTACTACGTCACTTCAGCGTGCAATTTCAACTGTGCCTACTGTGTGTACGCGCATACAGGCATCACCAGGCATCCGCAGCAACAGCTGGATACAGAAGGAGCGATCCAATTGTTGGGCATCATCAGGAAAGCCTGCCCGAACCTCTACATCACTGGCGGAGAGCCGCTCATGCGAAAGGATATCGTCGAGATTCTGAAGGCCGCAAAGAAGCTGAGATTTTCCTCAGTGAGCATGATCTCCAACATGAGTCTCATGCACAAGCGCATGAATACCCTTGATTACCTGACCAACCTGAACGTGAGCATGGATATGGCTGACATGAACGCCTACGCAAAGGTCGTCAAGGCTCCAGCACAGGTTGTCGCGAAAGTGAAGGAGAACATCATCAGATGCGCCGCATTGCAAAAAAAGAAAGGATATGTCATGACCATCAACTGCGTCGCCACAAAAGACACTCTTCCCCAGGTGAAGCAGGTGATCTTCTTTACCCAAAACACGGCATCCGTTTCACAGTCTCGCCAGAGCTTTTAGATGACGAGACAGTCAACCGCGATGTGGTGCACAGCAAGCAATTCCAGGAGATGATCCGGTATGTGCGAGAAACCAAGAAGAAAAGCACGCTCTTGCTCGATTCAGATGACTATCTTGAGACGATAGAGACGATCGGGCCGTTCTCATGCTATCCAACATTGACGCCGCGGGTCGACCCGAACGGCGACTTTTCCTATCCCTGCAAGCCCTTGGGAAAGGCGAAGATCAACCTTCTGAAGGAAGGTGATTACATGATGGCATTGCGCAAGCTGGAGAAGAAATACGGTCCTATTCCGAAGTGCGCGGGGAAGTGCTACATGAGTTGCTATATCGTCCCGTCGCAGCTGGTCACAAGCCCACTACGGGCTGTCCGCCAGTTCATATAAAAAGAATTCGTGCAGAGGTAGCAAGAACTACATCCCTTCCAATCTCTTGATCCGGTCGTTGATGTCCGGGTGCGTGCTGAACATGCTGTTGAACGCGCCTTTTATGTTCCGCAAGGGGTTCTCGATGTATAAATGCGCAGTGGCTTTGTTCGCAGTGTCCACGACCTTGTCATGGTCATCCCTGATCTTCTTGAGTGCATTGGCAAGTCCTGCAGGGTAGCGTGTCAGCATGGCTCCTGAGGCGTCTGCGAGATACTCGCGTTTGCGCGAGATGGAAAACTTGATGAGCTGCGCTATTAATGGCGCGAGGATTGCTAATACAATTGCGAGCAAGATGAAGATGATTCCAATTCCACCTCTGTCCCTGTCCCGGTTCCCGCCTCCCCAGAGGAATGTGCGGAGCATGAAGTCAGAGAATAACGCAACGAACCCGACAAGCACTGCCACGAGCACCATGTACCTGATGTCATAGTTCTTGATGTGGCTCATCTCGTGCGCAATGACACCTTCAAGCTCTGTCCTGTTCAATCTCTTGCGCGCTCCGCTGGTCACTGCAATGGATGCGTGCTGGGGATCCCGTCCTGTCGCGAATGCGTTGATCGAGGTTTCTTCTATCAGGTAGAGTTTCGGCATGGGAATGCCTGCTGCTATCGCAAGCCCTTCCACTGTGTTCCAGAGGAACGGGTCGTCCTTGTGCGTGACTGGCTTGGCCTTGCTGATCGCAAGAACTGTCTTGTCTCCAGTATAATAGCCGATGAGCCCGAAGATGATCGCGATGATGAATGCAAAGAACATCCCGATGTAGGCGCTGCCTCCCAGAGCAACGCTGAACACCCATCCTAAGAGGATGATGATGAACGAGAAGAAGAACAGGAGGAAGAAAGTTCTCCATTTATTGTGGCTTATCTCAGTGTAAAAGTCGGTTTTCATCGTGCGCAGGAATTATCTGATTTACGTGGTTGTTTGTACATGATATTTACATAAAAATTGGGGAACGAATGGCTGATATTGTTTAAAATAAGTATCAGGAAGGGATTGTATGCTTTTAATTTTTCTTCTGCACCTTATGCTCCCACATTTGCAATGCATTATCCACGAAGGGTCATCATCGGTAATTGAATAGTCAATAGTGATCTGTTCACCCTTTTTAATATTCCTTATGGCAACTATTCTTTTTAATCCTTTAATGCCCGCATTAGGATTGCAGGAATGGTTAATATATCTCCCCACTGAACTATTGTCGGGTTCTAGCCATTTATTCCTTCCGATTTGTAAAGTACATTTTAATTTTCTTGCATAAGTCCTATTATTTATGATATTTCCTTTAAATGTAAAAATATACTCTTCTCTTTTAAAATCTTTCTTTGCAAAAATTCCTCTTCCTGTCTTATCCGTTTTGAGAATTTGAACTTGCATTTTACCAAAAAAAGGAAAATGAATAAAAAACGTTTTATTCGAACTGCACCTTGACTGCCTTGCGCTCTTCTGCAGATTCTGTCTTGAAGTACTCGCGGATCTTGAAGCTGAACATGTTCCCTATCGTGTTTGAAGGGAATACCTGGAGCTTGTTGTTGAACGAGAGCACTGAGTCGTTATAGAACTGCCGTGCATAGGCGATCTTGCTCTCTGTGCCGGACAATTCTTCCTGCAATTGGAGGAAGTTCTCGTTCGCCTTGAGCAGGGGATAGTTCTCTGCGACAGCAAACAAGGTCTTCAAGGTTCCTGTGAGCATGTTGTTTGCCTTTGCCTTCTCAGGAAGGGTCTTGGCATTGCCCATCGCAGTCCGTGCCTTGGTGACTTCTTCAAACACCTTGCGCTCGTGCTTTGCATAGCCTTTCACTGTCTCGACAAGGTTCGGAATAAGGTCAAATCTTCGTTTGAGCTGCACGTCAATCTGCGACCACGCGTTCTCGATCCTGTTCCGCAATATGACCAGGCTGTTGTAGATTGCTATAAATATGATGATCACGAGGGCGATGATGCCGATGATCAACCATGTCCACCATACCATTCTAGGTCACCTCTCTCGATGCAAATAAGGGGTGGTTTATAAAGTTTATTAATGCCTTATCTCTTCTTTTCCTCATACTCTGCATCCAGCACTTCCCGTATCTTTTTGGCTTTCACCTCGCCGATCATCTCGACTTCCTTCAGCGCGTCTTCTGTTGCAGAGAACACTGTCTTGACTGTCTTGAACTTTTTCAAGAGTGGCTTTGCGAGAGTCCCGCCGATGCCGGGCAGCGTGCTGACAATGTATTCCTGCTGCTCTTGCAATGTATAGGGTTTTGCAGTGTGGAACTGGTATTTCGCGTCTGGAAACTGCTCCTGCCGCGCGATGATGTGCAGGAATCCCGCGGTCTCCCGGTAATTCTTGGTCTGCAGGACTGGAATGCCGAATCCAAAGACTATTGCGCTGATCATGCCCCTGATCGCGTTCGGGTGTACCCTGCGCTGGCTGTAGATGTCTTCCTCTCCTTCGATAATCACGATGGGCTTTTGGTAATGCCGCAAGTCCTTCATCTGCGAGAGCAGCCTGCCGTCGATGATAGAGTCGACGAAGTCAGCTACTTTCTTGATCTCCACGCAGATCCGGTCTGATACCAGGTAATCTCCGACCTCGAGGTGTTTGAGCTCGATATGCACGCCGAGCTGCATGAGCTCTTTGAGCAGCGCTGACCCTTTCTCCCTGAAGTCAGTGTAGATTTTTACCTCTTTATCGTTTTTTTCAGGCATATAGTCTGCGAGGGTTTTCTCTGGCTCTTGGGGTGGGCTTGTGGATTCTTTCATCTCTGCCCTGATTTCTGTGCCGAGCTTTCCTTTCATGCTGGCAAGGATCCTGAACATCCGTTTTTCCTTGTGCTGTGCAGCATAATGGTATCCCTCATCCCTGGTGCCTTTGGTCAAGAGCACCACGACTGCACCTTTCTCCAGCCTGCCTGTCCTTCCCCTGCGCTGCACTGTCCGGATTGCTGAAGGGATGGGCTCGTAGAACACGACCAGGTCAACTTTCGGAATGTCGAGGCCTTCTTCTGCAACGCTCGTCGCGATCAGGCAATTGAACACTCCCTTCCTGAACTCGTCAAGGATCTCTTTCTGCTTTTTCTGCGATAAGCCTGAGCTTTTTTTCATCTGCTGACCAACGAATATCTTGGAGCTGACTGGGATGGTGTCCAGCTCTTTCTTGATTGCCTCTCCCTGCGTTCGGTACTGGCTGAAGATGATGATTTTTCTCTTCTCATCTGTTCTGATCTCTTGACTGATGAGCTCGCGGAGCTTGTAGAGCTTGGGATGCTCGATGTTCTGCTCATACAGCTTTCTCGTCAGGATCAGTGCTGACCTGAATCCGACATCTTGGACGAGGTTTTTGACTGCCCGCACTTTGGTGTTTGCTGCCTGGTTTTCAATGCTCATAAGATATTCGTAGAGCGCGGAAATGCCTTGTGTCTCAATGAGCTCGATCGCGTGCTGGATTTTCATGGCTTCTGCGAGGTTGCTGATCGACATTAAGATCCCAAAGTCTTTCTCTCCCTGGCTGATCTTTGCATGCAGTGCCGCTTGCAGGTTCAGCAGTGCGGTCTTGTTGTAGTGCTCTGGATTGCCGTAGAGATAGCCGTTCTGCTTGACTCGCTCGAGCTTGGTCAGATAGCTCTGCTGCAGGACTTTCTGGATCTTCTGGAATTCAGGCGGCAGCTCGACCCTGATCCAGGTGATGTCAATCTCTTGGACATACTCCCGCACGTCAGGGTCGTCTTCTGTTCTCACCTCGATTTTGTCTATGCTGAGGTTCTTGATCACATCCTGTATGGTCTCGAGCTCGCTTCCTGGCGATGCGGTCAGCCCGAGAATTCGGGGATAGTCTGCCTGCGTGAGATACTGCTTTGCCAGGAAGACATAGCTGTAATCTCCCACAGCCCTGTGCGCCTCATCAAAGATGAGCAGGCTGACCTCCTGTAGGCTCACAGTCCTGTTGATCACGTCGTTCTCAATGCTCTGCGGAGTCGAGAATATGAATGAGGCTTTTTGCCAGAGCTCTTTCCTCTTTGCAGGCGGGACAAAGCCAGTGAAGACTGCGCAGTCTTCTTCAGCCACGTCAGTCAGCCGCAGCAGGGTGTCATGATGCTGTTGCACCAATGGCTTGGTTGGCGCCAGGAACAGGATCTTGGATTTCGGATAAGCATGTATCCTTTGGAGGCTGAGCAGGAATGCGATTGCGGTCTTTCCCATGCCTGTCGGTAGGACTACAAGGGTGTTGTGGTTCACTGCGATGGCAAGGATGGTCTCCTGATAGAGGCGCGGAGTGAACTCCTTCAGTGCATATCTGCCAGTCATGCAGTCGTGAGAAGCAAACCGTGTTTATATAATTTGTGAGAAGTAAACCGTGAGAAAAAGAGAAAAAAAATAAAAAAAGGAAAAACAAACAAGGGGTTTATTTTCTTCCCCTGGCCATCTTTGCCCGGGAGACGTCTCCGTGCTTATCGACGAAATAGAGGTAGCCTTTGACTTTCTTGACGCCGACCTTTGCTACTTTCTCTCTCTTGCCTTTTCCTTTCTTTCCGCCGCCCCGCGACATGACTGCCCGAGAGATATCTCCTTGCTTGTCGACGAAATAGAGGTAGCCATCTACTTTCCGTACCCCAACTTTTGCTACTTTTTCTGCCATGTGTTTTCACCCCACTAGACAATTTAGATTATATGAGCAGGTTTAGTCGATAGGGTATATAAATCTTTCGAATTTATTGACGCCGCAAGTTGTGATTATCGAGGATGACCACTGAGGAATAATCAAAAATCCCCTCGAGAGCGTCACTTTTATAAATGTGGCCTCGTTCATCGGGCGCATGCTGGTAAAGTTTTTTGGCCTGTTCGACATCGCCGCTGCACTCATCATCATCTTGATGAATTATGAGCTCGTGCATTCCTTGAGGCTCGCGATCATCATTGCAGGCTATCTCCTGCTGAAAGGGATCGCGTTCATCGGAGACATCGCGAGCATCATCGACATCATCATCGGCGTCTACGTCTTAATTCTCTTCTTCTTTCCGATGACATTCCTGACCATCATCTTCGCAGGCCATCTCGTCATCAAGGGAGTGATGTCCTTGTTGTGAGGGTGGGGAAATCTGAAGTCTTGTGCAAAGAAAAGCGCAGCATTATGCGCCGTAGAATATCCTAGGCAGAACTTCGATGACGCCGATAAGCAGTAGGAGGAATCCGCCGGCAAGGTAGCCGAGGATGAGGGAGGGTTCTGACAGGAATGTCAGCCCAAATGAGAATACCAGGACAAAGAAGCAGGACAAGAGGATGATCCTGCTCCACCTGAATGCGGCAAGGCCGTTGTTCTTAGGAGCAGGCACGAGGATGAACAAGGAGATGAGCAGGATGATCTTGATCGCCTCAAGGATGATCTCGTCTTTGGAGAGTGCATAGAGGATGATGAGAACGATGAACAGGCCGAAGCCGAACAGTGCTCCGATGATGGAGATGAATCCTGCATCACGGACATTCAAGTGGGACCTGAACTGCCCTGTCCGCAATCGAGGGTGCATGGTCAGGATGGCTTCTCCAGTCACCAGGATGAAGACGTAGCCCAGGAAGAGGAAGGTCACGAATACCCCGATGACTAGGTAGAGCAGGGAGTTCTGGTATTCAACATGATAACCAAGCCGTAATCCAGTCCTCTTCTGGATATAGACCATAAGGAACATGAAGAGGAAGACGATGATGAAGACAAAAATGAAGTACATGACTCCCGTGGTCTTGGTAAAGTCAGTGCTCCGCCACTTGATGAGGAAGAAGACTATTGAGAACGCGAAGATGGCAAATAAGAGTTGAGAAATTTCTTTCTGAGAAAAATGCACCCTGAGAGGCTCGTTCGTGATCCCTGATTCCATGGTCTCAATTGTGAGCGGCTGTCTTAAATATTTTGTCATTTCAGAGCTAAGCACACATGTAGTGTCGTTATGCTGGTTCTGTTCTCTTGATGCGTCTTCAGCCAGCTTTCTTTAAACTCAAGAATCGAATTTCATATAAAAATTTAAGCCATTTTTACCAATGGGAAAAATTCGATAAGTATGCAGCGCGTCATATCAAAGTGAAGATAAAGTGGTTTTGAAATTTCGATTATAAACTGATTTTATATTTTTGTTACCCTTTTAACATTTTTAAGTGCTGTGTTGCATAATTCGCTAATTCTTGATTAGCACATATGCCTTTTTGCCTATGAATTTCTTTGCAGACATGATCATCGCACCGTTTC
>JAZDID010000097.1:0-20003 GCA_043805315.1 Nanobdellota archaeon | reverse complement strand
GGCACTCCAGGAAGGCTGCTTGACCATCTCACCAGAGGGACTTTGCGCCTCCACACCTTGAAAATCCTCGTTCTTGATGAGGCAGACAAGATGTTCGAGATGGGATTCATCGACGATATCAGGAGAATACTCTCAAAAGTCCCTGGCAACAGCCAGCATCTCCTCTTCAGCGCGACCATACCTCCGGAGATACAGCATATCACACGGACATTCATGCACAACCCTGAAAAAGTCAAGATGCAATCCTATGTCGACAAGAGCAAACTCATGCAGAACTATTATGACATTGACAAGAACAGCAAGTTCTCCCTGCTCGTCCATATCCTGAGAGCCAATCCGAAAGGGCTCGCCATCATCTTCTGCGGCACCAGGCATACTGTCGATCTCATCCAGAGGAACCTGGCCAAGCAGAACATACACTCTGCAGCATTGCACGGCGGCATCACCCAGGCAAGGAGGAACCAGGTGATGGAAGCATTCCATGCAGGAAAGCTCAGTGTCGTTGTGGCGAGCGAAGTGGCAGCCAGAGGATTGGACATCAAGAACCTCAACCTGATCATCAATTACAATATCCCCAAAACGTCAAAAGAGTACGTGCACAGGATCGGCAGGACTGCACGGGCAGGAGAAGAAGGCAAGGTCATCTCATTACTGTCATTCGACGACTATGACAACTTCAACAGAGTGCTCGAGGACAGGTCCCTGCTCATCCACAAGATGAAGACTCCTGATTTCGCGCGCGTGCAGTTCCAGGTGCCGCAGCGCAGAGACAGTTCATTTCGGGGAAGGTTTTCTGGACAGAGGGATGAGCGGCCGAGAGGCAGGGGATATGGTTCTTCATATGGTTCTTCTCACAGAAGATTCTAGATTGGTTCGCAGCATTGATTGTTAATTGAACGTGCGATCTTTAAGTTTCCATTCTTCAGTGGTATTCCTGCATAAGATTTAAATACTCCACGCTATCACCTGGTGAAATGGATGAGGAAATAAGTGAGAAACTGGTTCATCGACTAGTTCAATATGCAAGAGTTGGAACCCAATCAAATGAAGGTTCTGAGACGTCTCCAAGCACAGAAGTGCAGAAAATTCTCAGTGCACAATTACGTGATGAACTGATTCTATTAGGCTTGGACGCAGACATGGATGAGAAAGGATATGTGTATGGGAGATTACCCGGTCATATCGAGACTGCTCCTGCAATAGGGTTTATTGCACACCTCGATACTGCAACAGGAGTTTCAGCGTCCTGCGTAGAACCACAAGTACATCACAATTATCAGGGAGGTGACATTTCTCTAGAGGATGGCGTTCGTATTGCAGCATCAGAGCTCAAAAACCACGTTGGTGATACGATCATATCATCTAATGGAAGAACTCTGCTGGGCGCAGATGACAAAGCAGGAATCAGCGTCATCATGACTGCAATGGAACTGATAAAAACTCGATGGGATGGCCAACACGGAGATGTGTATGTCATGTTCAATCCAGATGAAGAAGTGGGAAGAGGAACTGAGCATTTCAATCCTGAAAAATTTCCAGTCACCGCGGCGTTTACAATGGACGGGGGCGGCGTTGGTGAAATTGAATGCGAAACATTCTATGCAGCCAAAGCAGTGGTCACGTTCAAAGGCACGCCTGTTCATCCAGGCGTCGATGGCTACCAGAAACTAATCAATCCGGTCTCCATTGCATGCGAGTATGAGCGGGCAATTCCTGCAACCGAGAGGCCTGAAACAACCCGGGAAAGGTTTGGCTTTTATTATCCGATGAATATGAACGGAAATCCAGAAAAGGCCACTCTTGACATCTTGTTAAGGGATTTCGATAAAGAAAAACTACAGAGAAGAAAAGAATTCTTGACAAAACTAGCTGACATCCATAATACCACATATGGAGCAGGGACAGTGACTGTCGAAATAAAAGATCAGTATCCAAACATGAAAGCGACTCTTGACGAACATCCTGCTGTTGTTCAAGTTGCGGTGGAAGCTATGCGAAAAGCAGGGGTGGCAGAACCACGCTATCCTGTAATTCGTGGCGGCACTGACGGTGCAACATTGACAGTCGAAAAGGGAATTCCCACTCCAAATATATCAGCAGGAATGTACAATATCCATTCAGTCAAAGAATTCGCTTCAGCAAGAGATATGGGTACTGCGACACATTTTATTCTCAATGTTGTTCGGGCATATGCTGAACTGGCATGAAAACTAGAACACTATCCTCACCAATTCCGGCCCGAGCTTCATGACAATCCCTGCCACCAACGGCACGAGAATGTTGTCATTGATCTTGATGTAAGTACCGTCGATGGCCTCGAAGAGCATGGCGATGATGCTCGCGATGACCGCTGCGCTGAGGCTCACGAACAAGACCGCTCCGACTGCGCCGAAAAGCATGCCGGCAAGCGTGCCTTCGACAGTCTTTTTCTTGTTGAGTGGATTCCGCATCTTGCCCCAGAGCTTGCCCACCAGGGTAGCCACAGAATCTCCGAAAGTGAGGATCATGATGCTCGCGAGCGCGATGTTCAGCGGAAAGAGATAGAGAACCATAAGGATGCCGATGAAGAATGTGATAGCACCCCAGCCAGGGAACTTGTCATTGCGGTCAAAGTTCTGCAGGAACCAGTCGATGAGGGGTAATTTCCTTTTCATGGAGATGAAGGACAGGACAAGGCCGACAATGATGATCACAATGACCCCGAACCGGTTGATATAACCAAGGTGCAGGAGAAGGACCATGAATGCGCCGTAAAAGATATGCAGGACCTGGCGCTTGATCTCAACTGTGTATTCACCGATCTTCTCATCCTTGATGAAGAGGATGAGGAAGCCGACCAGCAGCCCTAAAAGAGCGCCGCCCAGCACATCAGAGAGGTAGTGCACGCCGATATAGATCCTGGAAAAGCCGACTAGGATTGCGAGCGAAAGGAAGAGGTATCGTATCTTGGGGAAAAGCTTCCAGAACAGGGGAAGGCAGGCGAACACGATGACTGCATGCGTCGAGGGAAACGAGTACGATGTCTCGACAACCAAGGGAGTAATATCCAATGCGAACAGCGGCCTGATGCGCTCGATGCCATTCTTGAGCAGATAGCCCAGGAAGAACGAGATGGCCAATGATCCGAGGATGAAGGGGATATAGCTCCGCTTCCTGTCCTTCAGCAAAGGGATGCAGGGGATGAGATAGAAGAGCGCGATGACCAGCTTGTAATTGGTCAAGAGCACGAAGAAGTTGTCCAATATCGGATTCTTGAACCTGAAGATGAACGAGAATATCTGCTTGTCATAGAACAGGCTGATGATGGTCAGGATGCCCAGGACAGAGAAAAGGATGACAGTCTTCCTGCTGAAAGTCTTCTGCTGCACGTGCATGGCAGTGCCATATTTGTTGGCTT
This sequence comes from Nanobdellota archaeon, assembly GCA_043805315.1. Taxonomy (GTDB): domain Archaea; phylum Nanobdellota; class Nanobdellia; order Woesearchaeales; family JAHJEM01; genus JAHJEM01. Next base: position 16,606 of record JAZDID010000097.1, on the reverse strand, counting down.
TTATAAATGTTTTTACAGAAAAAAACGGAACGGCAATGCAGGAGTTGATTTCTTGGAGATTCGTCTATAAAAACTCAGTTGCGGCAACACTCTTGACCTTTTCCTTGAAATAGCTGTCCTTGATGAGCGCCAGGACGAGCGTTTTCACGTCCAGATATTTCCTCTTTTCCAGCGCGCATATCCTTCCGTGGCTTTCCAACAGCTCCTGGCTGTGATGCTTTTTCCTGAATGCAACCACGTTCCCTTTCTTTCTGAGCGGCGGGCCGTTCCTGAGGACAAAAGGAGACAACTGCACATGTTCTGTGACGATGTAGATAAGTGATGTATTCTCGCGATAGCTCCAGCCCTCCTGGACAATCATGAACTCATGCGCAAGAATGTTTTTCTTCACATACTCTGCTGCCTTCATCAGCTTTGCGCCCGCGACATCCGGCTTTTTATCGAGGGGAATGAGCGAGATGAGCGCGAGACAGATGTCCTTTGTCTTCTGCAGCTCCCTGAACTGTCTCAGGATGCTTTCCCTGGTCAATTCTTCCTTTACAAAAAACATCAGGCTTGGCTGTGCAAGGAATTCCCATGCTTTCCTCTTGAACAGCTCATATTTCTCCTTGGAAAGCGCAGCTGCGGCATTGCGCTCAGGCTGCAAAGGATCGACGAGGATAATCGGAGACTGGGTCTTTGCCCTGTTCAATTCCTTCTGCGGATCCTTGAGGTGATTCTCGATGTCAATGACCACCTTCTTCCCCCACTCCTGTGAAACAGCGTCTAACAGCTTGAGGAACGAGCCGTACTGGATAATCAGCAAGTCCAGCACATGGCCTGAAAACCCCTGGATATAGCTTTCAGCGCCGTACACGCCTGCAGACTTGCAGAAGAGCTTCGCCAGCCTGATCTCATCTGCGAGCTTCGGGTTCTTCTTCAGATGCTTCCGGACATAATCCACGTGCAGCGGGCTCATGTCTGTCACGTTCTTGGCCATGCGCCAGTCATCAATCTTCAGGACCGGAATCACCTCATAGACAAGATTGTTCTTGATCTGAAAATAGTCTCGCGAGCCGTGCAAGAGCTCTGGGTGCAAGGGCTTCAGGACATTTCCGAGAATTTTTGAGAGGTCTTCATCCTTGTATTGCGCATAATCAAAGCGCACAAAGAGATCCACGTCAAAATCACCCTTCAGGAACGTGCCTTTCGCGACACTGCCGCCGGTCATGCAGGATGCCTTCACATTATTCTTCTTGATAATGGTGTTGATTTTCTCAACAAAGTGAGCAATCTCCTTGAGGCAGGATTGGTCTGGCTTTGACTGCTTTGCTATTTTGTCCAGCATCTTCCTAATTTCAGCACGTTGATCTTTTTCCACATTCATTCAGCATTCATGATAAGTCAGATGTATAAAAATGTTGTCAAAAACAATAAATATTTAAAACTCGGCTCTCAGAGAATCCCCTGTTAGATTAAAAAGAGAGGTAGAGCATGGCATTTGTACAGGAATCCATGGTTGTCTTCGGCGTCCTGATCATCATTGTCCTCGCTGGCCTGCTGGCAATGTACTTGTCCAGGAAGCTGCGGATTTCTGAAATATTCCTTCTCCTGGTCATGGCAGTGATTCTCAAGCTGACTGCCTCGCTTGACTTTTTCATCAAGCTCAACCTTTCCTTCCTGAATTCCCTGCTCATTGTCTTGGTGAGCCTGTATGTCTTCCATTATTACCAGAAGTCCATGGAGCTCAAGGAGCATCATGTCCAGCTGCACATGCTCAAGACCATCCTGGCAGTCCTCGCCATGAACACCGTCATCCTTGGCATGTTCTTTGCCCTCATCTTCTACACAAAACTCAGCACAGAAGCGCTCTTGTACGGATTCCTCTGCGCAATGATCCTCTCAGGGATCGAGATAGGCCATCTCAAGTACCACAAGAAATACCAGAACCACAGGGCCATACGATTCTTGAATGCAGAATCCCATTTCATCCCTTTCTTTGTCCTTGTCTATGGCTATACGATATTGAACCTGATCAGCAAGTACAGCCTCGCCCAGTCCAGCCCAGGAAGTCCAGCAGGCGAAGCAGTCAAGCTCTTCATCTCCAGCATCATCATCGGCATCGGCATCGGCATGATCGTCAGCCTTGTCGTGTTCAGGATCATGCGCCAGTTCTACAACAAGATCGCCTCCCCGTTGTTCCTGCTCATCATGACTGTCATCGCCTACATGATAGCAGAGATGATCGGCGGAGACGGCGTCTACACTGCGATCGTGATGGGCATGTTCTTCGCGAAAGTCAGCCTGAAGAAAAAAGAAGAGCTCTCCCTGTCCTTACAGCCATTCTACGATTACCTGCTGATCTTCCTCGTGATCTTCCTCGGCCTGTCCTTTGACTTTCCCAGCCAGGCAAAGCTGTACTGGTTCGCATTCCTGCTCTTCATCCTCTCACTCATCCTTCGCGCGATCGCCATCAACGTGCTCTGGGACAACAAAGTCAAGAAGCTCTGCCTCGGCAGGAAAGAGAAGATATTCACGAGCATGGTCACCTCACGAGGACCAGTACTCTGCCTGCTCATCCTCTCCCTGCTCGCCAACCTCGAGCTGGCAGACGCCTTCTCAACCATCATCACCGTCAGCTTCCTGGTCCTGCTCTACTCGATCATCCTCTCCACAATCCTCATGCTGTTCTTCAGCAGGCACCTCCTGGAAGAGACAGGTGATTTCTAGACCATGGCTGAGCTCAAGAGAAACATAGGGATATTCACCATCATCAGCCTCACCATCACCGCAATGGTGGGCTCAGGCCTGTTCTTCGGCGTCTCGATCGGCGCGCGCATCTCCGGCGTCTCCTCCCTATTCGCCTGGCTCTTGCTCACGCTGATCACAGTCTACGTGGCTGCGTGTTTCGGCGAGCTCATCAGCATGTTCCCGAACGCAGGCGGCGTGTACGAGTTCGCCAAGCAAGCCTACGGCAGATTCCCCTCATTTCTCATCGGCTGGATTACCTGGATCGTGGGGAATATCACCACTGGAGTCCTGATCGTCGCCGCAGTCGATTACGCGATTCCAGACCAGACCAAATGGATGGCCAAGATCATCATCTGCATCGCCATTATCCTGATCCTGAATATCATCGCCTACCACGGCATCGAGGCGAGCGCAGGGATCCTCCTGTTCTTCGCTGCCATCACGCTCATTGTCATCTCACTCATCGTCTTTCCCGGGCTCTTTCACATCCAAACAGCCAACTTCCACCCCCTTATCCCTCCAAACATCCTGCTTGTCTTTGTCACGCTCTTCTTCATCATCGAGACATTCTTTGGCTGGGAATCAGCATCATTCATGGCAGAAGAGACGATCAATGCAGAGAAAGTCATTCCAAAAGCGCTCATCATCGCCACAATCATCTCATCAGTACTCGGACTCGGCGTTGCAGTGGTCACGATCGGAATCCTCAATGCGAGCCAGACCGCAGCTTCAAGCACCTCGTTCCTTGATGTGGCCCAGGTCATCTATGGCAGCCTTGGCCCAACGATCCTGGGAATCGGGATAGTGGTGACGCTCATCGGCTCAGCAGCAGGCGGCATCATCTCCGGGCCTCGGCTTTTGCTAGCGCTCGGCAGGGACAAGCTCTTCATCGAGCAATTCTCCCATATTCACAAGAAATTCAAGACCCCAGATAAGGCCATATTGTTCCAGATCTTTGTCTCAGTCTTCCTTGTCTTCATCGCGTTCGGCCATTATCTCACCATGCTCAGCTATCTCGTGCCTCTTGCCCTGCTCATGTACATCACTGTCCTCTTCGCAGTCGTCATCCTCAGGTTCAAGAAAAAGGACCATCACCGGCCATTCAAGGTCCCCGGAGGAAAGGTCCTTCCCATTTTTGTCGCGCTCATCTACCTCGGGATCATCGTCTCCTGGGCTGTCAAGGAGTCCTCAGGCCTCCACAACCTTGAGATCATCGGCTCTTTCCTCCTCTTCGGCTTTCCTATCTATCTCCTGCTGACCTTCTATTATAATCCTGAATTCGTCATCATGTTCTCCAACACCTTTGCCAAGTTCAACTTTTTTTTCGAGGACATCCTGCTTCCGAAGAAATTGAGGAAATACATCCTCTCATTCTTCAAGAACCTGGAAGAAAAGACTGTCCTGGAGATCGGCAGCGGCGTGGGCACATTGACCATGCACTTGGCAGAGAAGGTCGGGCCAGAGGGAAAGGTCATCGCCATGGACATGAGCGAGAAGAACCTGAAAATCCTGAGGAAACGGATCGAGAAAAGGGGATTCAAGAACGTCGAGCTCATCCATGACGAGCACATGATCAACAGGATCCATCCCAATGTGAAGAAAGTGGACATGGTATTCTCAGTCGGCCACCTGACCTATATCCAGGACCTGAAAAAAGTCCTCAAAGAGATCTACGATATATTGCCAGAGGCAGGCAAGATCTGCTTTGTCGAATACATCGACTTCTACTATTTCCTGCCAAATAAGACATTGTTCTCAAATCCTGAAGAGCTCAAGAAAGTATTCCAAGAGGCAGGATTCTCAGTGAACATCAGCATCAAAAAGAGCCTATTCTGGAAATTCCTGTTCATCTACGGCATCAAGACAGGAGAAGGCGAAGTGCCGGTCATCTGAATACTTTGTTCTGAGCCCAGCTAACTGCCAACAGTATGGATGTAGTGCATCGCACATCCTCGGGTGGTGGATGGGGGTGGTTTGGGCTATGCACAAAGTTTGGACCTTGTCCAAACCCTGTCGAGGTTCTCGACTATGCCCCATTGAACTTGTTCAATGATGGAGGGTGGGGACAACTGCGCACTGAACCCAGCCAAAATTGCCGACAGTGAACAGAGCCCAGTGAACTGCCAATGACGCACTGAGCCAAACAGACAGCCGATAGGCTACTGAACCCAACTTACTGCCACTCCAGACACTGAAGTTAGCTTAGAAACCATCAAAACAAATACATTTAAATACTCCTGCTGTTTCTTCCCTTTTAGTATATAACTGATTCTAGTCGCGTTATATGCGCTGAAATCGGGAGTATAACTAACACAACTAGGTGAAAAAAACATGGGATTTGACAGGAAGTTTGGTGGCGGCGGCGGAGGAGGCGGCGGAGGCGGTTTCAGAAGCTTCGGGCCTCGCGAAATGCACAAGGCGATTTGCGCCGACTGCGGCAAAGAATGCGAAGTACCCTTCAAACCAGGGAGTGATACCAACGGTAACCCCAGGCCAGTGTACTGCAGGGACTGCTACCAGAAACGCAAGAAGTTTTAGGAAAACAGCGCAAGCGAAGTTTCTCAACAAATTTGTTCAACAAAAGCCTGATTTTTAAGCCCGGCTTTGGGATGAAGGCTTTTTTTGTTTTTTTTCTTTTATTTCTTTGGTATTTTTTCAGCCAGGAGAAGAGGATACAAGAGAATCCGACAGAAATGAGATAAGAGGAAAATAGAATAAGAAGTAACTCGCACTGCACTGCTGAATTTCTGCTTCGAAACCTTTATAAACATCTGTACTTTCCTCAAAAAAGAAGAGAGAAAAGGAATAGCGGACAGGTTTTTTCTTTCTTAAAATCATAAAAAAAAGACAGGTTCGCTAATAAAAAAGACTAAAAATGCATAAAATCAAGCAATTGAAGCCCAGCGCAAGAGAAAAAAAGCGTTATCTTGCTTTTGAGGTCATTTCAAAGAATAATCTCAAGAAAGAGGCATTTCCAGGTATAATCGACGGGATAAAAAGAAATCTTGGCTTATTCAGTGCAGGCAATGCAGGGATCATGCCAGTCACATTCGACCAAAAAACACAGCGAGGCATCATCAAAATGGGGCACAAATACGTCAATAAGGTGCGGGTGAGCATGATGCTCATGAACCAGCAAACGCTCACCATCACTGAGGATGGAGATGACTATCTCATCAAGACGCTCTCTGCATCAGGCACAATCAATACGCTAGAGCAACACTATTTTGCAAGCTAAATAAGGGAAAGGTGATACGACAATGGCAAAAGGCGACGAAGGCATGCAACCAGTACAGCACCAGATGATGGGCTATGACAGAGCCATCACGATGTTCAGCCCAGACGGCAGGCTGCTCCAAGTTGAGTACGCGAAAAAGACCGTCAGGCTCGGCAATACTGCCATCGGCATGGTCTGCAAGGACGGAGTCCTGCTCGTGACTGACAAAAGAATTGTTGACAAGCTCGTCATCCCAGAGACTATCGAGAAGATCTGGCAGATCGACGACCACATCATCGCGACTGCTGCAGGCATCCTTTCAGACGCCCGGGTGCTGATCGAGCGCGCCCAGCTCAAGGCACAGCAGCACCAAGTCACCTACGACAGCCCAATCGACATCCTTTCCATCGTCAAAGACATCTGCAACCTGAAGCAGATCTGCACCCAATCAGGAGGATTGCGGCCTTTCGGCGTTTCGCTCCTCATCGCAGGGATTGACGAGGACGGCATGAAGCTCTTCGAGACAGACCCCACAGGGCTGTTCTACCAGTTCAAGGCAACTGCTATCGGAGAGGGCGAGACAGATATTGATGAAATCCTGCACAACGAGTACAGGGACGGCATGACCATGGACGAAGCCCTTGTCCTCGCAATCAAGGCGCTCAAGAAAGTCCTCGACACCAAGATCAATGCCGAGCGCATCGACACCGCATTCATCTCAGACAAGAAACGGCTCATGGAGAAAGTCCCCAAGGACAAGATCCGCAAGCTGCTCAAGGAAAAATAAATCTCTTGCCTTCTGACCATGACACGGATAAACTTTGACCATGAGCGGGTCTCCTTCAATGTCGCCCGCATCAAGAAAGCAGGCCAGATCTTCGAGATCGTCATCGACCCAGACCTTGCCATGGCATATAAGCAGGGAGGCGAGATTGACATCAGGGAAATCCTGCATGCGGAAAAGATCTTCTCAGATCCCCGGAAAGGGAATGTGGTGTCTGCAGAGATCCTGAAAAAAAACTTCAGCACTGACGACATCCTTGAAGTGGCGAAAAAGATCCTGAAAGAAGGAGAGATACAACTCACTACTGAGTACCGCGAGAAGAAGCGGGATGAGAAGCGGCGCAAGATACTCGAGATCATCCACCGGAACACCATCGACTCGCGCACCGGGCTCCCGCATCCCATCATCAGGCTTGAGAACGCGTTTGAGGAGGCAAAGGTCCACATCGACGACACCAAGTCTGCAGAAGACCAGCTGACCGCAATCATCGACAAGCTCAGGCCCATCATCCCGCTCAAGTTCGAGACCAAGGAAATAGAGCTCCATGTCCCGGGAAACCTTGCAGCGAAAATGTACGGCTATATCTCAGGATTCGGCAAGCTGAAGAAGAATGAGTGGCAGAACGACGGCTCGTGGTACGGGATCATCGAGATTCCTGCCGGGCTGCAGACCGAGTTCTTCGACGAGCTCAACTCGCGCACCCATGGAAGCATACAGATCAAGGTCATAAAATAAAAAAGGAAAAACCCAAAAAAATTAAGAAACAAAAAAAACTCACAGAAAAATAATACGGTGAACAACAATGACATTAGTGACACAAGACAAAGAGATCGTCGTGCCAGGAGAGGTGCTTGCAGAAGGCATGGAATTCCTCCCCAGCTTCGGCACATACAGAATGGAGAACAAGATCCTCGCAAAAAGGCTCGGGCTCTTGGTTGTGGACGGAAAAGTCCTCAAGATCATCCCGCTTTCCGGAAGATACCTTCCCAAAAGGGACGATATCGTGATTGGAAAAGTGGTAGACATCACGATGAACGGCTGGCGCGTGGAGATTAACAGCCCTTACACTTCCCTCTTAGGGCTCAAGGAGGGGAGCTTTGACTTTATCCAGAAAGGAGCGAACCTCACCAGGTACTATGCCCTGGATGACCACCTGGTGGCAAAGATCGTCAAGGTGACCAGCCAGAACCTGGTCGACCTGAGCTGCAGAGGGCCTGGCCTGCGCAAGCTGAAAGGCGGCAGGATCATCAGGGTCAACACGCACAAAGTGCCGCGGATCATCGGCAAGAAAGGCAGTATGGTGAGCATGCTCAAGAGAGCCACAGACTGCAAGATCATCGTCGGCCAGAACGGGCTTGTCTGGATCCAGGGAGAGCCGAAGAACGAGATCATCGCAGCCAACACGATCTACAAAATCGAGAGCGAAAGCCACCTCTCAGGCCTGACTGAGCGGATTCGGGAATATCTTGAATCAGCAACAGGAAAAAAGTTAGACGATGTCAAGCTTGAAGAAGGAGGAGAGATGGAACAGCACCTCCAATAAAATCACAATGAAAAGGTAAAATACTATGACATACAAACAAAGAATTGACGGACGAGCATTCAATGAAACGAGGGATATCGAAGCCAAGGCAGGCATCATAAAAAAAGCCGACGGCTCGGCATTCTTCAGGATCGGGAAGACTTCAGCATACGCAGCAGTCTACGGGCCACGAGAGCTGCACCCACGGTTTATGCAGGACCCGAAACGGGGCGTTCTGCGCTGCAACTACAACATGATGCCCTTCTCAGGGATGGGCGAACGGGTACGGCCAGGGCCGAGCAGGAGGTCAAAAGAGATCTCGCTCGTCACAGAAAAGGCGCTGCTGCCTGTAGTGAATCTGGATGACTTCCCTTACGCAGTTGTTGACGTGTTCATCGAGCTTCCCCAGACAGACGCGGGCAGCAGGTGCGCAGGCATCTGCGCAGCATCCATCGCGCTTGCAGACGCAGGCATCGAGATGCAGGACATGGTGGCAGCCATCTCTGTGGGAAAAGTCGATGACATGCTCGTCGTGGACCTTGATTATAAGGAAGAGTCCTACGAAGAAGGGGATGTCGCTGATATTCCCATCGCCATAATCCCCAGCACTGGCGAGATCACCCTGCTCCAGATGGACGGGCTGATCACCAAAGAGGAGCTCTTCAAGGCCATAGAGATTGGAAAGCCGATACTCCAGAAGATCGCGGAAATCCAGCGGAGCGTCCTCAAGGAAAAATTCAAGATCACTAACGGTGATGACCATGAATGAAGAACTCAAAGAGACAATCAACGAGAGCCTGAAGCAAGGCTACAGGCAGGACGGCAGGCAGAATGAAGAGTACCGGAAGATCGAGATCGAGCTCGATGTGATCCAGACCGCAGAAGGCTCAGCCAGGGTGAAATGCGGCGACACTGAAGTGATCGCTGGCGTGAAGCTGAGCGTCGGAACCCCATTCCCTGACCAGCCGGAAGACGGCGTGCTCATGGTCGGCGCAGAATTATTGCCCTTGAGCAACCCTGACTTCGAATCAGGCCCGCCCAGCATTGAATCCATCGAAGTGGCCCGCGTGATCGACCGCGGAATCCGTGAGAGCAAGGTCATTGACACGAGAAAGCTCTGCATCACCAAGGGAGAGAAAGTCTGGCTCATCAGCGTGGACATCTGCCCGATCAACACTGACGGCAATCTCATCGACGTGGGCGCGCTCGCGACCATCGCCGCCCTGAAATCCACTACCTTTCCGGAATACGAAGACAAAAGAGTCGACTACAAAAAGAAGACAAAGGAGAAGCTGCCGATGAAGGCATGGCCGATCACGGTCACGGTGGTGAAGATCGGGGACAATTACTTGATAGATCCCACAGAAGCAGAAGAGAAGGCGCTTGACGCCCGGCTGACTGCTGCATTCACTGCAGACGGCAAGCTGTGCGCATTGCAGAAGGGAGGAGACAGCCCTTTGCTGATCCAGGACATCGACCGCATGATCGACCTTGCGCAAGAAAAGAGCCATGAGCTGAGAAAATTGCTGTGATGAACTCTCGAGAAATAGGTGATGAGCATGAGAAAGATAATCCTAGCGGAGAATGAGTACACGAAATACGAGAAAGCAAGGATGATCGGCAGCAGGGCGCTGCAGATCTCCATGGGCGCGCCCTTCATGGTCAAGCTCTCTGAGAAGAAGATGGAAGAGATCAAGTTCAACCCGATCGAGATAGCCAAGCTCGAATTCGACGCGGGAGTCATTCCCATCACGGTGAAGCGCAGGTTCCCGCATGAGCGGAAGGAGAAGCTCGAGGAGAAGAAAGCAGGGTGAGGCTGTTTTTTACTTTTTTGATTTCTCATACATTTCTCATGCATATTTTCAGAAGGTAATGCCGCAATCATAAACGCATCGGTTAAAAAGGTAGGAAACAGAATCTGCGAAAAAAAACCTGCACTCTCAATCACTGCTTCAGGCTCGCCAGGTGGATATCGTCGTACAATGTCCGCAGCAGGTTGTGCAGCACAGGCCTCTCGCCCTCTGCCAGCTCTGCTGCAATGAACTCCTCGCGCAGGTTGTTATACGCTGTTTTCGCGCCTTCAATATCCCCCTGCTTGACCAGCTGCTTTATCTGCTCACTCTCATCATAGAATTTTTGGCTGGCCGCGTGCCTGATCTCCTGCACGGTCTCGGCCTGCGGGTATTTCTCAAAGCCGGCCTGGTTCTTGTCGGGCGTGCTGTAGTGCAGATCAGGGTCTTTCTTGACGTGCTTCTTGTGCTCTTCTTCTAATCCGGCAAGCCGTTTCTCCTCGTCAGCCCTCTTTTTCGTGAGCATGCTGTGTTCTTTCCTGAGCGCAGCCACCTTGTCGGCCATTTCCTTCAGCTGCTTTTCCTTTTCTGCAAGCAGCGTCTTTTTCTTGACCCCGAATTCTTTTCTGTCTTCTTCAAGGTCCAGCTGCTGGCTCGCAAGCTTCTGCTTCCATCGTTCAAGCTTCTGGATTTCAGCGAAGATGTCAAGATCCTGCTTGATGCGGAGCTTCTTGAAGTTCTCCTTCTCGCGCCTGAGTTCTTCCAGCTTTGCTGCGTGCTCTTTCTTCAGCTTCTCACGGAGATCCGCAAATGCATTCTCCAGCGCGGCCTTCTTCTTGCTGAGCATCTGGTCAAAACTGTTCTTCTCAGTGAGGAATTGCTCTTTCTCTGCCTGGTCATTCTTTCTCTGCATCTCAAGCCCTGCCTTCTCCTGCCTGGACTTGTCATACACCTGCAGGAGCTCTTTCTCCTTCTGCTCGATCTGGAACTGGAGCTTCTGGCCAGACCGGTCAAGGAGGATCTCAAGATCGTGCTTGAGCGTCTCCAGGTCAACCTGCTTTGCGATGCGCTCGTTATTAAGGTAGCGCTTCAGCCATGCAGTGAACTCGTCACCGCTCGCGATGATGATGTCATCCATGTCCACTTTGAAGACGAACTCGATGGTCTTCAGGAGCTTTGCCATGGACCCTAGGCTCGAAGCTTCGTGCAGTTTTAAGAAGAGTGGGATATTGTATTCTTTCAGCTTCGCCTCTTTCTCCTCTATCCAGCAAAGGCGTTCTTTCAGCTCAGCCAGCGCGTTCTGCTTTCCTGCCCGTGCTCGTGATTCCTTTTCTGCGAGCCGCTTGAGAAGAGAGAGGAATTCTGGTTTTCCTTTTGCCTTCCTGAGTTGCGCTGCCGCAGCTTTCTTGTTCAGAGAGCCTGAAATCCAGTTTGCAAAATCATTCTTTCCTGCAGAGACATGGTACTTGAAAAGATCATCTGGTGATTTGGACAGTGCAGTGTACAGGTCTGCGCATGAGTACACTTTCTTGCCGTTCTTCAGGACCAGGCATTTCCCTGAGTCGTCAGAGAGGCCTGCCTCAAGCTTCCTGGTCTTCTGCTTCAGCTCTTCCTTGTCGCCGATCAGATGCCGATAGGAGAACGGCGAGCGTGCGATCTGCCGGAACTCCTCCTGCAAGGACAAGATGAACTGCTCGAACGTGGCATAATATTTCTCGAACTGCTTGTCCTCCTTATTGAGCGTGTTGACAATCTGCTTGACTTCTTCTTCTGAAAGAGGGCGCACCTCTAAAAGAGGCATGACCTGCTCCTTGAGCTTCTCATGAGCCAGCTCCTGGCGCGTCTTCATCTGGGCTGCCTGGATCAGCTTTTCTTCAATAGTCTCAACCACAGGCTTTTTCTCAGGCAAGGGCAGCTCAGGAATCTTGTCAATGTCCAATTCCCGCATTTTGAGCAAGGAAGAGAGCGCTGCTGCAGGAGAGACAAGCCCTGACACATCAGGCATGGCTTTTGGTGTGACGACCTTTTCCACAGTCATCATCGGCTTCTGGTCAGGCATCTTCTTGAATTTGCCAGCGATACCGAAGATGAACCCTTGCTTCTTCTTTTCTTGATTCAGCTCTCTCGGCGGTTCTGGGACAAGAGGTTGTGAGGCGGCTTGGACTGGTTTGTCTTCTGCTGGCGCGGGCTTCTCCCCTTTCTTGGCCTCGATATCTTTGACCTCTGCAGTCCAATCAGTACGGCCTTCAGCATCAAACTTTTGTTTTTCCTTTACAGGATTTTGCACTGATTTCTCTTGCTGCGGAACGGCTTCTTGTTCAATAGGTGCAGGCTCAGGAATTGGCTTCTCTTGCGCGATGATTGGCTTTTGAGGCTGCACAGAGAACGGTATCTCTTCCGGAGGCTTTGCCGTGAAAATGCTGACTTCCTGATCTTCCAGCTCTGGTGCTGCGATCCTGATTTCTTCAACCTGGTCAGGGCGGAATGTCTCTTTTTCCTGCGTGATGCTCTCGCTGAGGTCGAGCTTGTCCTCAGGAGGTATTTCAAGCTCAGCTTTTGGCTCCAGGCCCAATTTTTTCCGCAATGCACTCAAGCCCTGCTGCAGCTCATCATCAAGCTCTTCAAGCTTCGGCGGCGCAAGGATTTCTTCAGGATGGGCATCAAGGTCGTTCTTTGGCTGCTGCAAAACTTCTGTCTCAAAATCAAGGGTTGTCTCTTCATCCCCTTCAGCACGCATGATCTTTTGAGGAGGCTTATCCACATCAAATTTCAGAAAATCCTGTTGTGTACTGAGGTCTCTATTGGTATTCTGCACAAGGTCAAGCATGCTGGCAGGAGGTGGCGAAGGCTGCGGTTGAGAATATGCAGGAGAGATCTTCTGGACAGGGACTGCGATGTCTTCAGGCCTGTGCGGAACCCTCCTGAACAGGCGCTTGAAAAAGCCGCCCTTGCGTTCTGTTGGCTGCTGTTTCGTCATGCCAGGAGGAGGAAGGGGAACAGAATGTTCTTGAGCAATCAGTGCATCGGGAGCTGATTCTTGTACGGGAACACTTGCAGGGGAATCAGTTGCAGGAGAAATGCGTGGAGGGCTTGCTTCCTGCATTTGAGATGACATGAGTTGAGGAACAGGAGAACTCTCTTCTTTCTTGGGCTGCAGTTTGGCTTTCGGCAGGCTCGGAGGCTTGAAATCAGGAGCCTTCGGCGGCTTAATCGACATCTTCTTCATCAACACACCCCTTTTTCAAATGAATATGATAGGAAGAACTAAAGAGGAGGGGTATAAAAATGTTTCGCTCAAATCTTTGGAAAATGTAAAAAATTTTTTAATTTTTTACGCCCCAAAAATCTTCGATTTTAGGGGGATTTGATAGAAACCAGGCGACATTCGTTCGCCTTCGGCTCACTCAGTCCCCTTCATTAAGATGTTTAGCTCACTTCGTAAAAGGATTCCTCACGATCAATCCAGTTCCAGAGAAATCCTTCTCATTCTCACTGATGAGCTCGCGGATGCCATTCTCCTTCAATGTCTGCGCGATCAGCGAATCCCAAAACGGTTTCTCAGAAGAAAGGGCACCAAGGACTGTATCACCAGTATAATTGAGGATCTTCCAGTTCTCGCTGGAGAGAAAGGCGCCGATGATGGCCTGGCAATCCTTCTTTGCCAGCGGCTTCTCTATCTTCCTAGTCACAGCTGCGCTGAATTCTGCAAGGATCTGGTTCGTGAGTACTGCCTTCTTCCTGCCTGCGAATACTTCCTCCAATAGTTTCTTGCACACAGCCCTCTTCCGCGGATAGGCAGTATCAAAGGCATAGATGAGGATGTTCGTGTCAATGGCGATCATGGAGCTCATCCCTGCTCTTGAATTTTATCTTTCCCAAGTCTGCCCCGGCAGTAAGGAGTTCGAGGCAACGGTCAAAGTACTCCTTCCTCTTGCTCCACTCGCGGATGGCCTCGGTGAGCGCCTTTCCCAGGCTGCCTTTCCTCTTGCCGTAGAGCTGGGAGACGCGCTTCCGGAAGAGTTCTTCTGTCTCGTCGTTCACATTGATGGTGATGGTGCCCATACTGATGTATGTGTATTATTATATATTTAAATGTTTTGGTTTGTAAATGTTTTAGAAGGGATGCGACACCTACTAAAAAAAAGCTACATTTATAAATACCAGAACGCCAAGATATGGCATGATCTCCACAGACGACATCGAAGGCATGCAGGTCTACCTGAACAAGCTCTCAGGGAAGATCCTTGAGCTGGAGGCAGAGTCCAACAAGATCCTGAACAATATCATCGACAGGGACAGCAACCTGCTGGCGCAGAAAGAGTTCTTCTCAACAGAGATGCATGACCTGCGGTTCGAGCTCTTGGAAGTCAAATATGACTTGGACAGGATGAATGTTCAGATCTCCAAGCTCATCACCGAGTTCAGGAAGAAGCTGAAGAAAGACACGTTCGCCAAGTTCAGGGAGTCTGTCCTGGAAGTCCCGTTTGAGTTCTTTTTGGGAGAAGGGGATGTGAAGAAAATTATTGAGTAAGAACGATCACTGGGGAATTTCTATCCTGTACTCTTCGCAATAGCCGAGGATATATTGCGGAACATCGATGCTCATGCCAGGACGAGTTGCAATCACCAAAGGTATTCTGTGCATGTCCAGCTTGATCGCTTTTTGCAATTGCTCGCGGATTCCCTTTTCTTTCTCCTGACGCAGGTGTGCATAATTGAGGATATTTTCTTTTTTTTCCTTGAACCGGCCTATTCTTTGGATGAGGTCCTTTAAATCCATGAAAACATGCTCTCTCTGGCACCTCAGGTGTTCTTCATAGGCTTTCCTGAAATCCCCAGGAACCTCGAGGCAGAGCAGGTCCAAGGCATACGTGTATGCCACATCAGGATTGCCTGTCCGGTAATAATATTGCGCGACCTCTTGCCCGAGGAATATCTGCAATGATTTCGTCTGCCTTTCGGTTTCGGGAAGCGCACGTAACAAAAGATCAAGACATGCATCGGCTGGGTAAGGCCTGCTTGAGCCTGCCATCTCGAGCCAATGGAATCTGATTGCATCCTCGACAAGAGACCATTCTTTGTCCTCAGAACGTTTCGCATATCTCGCTGTCGGCAAGACAATCATGCCGTTCTTAAGGTCAAACTCGAGACCTCCTGTCAACACTCCCAATTCCTCTGTCTTGATTTCAACAGTCTTCATGAGTTCTCGCTCAGATGGAGCAAATGCATAATGTATCAAGGGCTCTTGATAGCTATGCTGGCTGACAAGAAGAACTTGGTTACCGACATGATCCCGCAATCGCGCATCCAAATCCCTGTACTGCTTTTCCTGTTCAGAAGAGAGGGATCTCTGGTTGACGATGACAAAATCCCGAATCTTGTCACCTGTAGATTCAGCTCCTGACAAGAGCGACTCCCGCACTGTTTCTAAGAGGCGGTTTGCTTCCTCTCCAAGAGAGACGCTTTGACGCTGAAAATCCCTTATTTGACGAATGATTGATTTGACATCCATCCCAACACCCTCCTATTAAAATCCATCCGAACTATTTAAATGTTTCCATTTCAAAATAGTGATATTTTAGAAAGAGGCTTTCTCCTTCTTCAGAACAGCGCTTAACGCGGCGACAGCAGTTTTTATCTGGCCTATGTCTGGTTTTTTTGTCGTGAGTTTCTGGATCAGCAGGCCCGGAGAGATCAGGGCATACAGGACAGGATTCTTCGGAAACTTGCCTGCAAGGCGTATGAGCTCATAGGAGAGGCCTGCGATGACCGGCAACAAGAGTATCCGCAGGAGGTATTTCTGCCAGAGGCTGTATTGGAACGGGATGAAGATGTAGACGATGATGCTGATCAGGATGACGGAGAAGATGAATGAGGTCCCGCACCTCGGCTGCAATGTTGAGTATTTCCTGACGTTCTGCACAGTGAGCGTTTCTCCTCCTTCATAGCACGAGACTGCCATGTGCTCTGCGCCATGGTACTGGAATAATCGCCTGACCTCTTTCATGGACGAGATGAGGAGGATGTAGATCAGGAATATCAGGAGCTTAAAGCCGCCGTCGATGAGGTTGAAATACACATTCCCGAGGCCGAGCTTTTTCTGGAAGAAATACGCCAGGAACAGCGGCAGGAACTTGAACAGCGCGAGCACAAGGACAATGGAGATGCCGAACGTGAACGCGAGCTCTTTCCAGGAGAGCTTCTCCTCTTTTTCATCGCCTGCCTGCTGGGATGAATAGAACAGGATCTTCATGCCGATGACCAAGGTCTCGAAGAGGACGATGATCCCCCTGATGATGGGAAGCCTGAAGAACCAATGCTTTTGCTGGATGCTGTTGAAGCGCGTTGTTTTGGTGACGATCTTCCTGTTCTTCTTCTGGACAGCGACAGCATAGTACTTTGGCGAGCGCATCATCACGCCTTCGATGACTGCCTGGCCGCCGACGGTGAGCTTTTTCATAATTGAAGCGAGATTTGAAGGATGTTTTTATAGTTTGTTGATTGGGTGAAAAATATAAAGACCACTATCAAGTGGTGATTTTTGGAAACATTTATAAGAGGCA
>JAZDID010000096.1:0-13832 GCA_043805315.1 Nanobdellota archaeon | reverse complement strand
CCTTCCCAATGCCCTGCCGATCTCCCCTTCCTTGACAACAAACACGAGCTTTTCCCGTGAGAAAAAGCAGTCCCGCAGACGGGCATGGGTGACTTTCTCAAAAAGAGCCATGGTCTGGAGAAGGTCTGTGGTGTAGGTTATCCTGTTTCGCATGTGCTCACGCTTTTTTCTATTTCAACATTCCGATGACAGAAACCGCATAGGGTTTTTTGCAGGCTGTGCCGAGCTCGTCGTTTGCCAAATCCAGGCGTTCGATCTCGAACTGGTTTATTGTCGCATAGCGCTCGATATCTTTCCGTACCAGCGGATCTGTGTTCTTTGCAAGATAGACTTTCTGCACCAGCCCTTTCTTCAGGTTCTTCAGCACTTCGTTCGTGCCGATCAGGAGTTTCTTTGACTGCAGGTTCTTCCGTATCTCTTCAACGCTCATGGTATCACGCTTTTTCCTTTTTCATTCTGGTCACCAGGCCGGGCAATCCTGTGCCGACAGGTATCGGCTGGTTGAGCATGACATTCTCGATCACGCTGTTCAGGTTGTCGACTTCTCCGACAAGGCTGGCATTGATGATGTTCTTGATGGGTGTCTCGAATGATGCCCGGGCCAAGACAGACGGTTTTTCTTTCACGATCCCGTACCTGTTGATGCCCAGGACATGGCCGGAGGCGCACATGGTGTCTGCGACGAGCATGAGGTGCCTGATGTCGATCTCAATGCCTTGTGTCTTGATGACCTTGAGGATCTCGTTGATGATCGCCTGGCGTGCAGCCTCGATGCCGAAGACCTTCTCGATCTCAAAGATGTCATTGGTCATCGTTGCCTCGATATTGACGAACGGCAGTTTCATGATGTCTTTCAGGTTGCTGCCTGCTGTCATGATGATGAACTCGCTCTCCCGCTTGACCGGAAGGACCTGCGTGATGTTCTTGATGCCTGAGATATAGACATCCTTGATGTTCTCCTTGAGCTTGTAGAGGCTGTTCAGGTTCTCTTCCTTTGAGGTGGATTTCACGATGATCTTGCTGTCTTTGCTCAACTTGAACGAGAATCCCCTGACTGACTTGTCCAATATGGCAGCGACCTTCGCTGCAGAGATATGCTCGAGCTTCGGGGAGAGCAGCTCGATGGTCATGACCAGCTCGACCATGTCGATCTGGATCTCCTTGATGAATTCCTTGCACGTGGTCTCTTTGATGGATTTCGCGACCTGCTTGATGTCCTTGCCCTCGCAGTAGGGCTTTTTCAGGTGGATCTCCATCATCATCTTGGTGCTGATCTCTTTCCTGCCGTCGAGGATCTCGATAAGCCTGGGCAGTCCTGTCGTGACATTCATCTCTGAGACGCCGGCGAAGTGGAATGTGTTCAGGGTCATCTGTGTGCCTGGCTCTCCGATGGATTCTGCGCTGACCAGCCCTACTGACTCTCCTGGTTCTGCAAGGGACTGCCGGTACTCCCGCACAATCTCTTCCATGATCTTCTTCAGGCGTGTCTTGCCAGATATCTTGTCAATGTTCTTGCGGACGTCCTCGATGATCTGGCTCGGGAGCTGGTCTTTGTAATCTTCGATAATGTCTTTCATGGTAGTTCTCAGTTTATGCTGTTGTAGTGCACGATGACTTTCACTCGACTGAATAGATTATTTTCCTGACATTGATCTTTCCTGCCTCTGTCTTTGAGACGTCAAGGGAATCCTCTCCGTAGGCGAACTGGATGATCTTTCCTGATGCATCCCTGACTGTGTAATCATATTCGACTTTCAGGTCCTGCATGGCGTTCGCCAGCCTTCGGTAGAGGTAGCCTGATTTCGGAGTACGCAATGCAGTGTCCATAAGGCTGTCCCTGCCGGTCATTGCCATGAAAAAACTCTCGTATGGCTTGAGCCCTGACTTGAAGCTATTCCTGATGAACCCGCGTGCGTCAGCGCCTAAATCGTGCTGCTTAAAGCAGGACAATGTCCTGTTCTTGTAGCCGATCTTGATGCGCTGGCCGCGCAATGCCTGCTGGCCCACGCAGGCAGCCATCTGCGCCAGGTTGATGAGGTTTCCCCGCGAGCCTGACTTGATCATGCACAGGGTGCCTGTTTCCTGGTTGATCTTGTATGAGGTTATCTTGCCGACCTCATCCCTTGCCCTGTTCAGGCGCTCGAGTATCCTGACTTCAAGTGTCTCTTCCATGCTCCGTCCTGGCATGGTATCCAGTTTCCCTGCATGGTATTCATTGATGAGCTCATTGACCTCATGCTCTGCCTGGTTGAGCAGTGACTTGACTTCATCCAGGTCTTTCTCTTTGAGGTTGATGTCTTCCAATGAGACAGTGAATCCGTACCTGTAGAGTGTCTCGATGCCCAGCCTGTAGATCTTTCCGAGGATGTCCACGGTCTGCAATGCACCATATTTCTTATGGATATTTCTCAACAGAAGCCCTGATCCTTCTCCGAGGTTGTTCTTGTCCATGACGCCGGAGATGAGCTTGCCATTCCTGATCTCCACGACCGCGTCAGGATGGTTCGGGTCTGACTTGTAGATCCGTGACAAGCCCTTGAAGTTGAAATCCTTAGGGATCAGGCAGGAGAATATTTCTTTCCCGCTCACCTCATCCTTGTTCGCGAGGCTGGAGAAGTCGTCAATGCCAATGGCGTTGAGCATGTCCACTGCCTGGCTTCTTAGGACTTTGAACCAGGATTGTGTCAGAATATAATTTCCTGAGATTGCATCCTGGTTGCAGCCGATGATGCTCAAGCCGTAGCGGGGGCTGATGATCTGGGTCTGGACCTCCATCAGTATCTCTGCTTCTGCACGCGCCTCTTCTGTCTGGGGGACATGCAGGTTCATCTCATCGCCGTCAAAGTCAGCATTGTATGGTGCGCAGACAGCAGGGTTCAGGCGCAGGGTCAGTCCGGGAAGCACTTTCACCCGATGGCACATCATGCTCATCCTGTGCAGGGATGGTTGCCTGTTGAATATCGTGATATCCCCATCCATGAGATGGCGTTCGATGATAAATCCTGGCTGGATCTCTTCCAACAGCTGCTCTCGGGTTTCGTCAGTAATCTTCTTCCGCTTGCCGTCAGGCCTGATGATGTAATTCGCTCCTGGATATTGGCCAGGCCCTTTCTCGATGAATTTTTTCAGGTAGGCCATATTCCAGGTAGTCACTCGCTCTGGAACAGTGAGCTTCATGGCAATCACAGAGGGCACGCCGACTTCATTGATTTGGAGCTTGGGATCAGGGCTGATCACTGTGCGTGCTGAAAAGTTTGTTCGCTTTCCTGCAAGATTGTGCCTGATCCTGCCTTCTTTGGATTTTATCCTTGCAGTGAGTGTCTTCAATGGCTGGCCTCCGCGATGGCGTGCAGGAGGAAGCTGGGCAACTTCATTGTCAAAGAACGTGGTGATATGGTATTGCAAGAGGTCCCAGAGGTCTTCGATGATTATCTCTGGCGCTCCGGCATTGATGTTTTCGAAAAGCCGTTGGTTGATCCTGACAATGTCTCCCAGCTTATGTGTCAGGTCATCCTCGCTCCGCTCTCCAGACTCGAGCGTGATGCTCGGCCGCATCGTGACTGGCGGGATCGGCAGTATCGTCAGGACAGACCATTCTGGCCTGAATGATTTCGGGTTCATGCCAAATACCTTAAGGTCTGAGTCTGTCACTTTTTCCAGCCGCGTCCGCACTTCAATTGGTGAAAGCCGCTTCTCATTCTCCATGATTGTGGTTGGCTTCTCCAGCTTGATCTTGAACTGCTTTCCTTTGCAGTGCGGGCATCGTGCAATGGTCTTGAGCTCTGCAATGATCATCTTGATCTTGTCTCTTCTTTCAGAAATGCCTGCGGTCTCGCCGATGAGATTGAGCTCTCCCATGAAGCTCTCGATCTTGTTCTTCGGGATGAGGATGCGTGAGCATTCCCTGCATGTGCACCTGAGCACATCCATGAGGATATTGATGAACTTGATATGGATGATCGGGCGGGCGAGCTCGATATAGCCGAAATGGCCTGTGCATTCCTTGAGCTTGCTGCCGCAGGTCTTGCACTTCAGTCCAGGGTCAATGACTCCCAGGCGGATGTCCATGAGCCCGCCGTCAACAGGATAGCCTTCCTTGTCATACAGCTCTGGCGTGACGATCTTCACACTCGCCATGTCCTTGATGAACTTCGGATTCATGATGCCAAAGACAATCTGATGGACTTGCTTGTAGGTTGGGATTTCCATGTTTAGTTTCCTTTTTCAAACGCGCGTGGAAGCTTGTATCAGTATGTTCAGTATTTTCCTTTCAACACTAATTTCGGATATACAATCATGGACTTGAACTCGTCAAGCATGAGCTTGAATGCATAGGATATCTCAATATTCGAGATTTCCACGTTCTCGCCGCAGATAGGGCAGAACGGCCTGTTCTTTCTCGCGTCAAAGATCGCGATGAGCCCGCAACCCTCACAGACAGGAACAGTCGTCTTGTCAGAGTCAAACCGCTCTTTCAGCAATAAGGATGTTCCGTGGGCCACAAACGTGTCTTTTTCCATTTCTCCCAATCTGAGGCCGCCTTCTTTTGCCCTGCCTTCTGTAGGCTGCCTGGTGAGGAGCTGGATCGGACCTCGTGCCCGTGAATGGACCTTGTTGGCTACCATGTGCTTGAGCTTGAGATAATAGATATTGCCGGTGAAGATCTTGACCTGGTACTCTTCTCCTGTTGTCCCGTTATACATGGTCTCTGTCCCGTTCTCCAGGAAACCATAGCTCTTGAGCTCTTTTTTCAGGTCACATTCTTTCTCTCCTTCATAGATAGTCGCGTCGATATACCTTCCGGCGAGGCTGCCGACCTTGCCGCCGAGTATCTCCAGGAGATGGGCGACAGTCATTCGTGAGGGCATGCCGTGCGGGCCGAAGATGAGGTCAGGCCGTATTCCTGAGGCAGTGAATGGCATGTCTGCTTCAGGGACAATATGCGCGATCACGCCTTTCTGGCCGTGGCGCGAGGTGAACTTGTCCCCGATTTCTGGAATCCTCTGGTCTCTGAGTCTGACCTGGACAAGCGTGTTGCCGTCTTCGTTCTCAGTGATCAGCACGAAGTCCACAACCCCTTTTTCTCCGTGTTTGAGGTTCATGCTGGATTCCCTGCGCGAGCTTGTCGCCAGGTTGTACTCGTCAAGGCTGGAGAGGAATCGTGGAGGTGAGGTCTTGCCGATGATCACATCTCCTTCCGTCACCTGGGCTTCTGGATAGATGATGCCGTCAGGCTCGAGGAACCGGTAATCATGCTCAGAACGGTAGCCTTTGACATCTTTGTCAGGGATGCAGACTTCATCAATCAAACCTCCTGGATAGCGCAATTCCTCGCTGATCACCGGACGGTAATACGTGCTCCTTGCCAGGCCCCGGTCAATGCTGCCCTGGTTGAAGACGATCGCATCTTCCATATTATACCCTTGGTAAGAAAGTATTGCGATGCACACGTTCATGCCTGACGGGTGCTTGTCATAGTCAAGTATGCTGTGCGTGAGTGTCGTACAAATAGGTGTCTGGGGATAGTGCAGGAGGTTGACGTCCATGTCCATCCTGTTGAAGAAGTTTGAGGCATAGAAGCCGATGGCCTGCTTCTGGTTCTTTGATCCCTGGGTGAGCCTGACGCCGTGGTCATAATTGCCGAAGGGCACGAATGAGGTCGTGATGCCCACGATGTCAAGCGGTGTGATCTCGAGATGGGTGTGCTCTGTCGTGAGGTCCTGTTCGAAGAAGGCGACGAGCGCATTCTCTTCTTCTGCAGAATCCAGGTATTCGATGATGCCCTGCTTGACCAGGTCGCTCCAGGTGATTTCCTTTTTCTCCAGCTGCTCGAGATGCCGTGGCGTGAGGAGTGACTTTCCTTCTTTCACCACGATCAATGGCCTGATGCATCGTCCTTTGGAGATCTCGACAAAGACCTTGTCATTCTCCTCGTCGTGCATGACATTGATGGTGGGAGGGAGCTTGTTCATCCTCCTGTTCGTGATGATCTGGTCTACGAACTCTTTCGCGTTCTTCACTGTTCCCACGAACTGGTTGTCGAGGTAGACTTCGCTCATTTTTTTTATTGTTTTATTTTCTGAATATGCCTTTTTATTTCACTGTCTCAACGCCCATCTTCTTGAGCTGGGCAAGCATGTCATTGAACTTTATTTCTGGTGTGACGCTCGCAAGCAGGGCGAGGTTTTTCCTGAGCCCGATGTTGGTTCCTTCAGGTGTCTCGTTCGGGCAGAGCCTGCCGAGATGCGTCGGGTGCAATGCCCGTGCTTCGAAATTCTCCTGCGAGGTTGATAATGGCGAGATGACCCTTTGCAGGTGGGATTGGGTTTGGAGGAAATTCAGCCGCTCGATCCTCTGGGATATGCCTTTCCTGCCGCCGACCCAGGTTCCTGTGGCCATGCTGCTGTAGATCCTTTGCGTGAGCAGCTTTTCCCTGATGATGACTTTGATGCTCGGGAATTTTCCCCGCTTGACGATCCGCTGGAAATTGTACAAAAGGTCTCCGATCAGGACTTTGAGGTTGACGCGGAAGAGGTCAGCTAAGAGGTCTCCTGCGAGTTTCAGGCGCTTGTTGTTGTAATGGTCTTTGTCATCGTCTTGCCGCTCTTGGTTGATGAAGACAATGAACTGCTTGAGCAGCTTGCAGATGTTGTATGCCTTGTAGAGCCTGTCTTTCTTGTCAATGCCGAGGTGGGGGAGCAGGTACTTGTCCAGGATCTCCTTGACCCGTTCGAGCCGTATCTCTTTTGCCTGGGTGATGCCGATGCGCTTTGCGATGTAATCGAGCGCGTCCTCCTCGTTCTTGATGTCCATGAACTCATAGAGGTTGATGTAGATGCTGGACTCTTCAGGAAGGTCGATGAAGCGCATGATCTCCTCGTCCTTCAAGAGCCCTAATGCCTTGATGATCGCGATGACCGGAATCCTCTTGACTCTTGTGAAGGTCATGTTGAATACGCCGTCCTTCATCTTCTCGATCGTGTGCGGGATCTTGTACGAGCCTTTTTCTGAGAAGAGCTTTCCTGAATATTCAGAAACGCCTAAAGAATTCTTCTCGACCATCATCTTGTTCGAGGCAAGGTCTTCGATAGTGATGACTGCCTTTTCAGTGCCGTTGATGATGAAATAGCCGCCAGTGTCATCAGGATCCTCGCCCTGCTTGATGAGATCTTCCCTGGAAAGGCCGTAGAGGTGGCAGTATTTGGATTTGAGCATGATGGGGATGGATCCGATCGTGGTCTTGAATGATTCGCGCTGGACTCCATTGATGAGGGATGAGACCTCGATCGTGACAGGTGCCGAGTATGAAATCTTTCTCAGTCTCGCCTCGATAGGAAAGATATTCCTCTTGGAGCCGTCAGCTTCGATGATCTCTGGCCTTCCTACCATGATCTTGTCGAGGCGGATCTTGAACTCGTCCACGTTCGAGGGGATGATCGTCGGCTCTATCTCCCTGTTCTCCTCGATGATAAGCCCGAGCTCTTCATCTATGAAATGGTTGAAGGACTCTATATTCGCCTTTACCATAGAGTTCTCTTCGAAATAGCTCCTCATCAAGAGCTGGCTTTGCTTGTTCATCAGTTGTTCACGACTCCCCGATAAAAGAGTGCTTCTCCTGCAGTCGGGCTTTTTCTCATGATCCTGATCACATCTCCCACTTTGGGCTCGAGGTGGGCTATCGCAGGGTCCCGCTTCAGGATTTTTGGAAGGTCTGCGAAAGAAATCTTGAGCTCTTCAAAAAGCTCTTTTTTTTCCTTGTCCTTGAGCTTGACATGCTCGGGGATGAGGTTGTGGGATACCAAGGGCTTGGGTGACATTTTCAGTGAGCGTGTTTGCCTGTTGGTGAATGCTGAGCCGGACGGGATTCGAACCCGCGACCACTCGATGTCTGCGGAGTTCTGAACGCGACTGCCTGCCAACCGTGGTTGGCTGTTCACAGCGTCCTGAACACGGTAAAAGTCGAGTGCTCTACCAGGCTGAGCTACCGGCCCGCTTTATGATCATAAACGCCCTGGCCGGGAATTTCATCAGCGGGCAGAGCACAACTCGCGCGTCGTGTACGCTGTTTTTGAACCCGGGTCGAAGCCTCGACAGGGCTTCATGATAGTTTTCGCAACATGGCAAATCGCTTTGCCGTGTCAAGCCGAGCTACACTACCAGGGCATGAACGCGATGTCTGTCAATAGCAATATCTCCCTTGATATGTTCTGGATTATTCAAGAAAATATTGCCATTTTGGGAGTTGAGGGATCAGGAAATTGACGTGCATTTATCTGGATGTGGAATACAACCCAAGAAAATGCCACCTCTTTATAAACCTTGTGATTTTTTATTTGAAGCATTCTTGAAGGCTCATTGGTCTATTTAAATGCATTTTCCAGCCGAACACTGATTCCAGCTCTGAGTCGGGTCATTGCAACTGACAAGCGCCTCAACCATTCTTGTGCCTGAGCATTGATACTCTCGTAATGTCGTGCTGCTCTGGCAGGTGTCTTGCTGGCTATATTCCTGGTTGTTGAGCATGCCGGTGACAGCGCCTACTGTCTGGGGAGTGTTGCCTCCGTCGCTGTCAGTGCACCGATCGCTCTTTCCTGCTGCGCAGGCGCCGTCATAACAGTGCGTCCAGCCGCTGGCAGGATCAGTACAGTCTATAGCGAATGCGCTGCTCGGGCAGGCGTACTCAAAAAGGATCCCGTTGTGTAATGGCGAGCAGAAGTCAGTGAATGTGCTGGTGAAGTTCAGGATTTTTGAGTGCTGGGTGATTGTCCCTTTCAAATCAGGTGTGTTTCCATTGTCAGTGTCTGTGCAGGTGAAGTCTTCAGTGCCAACCTTTTTGATAGGGACAAGCTTTGCCGAGATCAGCGTGGATGATCCTTCTGAGACCTGGCGCTGGGTGATAAAATCCTGGAAGCCAGCCATCGTGAGCTTGAACGTGTATGTGCCTGCAGCCATGTTTTCCAGCCTTAAAGGTGTGTTTCCTACAGACACAGACGCAGTATCAATGAATACTTCTGCATTGCGCGGGATTGATGAGACATATACTCGCGTGGTCACATTTCCTTCTGAAGGAAGAGGAGTGAGCACAGCCGCGAGCTCTGTGAGGTTCGAGGCGTCGATGAGCACTGTCGCGGTATGGTCAAAGAATCCTTGCTTGTTCACCTTCACTACATGGTAGCCTGTTCTCAGGTCTGTGATTGTCAGCGGAGTCGTGCCTCGGACATAGAGCGGTCCACCTCTTGTATTATCAACATGCACCCATGCTCCTGAAGGCGTCGAGCTGACCTGCAGGATGCCAGTATCCTGTCCTGGAGGAGCATTTGGCGTGAGCTGCAGATGCAGCTCTTTGGTTTCTCCTGCAGCAAGTGTGATCTGCATGACGAGATCTTCATGCCCTTGCTTGGACAGCTTGAGCTCATGGCTTCCGACAGCGACGTTCTCCATGCGCAAAGGCGTGTTCACGCTGGGAACTGTTCCCTGGCCGACATTGTCGATGAAAACCCGTGCAAGCGCTGGCTGGGCAAAGATGATAAGCGTTGCCACATTTGAAGGGGGCGTCTGATTTGTCTGGTTTGTTTGGTTTATCTGGTTTGGTGGAGTCAGGAGTTCAAGCCTCGCCAACTCTATCCTTGCCTGCTCTCCTGCCCTTATTTCCACAGTCGAGGTGTATGGCTTGTAGTGTGGCAGTGTGAGCCTTGCCTGGTAAGTTCCTGGAGCAAGTGCTTCAAGAGTCAGCGGTGTCTTTCCTTTATACGCGCTGTTGAGGTAAAATTCTGCATTATTGGGTATTGAAGATACATACAGCGTGCCTGTTTTGTTCGTGTCAGCGACAAGGCTTGCCACTACATATGCTATCTGGTCTGGATAGATATAGACTTCTTTGACATAGTCCTGATAGCCAGGATAGGTGACTTTGAGTTCCCTGTCACCGACACTGATTCCATTGAATGTCACTGGAGTTTCAATTGCGCCTGCATCTCCGAGGTAGCTGCTGTCAATATACACCTTTGCTCCTGCAGGGCCTGACGCGATTCTCAGGCTTCCGGTCTGGCTGTTTGCCATGGCAAGCTGGAATGAGAGCTGGTACGCTTGGTTTGGCATGTTTCTCGTGGTTGTGAGCGTTGCATAGCCTGCTTTCTCGATCCGGAATTCATGGTTGCCT
Organism: Nanobdellota archaeon; assembly: GCA_043805315.1. Classification (GTDB taxonomy): domain Archaea; phylum Nanobdellota; class Nanobdellia; order Woesearchaeales; family JAHJEM01; genus JAHJEM01. The sequence continues at coordinate 3,673 of JAZDID010000096.1, read as the reverse complement.
GCAGATACTTTTATCGTCGCTGGAGAGCTAGCTTTGAGCACGCCGTCAATATAGATGTTGGCGTATGTGGGATTTGTCGTGATCGAAAGGTCGAAGGTCTGGTTCTGGTCAGGGACAAGCGTTTTCATGATGCTGTTTCCGAACGCTTCATCTGAAATTGCCATTGTTGTTTCATATGTCTGATAGCCAGGCATCGTGAGCCTGACTGCATGATTTCCAGAAGTCAGGCCAGTCACTGTGATGGCTGTTGAGCCTTTGAACACGCCATCGACATACACGCGTGCTCCTGCGGGAATTGAAGAGACAGTGAGCCAGAGGTTTCCGCTGCTTGGATTCAGTGGTGAGAGCGAGATGTCAGTCAATTGTATCAGGTTGCCGCCAGAGAGTGTCACTGTCCTGGTCACGTCTTGATAGTTCGGCTTCCTGATTAAGACAGTATATTGGCCGTCTGCAACACCGGAGATAGTGAGCGGCGTCATGCCTTTAAGCACCTGGTTCAAGTAGACTTCGGATTGCGAAGGGGATGAAATGACATATATCTTGCCTGATGCCACAAGAGGAATTGCGAGGTTTATCACAGGCTGGCTTGACACTGACTGGAAATAGTATTGGAGCCGGGTATAGTCATTATAGCCTGGCTTGGTGATCCAGATGTCATAGATTCCTGGGTTCAGCTGGACAAAGAGCGGGCTGGTTCCCCTGAGGATGTCGCCGATGTAGACTTCTGCGCCTGCAGGATCTGTGGTGATGTTCAGGCCGTAAGGGCCTTGGTATGCTGTGCTGAGTGTGACATTGAGGTAGGTTGTTATTCCGCCAGTGATGTAGATAATATCAGAATAGCCCTGATAGCCAGTTTTGCTCAGGGTTATTTGATGGTTTCCCATTCCCAAACCAGTGAATGTGTAGGGAGTATATCCTTTCCATATGCTGCCGTAATATACAGTCGCTCCTGACGGGTTTGAATTGACGATAAGATCCCCTGTGTTCGGTGTGGTGAAAACGACATTTCCTGTGATCGTGTTCGGGTTTACCTTCTTGCTGAGATAGCTGTATCTTTTGCTGAAATACGACTGGTGCTTTTCCACAGCAATGACTTGCATGATCAGCATTGCTGAGAGAAGTAATACAACAACTGCTAAGAATACTTTCCTGCGCATGTCAAACCCTCCTTTACGATGCTTGAGAGGATTTTTTGAGATTGTGGATATTTAAATGTTTCGATAAAATCTTTGCAAGGATTTTATAGAAAGCAGGCGACGTTCGTCAACAAGGCTCAGTTCCCTTACATTGAAATATTTCCGGAAAAAATGGAGAAAGCTTTTTAATCCAGTGCCAACTTATGCTCTGCATGGCAAGGAGTAAGAAGGAATGGAAGATCGACTTCAACTACAATTTGAAAGTCTATTGGTCCCTCTTGCAGAACTACAAGCTGCTCTTCATCGGGATGATTTTCCTGATCATCATCATCGAGACCAGCTATGTCGCAGACAAGTTCCTGTTCAAGGAGCTGATCGACAAGGGGACTGAGTTTGTCGCAGGAAGCCTTCCGAAACAGGACTTTGCCTATATCCTGTTCTCTGTTGCTGTCGTATTCGGGCTTGTCGTGCTGGTCAGGTCAGTGACCAAATGGCTGCACATGCACGCGATCAACCAGCTTGACGGCAGGCTTATTCAGGATCTGAAGCAGAAGTTCTTCAGCCATCTCATCCACCTCTCGCACAGCTTCCATACCTCGCACAAGACCGGCTCGCTTATCAGCAGGCTGGTCAGGGGAGGAAGCGCGGTCGAGCGGATGACTGATGTCATCGTGTTCAACTTCACGCCGCTGTTGGTGCAGATGATTGTTGTAGGGGTATCATTGCTGATCTTTGACAGCACATCATCTTTCATTGTCCTGGCGATGGTCATTGTTTTCCTTGGCTACAGCCTGGCCATCAACAGGCTCCAGCAGAAAGCTAACCTTGCTGCGAATAATGCAGAGGACACTGAAAAGGCGAATATCGGAGACATCTTCACGAACATCGACTCGATCAAGTATTTTGCAAAGGAAGAGGCGATCAAGCACCGCTATGGCAAGCTGACTGACAAGACGCGAAGGTCAATGGTCAAGAACTGGAATTACTTCAGGTGGCTTGACGCAGGCCATGTCATCATTTTAGGAGTCGGGACTCTGCTGCTGCTCTACTTTCCTCTGATGAAATTCCTCAACGGCAGCCTGAGCCTTGGCAGCCTTGTGTTCATTTACACAGTGTACGGAAACCTTACCAGCCCGCTCTTTGGGTTCGTGCACGGCATCAGGAATTTCTATCGGGCCATGGCTGATTTTGAATCATTGTTCCAGTATGCGAAGATTGAGAATGAGGTCAAGGACAAGCCGCATGCACGGGAGCTGAGAATTTCCCAAGGAGTCATCGAGTTCAGGGATGTGGATTTCACCTACAATGAGCGGAAGATCATCTCTGGCTTCTCCCTGAAGATAGGCCAGCACAAGAAGGTCGCGATCGTCGGGCCTTCCGGCGGAGGGAAATCAACGCTGGTGAAATTGTTGTATAGGCTGTATGACCTTGACAAAGGGCAGATCCTTATCGACGGTAATGATATCACTGCTGTGCGGCAGCACTCGCTCAGGTCAGAGCTCAGCATCGTGCCGCAGGAATGCATCCTCTTTGATGAGACGATCGCAGAGAACATCAGGTTCTCGAAACCCACGGCGAGCATGCAGGAGATCAGGAAAGCCATGCGCTTTGCGCAATTGGACAAGGTTGTCAGGGATTTCCCGAACAAAGAGCACACGATCGTCGGCGAGAGAGGAGTGAAGCTGTCTGGCGGCGAGAAGCAGCGTGTTTCTATTGCCCGGGCGATACTCGCAGACAAGAAAGTCTTGATTCTTGACGAAGCGACGAGCTCTCTTGACTCTGAGACAGAGAACGAGATCCAGAGAGATTTGGAGAAGCTCATGAAAGGCAGGACAACCATCATCATTGCGCACCGGCTGTCCACGATCATGAAGGCTGACGTAATCGTTGTGGTAGATAAAGGAAGGATCATCCAGCAAGGCACGCACGCGGAGCTGATCAAACAGGAAGGAATCTACCAGAAGCTCTGGACGCTGCAGAAGGGAGGGTATTTGAAGTGAGTGATGTTGGGCGCTGTTATATGCTGTTAGATGATATTTTTCTTGTTGAGTATTCATAAGAAGAGAATCTTCCTTATTCATAATCCCTTCTCGAAATTCTCCAAAGCCTCATCGCTCAATGCATCCCAGTCGCTCATTTCCTTCTTCAGGTCAACCATCTTCTTCACATTATCAAGATAGACCAGGATAGCACGATCTACGAATGCCTTCTTGTCTATCCCCAACACATCTGAGACACGGTCCACTTCTTCGGAAACATCATCAGGTAAATCGACTTCCATAGTGCTGCATAATCCTCTAAGATTTAAAAAGGTATCGAATGGTGAAGAGGAACAGAAGAAAAGTAACTCTTCTCGCCCGGATACTACCAAGGAACTCTTAGTTAGACCGTGACAACGCCATCTCCCCGAGATGATTTTACTATTGGTAACTCATTAATGGAAAAATATGATGCTTAATATCAGAGATGACAGCATCGAAGGCTCGATATCGTCCGAGTCTATAATCTAAACTTGATACCACATAGGGTCGTGTTGC
>JAZDID010000095.1:0-11485 GCA_043805315.1 Nanobdellota archaeon | reverse complement strand
AAATAGCGGGGGCTGGATTTGAACCAGCATGTCAAAATCAGAATATACCCTGCGTATCTATTCGGTAATGTTACATCTTTAAATAATTTACCATCTAATTGAACTTTGTAACAATGGGTAAATTAATAAATAAGTTCTTTTTTCTTCATCAAATGGATGCTATTTCTTTAAATAAAAAAGACATTCAGAAAGGATTGAGGATTCCTGAAGACATGACTGCAGATTTGGCATATCTCTGCGGTGTTCTTGCCGGAGACGGAAATATCGGATATAGAAAAGAGAAGAATGAATATTCCATTAAATGCGTCGGGAATCCCAAAAATGAGCAATCGTATTATTGTGAGATTATTCAACCATGTTTTTCAAGGGTTTTTGGCATTTCAATCCACTGCGGCTTTTATGATAGGCACACCACGTTTGGGTTCTCGGTGTATTCGAAATCTTTGGTGACTTTCTTAACAAGAAATATCGGCCTTCCTTTAGGAGTAAAAGGGGACAGGCTTGAAATACCGTCTATTATTCTTATCGACGAGATACTTCTTACCCAATTCATACGTGGATTATTTGATACTGATGGATGTTTGACCTTTAAGAAAAGGTACCGAAAAGTACCGTATTATCCTGTTCTCTCTATCTCTCTGAAGGGAAAAAGGCTCATACGACAAATTCATCAATACTTGAATGCGAAGGGATTTCACGTCGTGGGAATCTACGACTATCGAGTTAAGGATCTCCGTAATCAAAAAGGATATACGATCATCAATAGACTAGAATTGAATGGAAACCTGCAATTCCAGAAATGGATGTCTCTAATAGGGACAGCACATCCCAAGAATGAGGAGAAAATAAAAAAATATTGGAAGGGTGATAGCGGGGGGTGGATTTGAATTCGGCAGCAAGCCCTTCCCTCCTGCTTCCACCGACCTCAGGGTTATGAGCCCTACGGGCACTCCTGGCTGCCCTACCCCGCTATTGATTCATTGGATGCGTGGCCTATTTAAATAGCTTTCCAAAAAACATATAAATCTTCCTGAATACCTATCTCCCATGAAATCCCTTGAAAAAATCACCCAAGAGTCAGCACCTATTTCTGTCGGTGACATCGTCTACTATGAGGCCATCCTCTACGTGAACAAAGGCCAGGCGCTGAGCGCAAAAGGACTGGTTGACTCAAAAGCCATGGAAGCCTTGAACGTCTATGTCGAGAAAGTGACCGGCAGAGAAGATTCTGCCCTTGAAGAAATTCAATCCCCGCTCATGGTCGGCCTGACTGTCAAAGAGATCAGGTCAGGACCATACACGTTCCCCTGGCAGGAATACCATGAGGAAAAAGACCGCACCTATGATTACACAGGACTCGTCTTCAAGGAACTTGACGCGCCAGCGCAATACCCGCACATACTTAAAAACGGGTTTCCTGCGGATTTATTCTATAAAAAAGAACATGACGTTGCGCGATTAGAAACGCCAACACGATCAGAAAAGCCACAACATAGGTATCTTAAGGTGATCACATTCTCGGTGATGACTGCAGCTGTCTGGGGCATGATTGCATATGAATATTCAAAAGACCTTGAGAGCACTATTGGCACAGCGCTGGGAGGAGGCATTTTTCCGTTTTTGGCAGATTATGTCTCTACGCGAAATCCAAGAAGAATACCTTTTCTTTTCAAGAAGAGAAGTTGATTGCCGCTGCAAATTCTGGCTTGCTCTCGTTTTTCTACACTAATAATATTTCCTTTCACGCCCCGTACTTCCTCTTCAACAGGTACAGCCGCATAGAGCTCAGTGCTATCGAGAGGAATATCACCACATAGACCACTTTTGCGAGGAAGTCAGTGTACGGAACATTGTAGTTCTGCGCGATGATCACGACTGCTGCTGCCCCTAATCCTTTGCCGAAGATGGATGAGATGAGCTCCCTGCTGAACTTGTCCATTCCTTTCGTGACGATCAATGATGTGTCCCGGGTCAGCATGAGGCTGATGGTGAGGAGCACGCCGATGATGACTGCCTGGTAGCTGGAGATGTCAAGGAGGATGCCGATGTACACAAAGAAGAACACCTTCAGGAAGAACGAAACTTGTTCGTAGAACATCTTTTCTTCGGGGCTTGTCACAGTCACGCCGTATTTGCCGTCGAGCGCATCTTGCCGCTCCTTCTTGTCGAGTGTGGCAATGCCGTGGATGATCGAGGTGAGCTGTTTGCTGTTCGCCAGGATGATGCCGAAGAATAATGCGGCTATCGCGCCGTTGCCGTTCAGCCATTCGGTCAGGACATAGAGGATGAGCATGAATGCGAGCGTCATCATGTAGGACTTGTGCTCTTTCAGGACTTTCACCACCAGGATAATCCAGATAATCCCTCCGATGATGCCCACAAGCCCTGCGACCGCGAACAAGGAGGAGATTGTCCCGAGCACTCCCTGCAAGGTCACTGACCCAAGCGCAGTGATCTGCATGACAGTCAAGGCGAAGACAATGCAGAGCACATCGGTGAGCGCTGACTCGAATGTCAGGATGGTGTAGGTTTCTGCCTTCACTTTCATCTTTTTCAGGATAGGGATGACAAAGAGCTCTGAGATGTCTGCGAGAATGATGCCGAGCAGGAGAGCGGTGAGGAAGTTGAAGCCGATGATCAGCATGATGATGGTCACGATGGCTGTCGCCGTGACAAAGTTGAAGATCGATATCCAGAGCCCTGCTGAGAGGCCTTTTGTCAGTGAAGCGAGATCGATGTCGAATGCGCCGTCGAAGAGCAGGAAGAGCAAGGCAAAGGTGACAAAGAATGGCGCGACTGGCGCGAGCGTGTCAGGACGGATGAGCTTGAAGCCGAAAGGCCCGATCACAAACCCGAGCAAAATGAGGAAGAGCACGTCCGGGACTCCGGACTTCTTGAACACGAACTCTGCGATGAAGCCGAAAACCAGGATCAGGCCAACGCCTAAGAATATGCTGAGAGGGTCCATGCGACCTTTTTTTAGAAGGGGAGTATTTAAATGTTTTCACTCTTCCTCGTCTGGTTTCTTGCTCGTTTTTTTTAGAAACACGCGTTTTACTTCCCGCTTAACTGTATCGTATCTCCTATCCTGATGCCCTTTTGCCTGATCGCGCCTGCAGGCAGCTCTAAGAAATAGCGTGCTTCCTTCTGTGCAGCATAGCAGGTGAATGGCTGGAAATCCTCTTTGCGCTCTCTGACTTTCTGCTCATTGTCCAAAAACACCACATCAATGGGATAAAAGACAAACCACATGTGCAGTTGGATCTTGCGAGGTTTGCTGTATTCGAATACCAGGCAGAAATCAGTTTTTTTCTTTGAGAACATGAGCCCTATTGCCTTTGAAAACTCGTTTTTCAGATAGCGTTCCTGCGTGCTGATCACTTTCTTGTTCCGAAGGTTCTTGATCATGGGGGAATAAAGGAATCAACAATTTGTATGGGATACGGTCGTGTTCACTTGGTAGATCTCAGCGTGCGCCTTATCCAGGATGAACCAGTTATTAGGAGTAAAGACCATTCCTTGGATAGTGCAGTAGTTGTCTGTGTCTGTCTCGCTGAAATAGATGTAATCGACGACACTCCGGTTGTTGTCGTCAATGGTCCAGCCCTGGTCAGCCAATACCTGCAGGTTGACAAGGCTTTCGATGCCGTTCTTATCTGGCGAAAGGTTGTTCTCGAAGCGCATCAGGAAATTCGGGGCCATGCTGTTGTTGATGTAGAATGAGTTGTTCAGGTGCACCTGCAGGTTGAACGTATCATTCTGATTATTGCTGTCATTGACAAAGATGCTCACGTTCGTCTTCTTGATAGTGACTGGCAGTTTGCCGAGAGTGTTCACGCTGTAGAGCGGGTCCCTGATGTCAAAGATAGGGAGTTCAGCATAGATCGTGGTGTTGTACTCCCATTTCGCCAGGTTGGTCCGATCTGTGAGGTTGACGAACATATCCACACCCACCCTGATGGTCCAGGGATCTTTCATCGAGAGGTCTATCCGGTTGACTGTCGAGTTGAACTCCATATTGACCTGATTCGCGATCTCGTTGACCTTGCGCTGGTAGTCATGGAACGTGCTCTCGTTCATGATCTCGAAAGTCGTGTTCTCGATCCTGCCCTCGTAAAAGACTTCCTGGAAATAATAGCTCGTGTCATTCAGGAACTTCGCGTTATGGCTGACGTAATCCTCAAGAGCCACCAGCGTCCTGAATGTGGAGATGTAGATCGCGCGCTCGCTGTCTGCCTCGAAGCTGGCGAGAAAGTCATTCATGCCCATGATCCTGGACTGGTACAGGCTCTGCTTTTCCTCATACCTAATCCTGGTGAGGCTGAACGCGAGCACAGTGATGACTGCAAGGAAGATAAGCACGATGAGGGTGAACATGATGCTCTTTCGGTATCTCATGGTTCATCTCCACACGACGACCTGCATGAACGACGGGCCCCATAAATACGGGACTTGCGAGACAAGCGTCACGACAATCTCCAGGTCTTCCACATTCAGGTTCACAAACACCCTTCCGTCTGTGTCAAAGTCAAGTTCGCGGAGGATGTTGTAGACAGAGAGGTCATAGGCGTCTGTCGTGCTGTACTTGATGGAGCTGTTGGTGTAGGAGCAGTTGTTTCCGCCTGCATAGCTGAGGGGGATGGCGGAGTTCAGGAAGGTGCCGTCCTCGAATTCGATAGTCCACATGCATCCATCTGCTTTTTCAACCACGTTTGTCCTTGTGGTCGAGGAATTTATGCTCGCGATATAGATGAACGAGTTGTTCAAGGAGCAATTTGAGCTGTTGTCCGGGCTGTCACCTATCCTGAGCGTGATATTGTTCAGTGTGTCCGCACTGAGCGTGTTCACAGGGATCTGGACAGCAAACGGGTCTCCGACACGGTAATAGTCAGTGAAAAAATTAGAGAGGTTGAACACCTCCACACCATTGACGCGCAGGTGGTCTGTCCAGTGCTCTCCTGAATACGAGGTGATCTTGGCGTCGTGCAGGCGCAGTCCTCCTGGGATGCCCACGGTTGGAGAGCAGTTCTGGAATTTCTCTGATTCCATGGTCACGGTGATCTCGTTCGGCCTGAGCTGCTCAGTGATCGGCGTGTAATTGATCTCGATGTAGGATTCGGAGGAGAGGTTTGTCCGCGTGAGGTTTCCGATCACCGTCAACGTCTGGGATGAATAATTTGAGAGGAGGATGATCTGCTCGCTGATGTTCCTCACAATTTCCTCGAGTTGGGTCACGTTTGTCGCATTATGATAGAGCGAGGAATTGCATGCAGTCTGCTGCAACGCAGAGGTTCCTTGGCTCGAGATGTCCGGGCCGAAGCCGATGGTATGCACCGTGATGTTCTCTGCGCATGCTGCCTGGCCTGCTTCGATCATGTCAGTGAACGCATTTCCCGCCCCGCCTTGGCAGCGGACATTCGCGTCACCGTCGCTGATGACAATCATGAACTCGTCATTCACGTGCGGGTACAATGCTCTCGCGCTGTTTATCCCGCAGCAGATGCAGGTGCTTGAATAGGTGTTATAGTTGTTGATGCGCGCATGGAGCGTTCCGGGGTCATTGGTCAACGGCAGGGTGTTCATGGTTGTGTATGAGAAGCTGACAAGGCCGACGTTGATCCCGCTGACATTGAGAAACATGTCCACGCTCAGGTTTGCGGCTTTTTTCAAGAGGTCCAGGCGCGTGGCAGAGCAGTAGTTGGGGTCAAAATTCCTGCATCTGTTCCAGCCCACGCCACCGCAGGGGCGTATCGCGTCGGTGCATTGCGATGGGCTGGCTTGGCAGGTGAACCAGATGTATGGGTCACCTGAAGTAAGCCTGCACCGGTACTGGCAGCCGTAGAGCCCACACCACGCCATGCTTCCTGAGACATCATTGACAAAAAAGATGTCTGCAGGCCTGCCGGTTGACTGATTCACGTATTTTGACACATTGAGCACGCCGAGCCGTATGGGGATTGTTGTCGCTGGCCAGTTCAGGTCAGACCTTTCCCGGTAGACATTCTGGCTGGCATTGCTCCCGGTCGTGTTGAACACCGTGTCGTTTCCGATGGTCAAGAATGTGGAATAATTGTTGAAGAATGTTATGTTTGCCTTGTATGAGTTCGTGATGCCCGGCACAGAGAATGACGAGTAGAGGTTGACAACGCCGATGATCTCAGGAAAGTAATACCGCTGGAGGCCATAGCTGAGGTTCTGCTGGAACTCGTCAGTCTGGTATTTTATCCTGATGTAGCCTCCTGCGATGTAGGATTCGTTGATGTTGCCGTCGAACTTAAACGTGAAATTGTTCTTTCCTGGCTTGATCGAGCCGTTGCATGCTGTCGCATTGAACACGTCTGCGACCATTGGTGTTGTTGATGGGATGTAGATGCTGCAGAAGTCTCCGTTGATGTAGAGGTTGAAGGAGTGGATGACATCAAGTTCGAGGATGATCTCACTGATGTCTGCAGAGGTCACGTCTAGGGGTATGCCGTCCAATGCTTTGGTGATGTTGCCCTGGCCTTCGAAGCCGCCGAAATACGCGTATGACGCTGTCCTCTTGTTCCTGATCTTCTTGAGATAGGCTGCTGACGATGACCCGTGGAGCGGGCTTCCTTTCGCGATCCCGGATATCATTCTTCTTGAATTGATGACGTCTGAATATCCTTCGGCAGACCTGCCGCTGCTGTTTTTTGAGAAGATCACATCCGTACCGAGGGTGATGTTGACGCCATACTGCTCTGGGACCACGTTCTCGAGCAGGATGCGGGAGAGGTTCTGGGCTTTTTCTGTCTGGTTCATGGCCCAGTATTCTCCGATGAGCAGGAGCATGCTCTTATTGAGGTCAGTAATGTTCCCGTTCCTCACTTCTTCAAGGATAAGAGGATCCTTTATTTCAGAGACCTTGATGCTGTTCAATGTATTGAGAATGTCCTTGGATATCACGTCGATCTTCTCTGTCTGGCCCGTGTGCACGAAGAACCTGGAGAGCAGGATAAGGCCTCCGATGAGGAGGATGGCTGCCATGAGTGCGTCCAGGCTGAAGTAATATGCGTTCTTATGTCGTCCCATGTTCTTTTTTTTAGGTGATTTTTTTTGCACTATTTTTTTTTACAGTTTTATCATCCTTTTCGGTATTTATGGATAGTCCCAAAGATAAATCCTCAGGGCGGCGAGCTTGTCATTGAAGATGACGTACCTGTCAATGCTCACCATGTTCTTGTAGCTGATCTTTGAGAGGTCAAGCCCTTCGCAGGAGCCGAGCGCTGTCCTTCGCACGGTCTCATTGACCTGCTCGGTGATGTCTGGCTGCAGGTTGAAGCTTCCTGAGATGTCAGGAAAGTAGATCACTTTTCCGTCGCCATAGCTCCACTTCGCGATGCCGGTCTCTCCATTCGTGTAGTTGGAGAGCTTAAGGAAGCCCATAGTGTCTCCGGTCTGAGAGACCGTGAACTTGTCTGTGAACAAGACGTCATCCCCTATTTCGAAAGGGATATCATCATCAGTGGAAACAATGAATGTCGAGTTGCCCGACCCTAAGGGAATCGCGGGAAAATTGACGTGAAGCAAAGGGTCAATGCCCACTTGTTCAGTGAGGATGAGCACATTTCCTCGGGATACCCAGTCCTCAATTTCTGTGGCGAGAGCAGCAAGGGAATAGTTCCCTGAATAGGTGTCAAAATGAGGGTCTTCGAGGATGATCGTCTGGTAGCTGCTGATGTTCGTGATGAGGCTGTCAAGGCTGCCGTTTATCCTCACCCCGTTGACGATCTCACCGGCTGCTCTGTCCCGGTAATAGACATCTGCCTGGAACGAGTTCCAGAGCGGCAGGAGCATGAAATGGTCTCCTCCTTCCTGTGGATAGTAATACGCCACAGTATGGTACTGCACACTGCCGTTGTTTCTTATCTCAGATTCGCCGTAGCCGCAGCTCTGGTTGAAATACATGATCCCATAGTCCTTATCCTCGATGGTGATAAAATAATTGCTCGATGTCCTGAAGTACCGACGGGAATCTCCAAAGTCCATCCGGTACAGGTTTCTGAGCTTGGTCATGTTGAGCTTGTTCCGTGTGGTCAGGCCTGGCTGGATGATCGTGTTGTTATCCCAGCTTTCCGGGTAGCCGGTGCTGATGAGCATCTCTGAGATGAGGTAGCTTTCCTTGTTGAGCCGCTCAAAAGAGTTGCTGGGGAACTGGTTGATGATGAGCTTGATTGAGATGACGAATGCGGCGATGAAGAGCAGCATGCCGATGATATAATCGATCGAAAAGGTTTGCCCTCTTTTTTTTCTATGGCTCTTTTTCATCGTCGCGGTTTCAGTTGACAAGTATCTCTCCATCGGCATTCCTGATCGTGTTCAGTCCGATATGCAGGCTGCCGGTGATGTTCGGGATAGGGTAATTGTAGTGCTGGTCATTTCCTGTGATGAACAGGTAGGAATTATTGTTGGAAAAGCTGTATGTGTAGCGGTCATAGGTTGAATTCAATTCAGGCGGAGGAATGTAAAATTCACGTATATAGCCTGGCCGGACAACGCGTGCAGTGATGATCTCCTTCTGGACAGCGAGCCCTAAGTCTTGGAAAAGCTCGTCAGCAGTCTCCTCATTCTTCTGCTGGATGATCGGGTTGATGATCGCGAGGAAGACAACCATGATGACCATGGCCATGCCGAGCATCATGAGGAACTCGAACGCGATCTGGCCTGAGCATGCAGCGTGCCCCTGTTTCCTTGTTGTGCGAGTGTCTTCGGGCATGGATCTCACTCGTCTGTTATCTCGACTCCTGTCCCGCTCGAGGTGATTGTGATGATGTGCAGGCCTCCGCCGCTCGAGAGGTTTCCTGAGATGTTCGCCACGCTGTAATGCGGCTGCTGCGGCCTGTTCTTGATCCAGAATTTCAGGTAATTCTCCCCAAATTCTACGTTCGTGACATCATCAGGAAAAAAGGCTTTGATTGTCTTCTTTGCCGGCGGGCCCAGGAAGAAGACCTCGTCTGCTGAGTCGATGACCTGGCTGGCTATCTTGTCTGCCTGGTTCTGGGTGATGCTCTCCTCAAGGTCATTCGAGGAAGTGAAAAAGATGACGATCAAGGGGACGAGCATGAGAAAGGTGAAGCCGACGATGAGCAGGTATTCCATGCTGATCTGGCCTTTTGTATCAGGACATAATTTCCTATTCCCCATGCGCTTTTCTGGGAAAAAAGGATTATATAAATTAGCGTAACTATTGAGAGATAGTGCCGAAATCTTGATTTGATTCACCCGATATAGCTCGTGTCCTTGTACTTCAAGTATTTCTTCGCGATCGGCTGCCCACTCCCTGGCTGGGTCACGATCTGCTTCTCGAATTCCTTGATCTCGTCCTCGAGTTCCTTGAGCGATATCGTGAACTTGTACTTTGCCTGGAGGATATTGAGGATTTCCTTTGCGCCGGCAAGCCCGATGTACAGGGGATGGCCGTAGGTTTCGCTCAGCAATGCGATCGCCCTGATTTTCCTTTTCTTTGCCAGCCCGAGCAATAATCCTGAGATGCCGATGATCGGGCCGACCACGCCGTAGATGTTCGTGTGTGCGCCTTGTTTCTTGAATTCCTGCATGAATTCCTTGGAGTTTCCTGTGCAGTACACTTTCGGCTGCTTGGGGATATTTGAGAGTCCGATGCCGCCGAGGGTGATGATCTCTGTGCAGCCATATCCTTCGATGATGTTCAGGATGGTCTCTGCGAACTCATATGAGGCATGCTCTTCTGTGGGCTGGACGTCTCCGGAGAGGAAAATAAAGTCCTGCTTCCCCACTTTCTTGTAAAACAGTTCTATCTTGGGCAGCTCGACCATGTTGTCCTCGTTCACGAATACAGAGTTTGGCAGGCTATAGGAGAACAGGTCGACAATCTTCTGCGCCTTCAGCTCGTCGATGACGAGATCAATCGCGATCTTGCCGACATTGCCGATGCCAGGCAGTCCTTCGATGAACACCGGGCTCTTCATCCGGATGTCCTTGATATTCTTGATGGTCCAGGTCATGAGAATATTGGAATAGAAGAGTGTATTTAAATGTTATTAATGTTGCATGAGGTTTAGTTCTGCTCACTGCTTTCTGCCTTCGCCATCCGCCTGTACTTCCCGTACTTGTCTTCAGGGCTGTACTTGGCTGGCTTTGGAGAGACACGCTTCCCGCCGCAGCTGCATGCTTCTAAAAGAGAATAGCTCTTGCATGAGGGGCATTTGAGGATCTGCACTTTCATGGGAGTACCGCGCGCTTTATTTTGCCTCGATCTTCCTGAACTCGAACGTGCCTTTTTTCTTCTGGATCATGCCTGTTGCCGTGTCAACAGCAGTCTTGAGGATCTTCTCTGCTTCCTTGTATTCCGGCGCTTTCACACTGATGCGGTAGCTGCCGCCGCCGATATACCTGATCCTCACGTTCTTGTGAATCTTTTTTGCTTCGATGAGGCTGTTCTTGATCAGCTCCAGGCCGTTCTCGTCATAGCTCTGTAGCTTGAGGTCTCCTTCAACCTCGACCTCTTTTGGCTTGATCTTCTCGATGACCAGCTTTTCTAGTTCTTGTGCAATCTCTTTCTTCAGCCCTAAAGAAACAAGGTCCAGATTCTCCTCGACAACTGCCTGGAACGCCTCGTGGAGATAGCTGTATTCTTTAAGGATCGGCTCAGCGATCGCCTTGTATGCTTCCGGAAGAGGGATTTTTTTCTGTTCTGCATAGCTCTGCACGATCTTCTCTGCCTTCAGCTCCTGCTTGATCTGGTCGTTTTTCTCGCGCTTCTGGCTTTCGTTCACCCGGCGCAATGAGAGGTCGATATGCCCTTTTTCCAGGTTGACCCTGAGGACCTTGCAGATGACTTTCTTTCCCTCGACGACAAAATCGCGGATGTTCCTGATCCTTCCTGGGCTGACTTCAGAGATGTGGATCATCCCGGTTTTGTTCCCATATTCGTCAAGAGTCCCAAAGACAGAATTGTACTGCACGCTTGTGACCGTGCACAGGACAAGATCGTCCTCTTCGGGAAAGCCTTGCTTTTGGTATAACATGCTCCTTGTCCCTCCGGGATTAGTCGAGCACTTCCAGAATTCTCGCTTTCACTTTGCTCTTTCCTCCAGAAGGGTCTGACAATGACTTTCCGCACACCAGGCAGTTCACATAGGTCGCTGACTTGCCGAAGGTAATCTGCTCATTCTTGCATTTCGGGCACCTGATCTTGATGAATTTCGAGTTCGGCTCGCGGATTTCCATTTTCTCCTCGCATTGATTATTTTAGGTAAACTCTATTTTAGATAAGCTCGATTTTTCTCGCCCTGAAGCCATCCTTCTGTGCATGGCTTTTCTTGCACACTGAGCACGTGTACCTGAAGTCTGTCTTTTTCGAGAGCTTTTTGCCGGTCATCTTTGGCTTTGTGGGCCTTGAATACCTGCCGAGATTCCCATAGCCACGCCTCAGGCCGCGCATTCGCACGCGCTTTGTCGATCCGTAGGACAAGGGGTGGGCTGC
>JAZDID010000094.1:0-30575 GCA_043805315.1 Nanobdellota archaeon | reverse complement strand
CTCATTGCATTGACATTTTTATTGATTTTATTGACTATTCTTCAAATAATAAGTTAATTATTTACTAAGTTGATGTTTTCTTGTATTTATTGTTGATAAAGACGTTATTTAGAAGTCACGTTTACTTAACAGCTCAGCGTTTTGGTGGCCTAAGCTTGAAAAGTTATCGAAAAGAAAATATTATGTGTAGTCCTTAACTTTGTTCGAAAAGTGAAAAGTTTGACGTTAACCAAGTTTAATAATCTTCCCAATAATTATTGAGAACTTCATTAAATCTAAGTATATCAGTCTCATCTTTGATTGGGCTTCCTGCATCCTTGTTATGGGGACATTTCAAACAACCTTTATGAAAACCATTTTCACATTCAGGATAACCAGCGCCTTCAAAACAACAACCCTTTCTTTTCATTCTCTCAATCTGGTTTTTTATGGCAGCATCTGTTTTTTGATATCTTTTTGCAATTAGCTTTGAAATTTTTTCCAAGTGAGTTTCATCTACAGTTTTTCCATCGAGTTTAGCTAATAGGGCATATTGGGTCATGATTTGTCCTCTTTTGACTGTAATTGAGAAACCTGAACCCTCGCTTCCCAACTCTTTGCAAATTTGTTCATCAATAATTGAATCTTTAAATTCTTCTTCTGCTAATTTCAGCGAAAGTTTAATGACTTTTGTGATATTTCTATAATCTGTCCAGTCAATATCTCTTATAACTTCCCTTCTTAAAGGATTAAGACAATTTGCGAATCTTTGATCAGTTTCTTCAATTGATACTTCATAACCTAGTCTTTCGACAAAGTCCTTTAATTTAGTTGCATCTTTAGCTTCAAAATATTCATCAGAAAATGAGCATAACTCATCAGTCTTTGAAATTATTAAAATCATTTTTTTCTTCATTCTCTACATCCTTCTGTTACATTTGAGTAACTATTTTTTTCCGAGCGTATTCATCTCAATCTTCGTAAAGAATGTCTACGCCGTAACTGTAACCTGATCTAAAAATTCTGATTTCAGGTATTGACTGGTTTCTTTGACAAATGATTTTATGACAGCATTATCATATCCCAATTCTCCTTCATATGTGCGATAGAGGTTGTAATTAGCAGCAAGTTTCCATAAGGATTTGAATAGGTCAATCAACATGGATTTCAGATTCTTTGCCATATTCTTATTTTTTATGAGATCGATCATCACCGATATTCCATCTTTGAAAGTTGCAAACATATCTAAGCTCAAATCATCTTCTTTATCTAGATCAAAAAAGAAAACCATTTCGTATAATTCCTTAATCAAGACATTAAAATCGATGTTATTAGAATAGAGAATTTTCTCCACTTTGTTTTTCGCAACATAAAGCTCTGATTTGTGGTTCTGATATTGTTCCTGAACGACTTGATCTGTTGTCATTTTTGAATATCGAAGTGCCAAATTTTTAATCAAAGACTTTAATTTGTTTACATCAGTGAGTTCTGATGAGAAGTCATATTCATATTTTTCTTTACTTAATATTTCTTCACTCATTTTTATCAAAACAACCTTACCATACAAATACCATCCTCTTGGAATCTTTAGTTTCGGAAATGTATCTGCAATTTCCACCATTGCTTTCTGTAGAATGGTCGAACAAAGCCGTCTATTAGTCACATTTTTCCATTCTTTTAAGAACATTTGACCCAAAGAAAGAACTTTTCGCCTCACTGAAATTGAAGACGGCAATCCAGCAAATGTTGTTTCATTTATCATTTTATTATTCATAAATATAACCTTTTGATTTTGAATATCAACTATTCCTAATTCTTTTAAAAGACTGACATTATTCTTTATTGTGTCCCAATTAGATCCTAATTCCTTTGCAAGTTCATACATTGATTTAGGTGACTGCATCACTGACTCTTTGATAGAACTCAGGATCTCTTTTTTCTCTTTCTTGGATCCCATGGTCATTTTAATACATACCTCATTAAATAGTTTATCCCAATTATTGACATACAGTTATTGGATATACGTATATTTGGGGCATCTCACTCTGATTCTTTTCATGAAGGGTCTGAAATCAGGTTCATTCTGAGTTACCAGTAAAGTAGCATTGCCTTTTATTGCTAGGACAAAATGTAGAGCGTCTTCAAATTCTGTACGGTTGGTTTGTGATTCCATTCTGGCTTTATCTTCATCGTTTCTATCCTTCATAATATGCATATGTAGTCGCCTTGAATCAAGCTCATGTATATACTCGGTGTATTGAGTCATGTCAGGAACATTATTCTTTATCTGATATTCGAGGTGGTCTGAAGTGAGCAGGATGTACTTTCCTGCCTTAATATCATCAAAAAGGATTTTGGCTTCTTCCCCCTGATGACCCATAAATCCTCTTCCTCGCCGCCAGAGAATCCAGTCGAGGTAAACGTTAGTGTCCACATAGACAATCTCCGGTGACTTACTCATAGAGGTGGAGAACTACTAGTTATTTATATATGTATCGATTTTTGACATATATGTACATTTGAAATTATTCTGTTATTGTAAACTCATCCTCAGTCCCTTCCAAAGAGACTGTTCCCTCGCCGATCTGCTTGCACGCCTTCAAGGTTTCAGAAGAGGTATTCCCCATGATGAGCAATGCATACTGCTTATTGTTCATGACATAAAGTTTGACATAGCCTTTTCCTGAGTCCAGGTTCTTGTTGCAGGGAATCGGATTATTGAGTATCTGGGATGCCAGCCTATTTGTGCAGGGGCTTCCGAGGATAACCAGGTTCTGGGACTGCATCTCTTCCAGCCTGTCTGAATCGTCAAGGTCTTCCTGGTTGTATGCTTCTGCTTTCAGGCTGTCGAGCATTCCTGCAAGGTTGATCTGGCAGCCGACGCCTGCGCTGTCATTGCTGCGGACAAGGGAATAGTTCCTCTTGCTGTCCAGAATGAATGGCCTGGGGAAATTGCTCAAATCATATTCGTCGGAAGTTGGTTTTCTGAAGGAAAACGTCAGTGTTTCTGTCTCTTCAGGAGGTCCTGGCTCATCTTCCTCATCTGTCTCTCCTGGCCTGCCGGTTGGCCCGGTTTCCTGTTCTTGCTGACCTTGCGGGGGGAGAGGAGGCGGTCGGGCAGGCAGTGTGACCTCTTCCTGCTCTGGAAGCGTTGTTGTGGATTCATCTTCACTGCTGCGGGTGTTTCCTGGTAAAAGTTGGACGCAGTTGCCGTTCTCATCAGGGATGAGCGGTGGTTCACACGTGGCGTTTTGCCGGGTTTTATTTTCATCGACTGAACCTTGCGTGCAGGCTATGAAGAGAATTCCAACTAGAGAGAGAAAGAAAGTGATGAGAGCGACAATGAGCTTACCCATATGCTACAGGAAGTGTCTCCTGTTTTTTAAATCTTTTTGTATCTTATTCAAGACAGGCTATCTTCTCTTCTATTCCAGTTTGCTCAAGAGTGCTGTGCAGCAGAATACTCTCTTTTGGTGTGTATTCGATAGTCTGCTCGATTGCAGAAGGCTGATACGCCTGCTCAGGTATGATGGTCTCTGCCCGTGCTTTGCCATTGCAGCCGCCGCCAGCCCAATAGCCGACAAAGAAGGTTAATGCATATGCTGTCCAGTGCTCTCTGAAATGGCCGTTCGCGATGTGCTTGCTGTAAAAGCTTTTTATGGGATTCATGAGGTATCACCGAAAGGTATGAAGATGGATGGTTTAATATGGGTTTGGCACGAAATTCAGGAGATGTTACGAAGTTTACAAAAGATTTCCAAGTTTTGCTGAAAAAAACTGTTTTTTCGAATATATATTTGGAAAATATGCGGGAAGAGTGAAGGAATGGAACTCATGTAATGTTCTTTTTCCACAAGTCCATACTTTCTATTTAAAAGAGTGATTCATCTTCTGTCCAACCGCAACATTTTAATACATCTTCAATCATTCTTACCATTCATGAATAGCTACGTGACCAATTTCAAGAGTTCAGTGAAAAACTACACCGCCGAATTCGTTCGCCACCCTATTCAGCAGGCAGGATCTGCAATAGCCTATCTCGTGACTAATTACTGGGATGCCTTCGGAGCAGTCGCTGCAGGCTTTGCATTCAATGACTATGGCAATGCCACGTTAGGAGATAATCGATGGCCGGTCTGTTTCGGCGGCGCAGCCATGGCCGCAGCTCCAAATCTGAGAAGAGATGACATTGGATCCAGCCGTTTCTACAGGAATACGGCTGCGGGAGTTGCCAGCCTTGCAGCATTCTGGACTCGCGGGGTTGAAGCTCCGCAGAATGTTCAGCTGAACACATATGCCCTTGCCATACTCATGGCAACAGGCGCAATATTCTTGGATCGTGAGAGGATACGAAGAATACAAGCGAAGAAAAAAGAGCCGCTTGAGAAGATCGTGAGCGAAATCCTATAAACAGGTGCTCAACTGAATAAAAAGAATTCTTGTTCTTGTTATTCGATAAAACAGAAAAATATTAATATGTACTCTGACTATCTTTTAGAATGGGTCGTGATTACCTTCTTAAAGGATTTTTTGCAGCAGGAATGGCATTGGCTATTACAGGCGCCGTCATGCTGTATTCTGAATGTAGGAAGATAGAGCGTATAATGAACACGTATGATTCCCCTGAACGTGTGCACGCATTATTACTCGCACAAAACCTCAGGGAAGTGAGATATATTCAAGGCATGATTTTTGACAATGAGGAATTACACGTGGCAGAAACACGAACAAGAAAGTCTCTTGACAGCCTCTGCACAAGCACAGGGTTAAGCGCTGAACAAGTACGCAGGGATGAGATAGAAACAAAGGATACTCTCGAGCATAAGTGGACAGGAGTATATTATATGACAGGATCACTGGTATTAATGATCCCGCTTCCGGCAGCAGCGCATCTCAAGAAGAAAAAACAACAGACTATTCCTGCATGAAACTGAGGGTAAGGATACTATTTGGTAAGGATATTATTTAAGAATGACAATTGATCAGCGTCTTCGGAACGCATGAGTCTGCAGATTATCACCACATGTTTTTTTCTATAACTTGTTTATTGCATCCATTGCAGCATCGAATACCTTGATTTCTGTCTCACTGACATCGCCAGAAAGGAATTCAACATTCCATCCATCAACATGTACAACATCGCTGATATAGAGTATCGTGCCCATTTTTTTTCCATGATATTTTGCAACCGTTAATAATGCTGATGTTTCCATATCTATTCCTATCGCATCTTTTTCCAAAATTTGCTTTATGAATGTGGGAGTTTCACGGTAAATTCCGCTTGTTGTGGCAACAATTCCGTTTTGATAATGTACACCCCTGTGATCAAGGACTTCACAGAGTAATCTTACTACGTGTTCATCAGCTTCAGGCAAGTTTTCCTTTGATGCATAATGATCTGAGGATCCTTCATATTTTAAAGCAGCGGTAACGACGACAATATCTCCTACGGATAGTTTCTGAGGATGATCTGCATTCGTAGGATGGCCTGCCGTGCCCATAGAGAGAAACGTATGGAATCCAACTGCCTCTTGTCTTTCACTCGCGATTTCGCCTAATGCTATTAATTCTTCTAATGTTGTTACTGCCATCGCATCCCCGTATTGTGGGTTGACTATAGCAAAATTTTTTCCCTCATCTTTTCGAAAGAAATATATTTCAGTCGGCTTCCTCGAACCGATATCGATGCACCGGTAATCGAATCTTCTTTTAGCCTCATGTAAAAACGTATCTGAGTATGTAATTAAACACGCTGACGGCACACTTGGCAATTGAATTCTTTTTTCTGCAAGAATATACTCCAAGTAACCACGCGCACTTGTAAGACTCAATTCCCGTTGCGAGTTTGAAGGCATCATTTTATCGAGTGCTCAAGAATTTTAATAATTCCTCTTCTGCCGTCGCTCCAGTATCTTATTTTTGCCTCGTCAAAATCACGTTGGTGGATGAATGAAGAATCAACAAACGCGATGGGAACTGGCCGTTCTAATAAACGGAACGTGCTGTGGCATTGCAAAGGATGGCTCTGGAGAGCCTCTTCCATGAAAAAAAAGACTTTCGGCGCAGGTTCGAGTATTGCAAGGCCGGGAGCCATTACAGAAATTGCTTCATGTGAAAGAGCAGCGTGATCCGGATCTTTTTTCCAATTTGAAGATTCATAAAGTGTCAATTCCAGCCCGTCCGGTCCTGTTGAGCCGAATGCGAGCGGCACTGGGAACCACAACTCATCTTTGTCTTTCTTCATTCCGTCCGGGAGCTTGAATGTGATTTCTTCTCTTTTCTTGAATAAACGGTACTGGAAAACCGCATACGGATTGATGCTGAATTCCATCTGGCCGGTATATTCTTTGTCAATGGATTGGCTGATACGCTCGTAATCAGCAATGGCTCTCAAGAGCTGCTCTTGTATATCTTGGCCATACGGAATCTTGAGCAGAGGATCGTTCTTTGGAACGATACAGCCGAATTTAGGCGGATCCAAAAGATTACTCCGATGCTCGTCTGGTTGTTTGATAAAATCAATCAAGTACGACTCTCCGCAAGGATGCTCAGCCAGGATTCCCAACAGTCCAGGAGATACATATCTCTGCAAGAACACATCAATAGGTCCTTCTGGAACAGCAACTTTTCTTGCCTCAGCATACAACTTTGCTGATTCATGGTCATAACCATCCCTGACTTTCCGAAAAAAAGGTGAGGGATTATATCCAGAAGGCACTTTCAAAGAGTCAAAGATTCCTGCAAAGCTGTGCCCTATTCCATCCTCGCCAAAATAATCAGAACGGATAATGATTTCCTTTGGAAAGCCGACCTGCTTTGCCGCACGCAGGAGATGCTGATCAAACCATCCTGTCTTCTTGTCTTTTGGAAATCTCACAAATGGCGGAATAGGTATGTCAGGAAAAACACGCAGTATATATTCCAGTGTATTGCCTTTACCCATGACGGTCATTCAATTGAGAAAACAACAAACCTTTAAAAATGTTACTATGAAGTGGTTATTTTTCTCTTATTCTTTCGGACATGGCATCTCTTGACGAGTTTATCAGAAACTTCCGTCGAAAATAAGATGATTATATCATTCAGGAATCATAAATTTTATTAAACCACGCTGATTACTTCACGCATGAAATCTGAAACCAGACTTGCCATTTTTGACATTGACGGTCCTTTGACAAAGGATTTTGGAATTTTTCATTATGCCGAATTCTTAACACGTGCGGGTTTGTTTGATGGGAAAATTTTGACTGAGTTGGATGGAAGACTTGATGGTTTCAGAAATCAAGAGTTTTCATATGCAGAATTTGCATCATCGCTTGTCAAACTTTTTGGAGTAGGTTTACAAGGAAAGAAAGCAAGTGAGGTAAGAATGGCTTCTGAAGGTTTTCATGATGTCTGGAACTCTCTCCTCCGGGATTATGCTCTGCCACTGGTAAGGATGATGAAAGACAATGGTTTTATTCCTGTGGCAATAACAAGCACACCACTTGAAGCACTCGACAGCCTGAATTCCATCATTCCCTTCGAGACAGTGCGAGGAATACACTATGAAATTCATGATGGTCACTATACAGGACGGTTAGAGCAAGAATCCGGATTTGAAAAGGGAAAAGTACTGGATGACCTTGTGCGGCAGTACACGGCAGATCTTAACAGATCGTTTGCCTTTGGTGATAGCGTTGCTGATATTCCTTTATTCCAAAAGGCAGGATATCCTATCGCGCTCAATCCTGACAAGGAATTGAGTGCTGTCCTGGCAGAGCATCCTCGGCTTGCGATGAGGCCAAAACAGGACATCTTGGCAGAGGTTGCAAAGTTCGTGCATCTCCGTCTATATGAAAGAAAGGATTGTTCGAGAGAAGGCAGTGAAGGCGAAGAATATACAGTAGATACTGTATCAGTAAAAGGAAGGGATATCGTAGGATTCGTCTATGCTGATAAGCTCACCTTTGTCCCGTGGAATTCAATACTACAACTAGAAAATACACTATTCAGGCTGTCTTCGAACGGCTACCTGCTGGTGATGAATGAAGAAACTCAAAATCCCGCAGTCAATATGAACGACTCCCGCTTGTGGTGCATCCAGGGAGAGAAAGTCACGCTATTCCGTCATTACTTCGGTAGCAATTTTTAACCAACATATTCATGCATATAAAAATACTGACTCAACGAGAAGGAAGAATCGTCGAACATACCGATGTAGCAGCCACAGTCATGCCCCAGGTGGCGTTGGTCAATGCACCGTCATCGCTAGAGGGAAAATGCGCGGCAGAATTAGAGAATATTGCAGGAACACTTTCAGAATTAGGATTGTCTGTCTACTATGTGGATAGGACAGGCCATGATGACTTTTTCGTCGGAGACGCATTCGTGTATACGAATGGCAGATACATACCTTCGTCGTATTTTGGAGGTCTTGGCGAGTCTGGATATGTTGTTTTCGGAAAAGACTTTGCGCTCATAGGAGAAGAAGCATTCACTGACAGGACTTCTGCCATTCGTCAAGAGAAAGGTGCTTTATCTGACCTGGATTTTGCACAAGATCTCTATGGAACAAGACAAGTCTATGTCTTGCCAACGTTCTTGACAGGAACATTTCTCCGTGACGTGACCTTCAGGCATATCGACCTCTTCGTAGGAAGCGTCCCGGAAGCGAATCTCCTGACCGTGGATAAGGACTATGCTAAGACGAATTGGAACAAAAAGAAAACATTTGAGGACGCCCTTGCCGAGATCAAAGACAGATTTGGAACCATCAGCCTCATGACTGACGAATCCGGATTTGGCAACAATTATCGAATCTTCAATACACCACAGGGAAATCAAGCAGTGATCGTTGGCGAATCCACTGCCTTACAACCTGCATTGCAACAGCACGGCATTCCGTATATTACAACGAACCCGCTTCCCAATCTGAGAGGCAAACTATCAGGAATCCACTGCGTGACCAATGTCGTCCACGACAAGAAGACACTGGAGATGATAAACGAGCTTGCCTATGTTGGTTCCCTGAAAATCACTGCTTACGGCTATACGCGCTAACCTCTTAATTTAAGGATGAGCTCGTCACCGATCGTCCCAATGCGATGCGTTGGTTCGATGAACGGGTCAGGAGGTGTGTTTCTTGGAATATCCTGAAGGTAATGCAGTACTGCAATAGCGCTTAGCCTACTGGCTCTGACTGTCTGCTTGATCTTCTTTTCGATATCCTCCGTGTTCTGCCAATTGAGACCCTTCTGATACGTTTCTAAAAGCAGCAATGCTGCATGAAGGCTAGTATACTGTTTCTTGATCTCCAAATCATCATCAGGAATGTCAATCTTCACCTTCAAAAAATCATTCAATGCAGTATAAAAGCCCCTCAGCAACTCCTTGATTTCCTGTATCCTGTCTGCCATGCTACAGCAAAGGATGGTTGATTTAAATATTTTGTCATCAAGACATTGTCTCGTTAATGTACTATCCAGTATGAGTCGTCTCTACCAGGTTTGAGATGAAATGGGGAGGACACTCCGCTATGCTATGGTCTTCTTCACTAACGCCGCAGCCCGGATTTGAACCGGGAATTCCTTTCGGAATCAGCTCTCAAGGCTGACGCAATACCGAGTTATGCGACTGCGGCACATTCTCTAAGAAATGACGGGGGTTTTTAAATCTTGTTGAAAAAAATAATTGGAAAAATAGAAAAAAATTGCATCCTCCTGATTTTTATTTTTCAGGCATTGGATACATCTTGAGCGTCGTTCCTGGAAGGTCTGCGAGGCGCTGCAGGATGAGCTCGACAGGCAGGCGGACCATGTTGAGCTGATAATAGCCATTGCACGCCAATCTCAGGCAATCTTTGGATTCCCTCATTTTTTGGTCGATGAACAGTTCTTTTTCCTGGGCTGTCCTGACGACGTACAGCGTGTTTCTCAGCTTTTGGATGAGGCTGTCTATCCCGCCCTCTCTTGCAGAGATCCCGATTGTCTTCATCTCAGTGTCCTTTTTGCTTGGATCGCGGACTCCATCATAGTATTCTGCAATCGGTTTTCTGTTTCTGTCACGATAGCGGATCTGAAAATTCCTGCAATCGATATCCTTATATCCGCGAATGGAGCCAGGGTCAGAGTAGGAGATCTCCAGCGAGGACCTGTCATCGAACTGGACAAAGACTTGATTGTCGTATCTCGTTTGGATATCCTCGACTCCAAAGTTGAACCCTGCATTGCACTGTGCCAGCACATCCTTGGACAGGACATGTTCCCAATACGTGCCTCTGGTCTCCCAGACCTTTTCTTCAAGACCTGGCTGCGGCTCTTGCTTCTTCCTTTTCATGTTGAATAGTTTCATGGTTTGTACCTCCTTTTTTTCTGAATAACATGTTCCATTTTTTTCAAATGCTCATGAGTGTCTTGAGCTCCTGGTTTTTCCCTGCAGTAATGTACGCTCGCGCCAGGCGGAGCGTGTGCTTTTCTTCCAGCAAGGGTATATAGCTTGCCAGTTCCAGGTCGTCACAACGGTCAAGATGTTTTTTGATCATTTTCCTGGCATAGCTTTCTGCTTCATTGTCCAGCCGTTTAAGCATCGTGCAAATCTTTTCCCCGTCTTTTTCAGCGAGCAATTGGCTGATATAGCTGATGAGCACTGCCTCGTGTTCGGTACTGGAAACCTGCGTTGTATCGTACGAAAATTTTTCAGCATCCTGGGAAAGCATTTCCGTTGCACGAAGTTCTAATGTTTGGGCGAATGCTTTTGCCTTCTGATTTTTAATGTACCAGTCAGGCACTGGAATCATCCATCCGATTGCTAAGCCAATATGCGCGCCAAGATATCCAAGGAGGACTGAGGCTTTAGTTCCCATATTAGCGTCATGTTCTTTGATTCCAAAATATACGCCTGTCGCAATTCCGATACTGCCTCCAACTGCGGCACCTATACTCCGCACTTTCTTCTCTACAGCGTTAATCTCTTGAATAGATACATCATAGTGCAGCCGAAAATATTCCAATCCTGCCTGCTTCACCCGCTCGACCATTTCCTGCGTGACTTTTCGTTCAAGGCTCATCTTCATCACCTTTTTCTTCTCTTATTGATTTTATCACTCCACAGTAGTATTTCTACCTAATAAAACTATCTTTTATTTTTTCAGTCAAAATAGTAAAATTTATAAATAAAAAGGTAGAATAACTAAATATTGGCTAGAAAACTCGATTTAATAGACAGAAAGATCCTCCTCGAGCTGGACACGAACGCCCGGGCATCCTTCGCAGAGGTGGCCAAGGCGACCGGCATCGGCAAGAATAATGTCCAGTACCGCGTCAAGCGTCTGATAGAAGACGGCGTGATCAAGAAGTTCGTCACCCAGTTCTCCCTTGGCACGTTAGGGTTATTTCTTGGGAAAATATATATGCAGCTGGCTGGCCTGGACAGCGGGAAAGAAAAAGAGCTCTATGCCTATCTTCTCAACAACAAAAGAATCAGCTGGGTGGCGCAGTGCGAAGGCAGCTATGACCTGATGATCGGCAGCTATGTCGAGAACATCAGGCAGTTCAATGAAGTCAAGACAGAGTTCTTCCAGAAATTCGAAAAATACATCACAGCGTACGACATCGTCTTTCTCGTCGAAGGCTACACCTCGCAGCGGACCTACCTCTTGGAGAAGAAGGCGGTTCCAGAGAAGATCGGGAAGTTCATCGGCAAAGAAAAAATTGCGCTTGACGAACAGGACAAAAAAATACTCCGCCTCATCGCCAACAACGCACGCTTCACCTACCTCGACATCGCGAAGGAGATGGACATCAACATCAAGACAGCAATCAAGAGGATAAAGGAATTGGAGGAAAAAGGCGTCATCCAGGGCTATGTCACCTTCCTCAATCCCAAGGTGATCGGCTACAATTTCTTCAAGCTCTTCATCTCCCTGCAGAATTACCAGTCCGCATTCCAGTCATTCATCACGTACTGCAAAGAACTCCCGAATGTCGTCCATACTATTGAGGCGCTCGGGCCATGGGAGGTCGAGATCGAGCTCGAAACTGCATCCCTGGATGAGCTCTACACCATCTCACATCACCTGAGGAACGCATTTCCGACAATTATAAAAAGGGTTGAGTCCATAATAATCTCCAGTGAGCTGAAATTGGACTTTTTCCCGGAGTGGTACTGAGATGGAAACGCGATGCAGCATCAGGGAACGTAACAGTAGGGAAAGCGGCATGATAAGCGGCATGATACTCCTGATTTCCACTCTGCTCCTCTTGCTGGCTGCCTGCAGCAATGAAGAGAAAAACATCGCAGGCAGCGCAGCGTCGATCATCGACAGCGCCGCGGATGTCGCAGGCAGCACGTCGCAGGGACAGCCGCCCCCGCAGGATTACAGCGTGCGACATCCTTTCCTCCACGAGCCTATATCCGACGCAGTATCCTATCGGCAGGGGATCATCCTGGTCAAGTTCAAGCAGGGATTCAAGGAGCACGCGCTCGAGGCTGAGCAGGACACCGTGTCATTCGTGCGCGACATCGAGGATGGCAATCCACAATTGACTCCTGCCCTGGACGTGAATAGGCAGTTCAGGGTCGAGCCTGGCGTGAAGAATTATGAGCTGAAGAAACGGTTCGGCCTGGACCGCTGGGTCGAAATCCGCCTCCCCGAGGATGCCGACGTCGTCCGGGAAGCGCAGAAATGGCAGTCCCTCCCCTTCGTGGAGAAGGCAGAGCCTGTCGAGATACCTCAGCCAGCCATGATTCCCAATGATCCCCTGTTTCGGAACCAATGGTTTCACGAGAACACTGGCAGCAACCCAGAAGTTCCTCCGGGAACTCCGGACGCAGACATCGACACGCCACAAGCATGGGACACGACAACTGGCACTGTCCTCGTGGCGAACATTGAGCCAGTGGAATGGTATCATGAGGACCTTATTGAGAACATCTGGCAGAATCTTGGGGAGGACGCAGATGGTGACGGCCACGTGATCGAGTGGAATGCCCCTCTCCAGCAGTACACCTTTGACCCTGGCGACGTGAACGGCATTGATGACGACAGCAATGGCTATGATGACGACTTCATCGGCTGGGACTTCTACGGTTGGGACAATGACCCGTACGGCACGTGGCCCAATGGCCACGGCACAGGAACAGCGGGATTGCTCATTGCAAGAGGCAACAATGCAAAAGGCCTGGCCGGAGTCTGCCCGAACTGCAAGCTGGTCGCAATCTATCAAATGGGTATTGGAGCTGAAGTCATGTACGCAGCTGATCAGGGAGTGAAGGTGTTCAGCTGGAGCTTCATCTCATCTTCGCCATACAGGGATGCCATGGACTATGCAGAAATCCTCGGCGCGTTCTTTGTCGTCGCTGCAGGAAACAGTCAGCTCTGGGTCAATGGCATATGCACGTATCAGAATGCGCTCTGCGTCGCAGCAACTGACCAGTCTGACCAGTTCGCTGCATTCACGTCTTACGGGCCAGGAGTAGATGTCGCTGCTCCAGGAGTTGACATCTGGAGTACAAATCTGACGAATCCGCAGGCCAGGTATGCCATGGGAGCGGGAACGTCAGCTTCTACGCCGATAGCAGCGGGCGTGGTTGCCTTGGTGAAATCCGTCAACCCTGATCTTTCAAGCAGGGAAGTCTTGTCCATTCTCCAGACTGCAGTCGATCCTATCGTCGATCCGCACAAGTTCGCAGGCACAGGGAGAGTCAATGCGCAGACAGCAGTCCAGTATGCGCAAGACTCATTGGAATATGGCTCATTTCCCATCGCATTGATTGATGAGGCAAGGACAACAGCATCAGGCACTGTCCTGGATATTTATGGGACTGCGGATAGTCCTGCATTTTCCAAGTACCAGATCAGGTGGGGTGAAGATTTTTATCCGACAGAATGGACTGTTCTGTACGAGAGCACGACTCCAGTCAGCGACGGACTGCTCTATTCCTGGGACTTGACGCCGTTGTGGAGATGGCTCCTCTATCAGGTGCAGGTTGTGGTCTATGACACGAATGGCCAGGTTTCATTTGACTCGTATCCTGGCAGGAGGACTCTCCTATATCAGCCAGGCTGGCCCCAGGAAACAGGGTATATCATCTATTCCTCTCCGGCAGTCGGGGATATTGACGGTGATGATGAGAATGAGGTGGTCATCGGCTCGATGGACGGCAAGGTCTATGCCTGGCACCTGGACGGCACGCTTGTCGCAGGATGGCCGCGGCAGGTACAGGAAGGGTATTCTTCCCCTGCGCTCGGCGACATTGACCAGGATGGCGTGCTTGAGGTTGTCATCGGATCCAGTGACTTCAAGGTGTATGCGTGGCATGGCGACGGCACTCTGGTCCTTGGATGGCCACAATCCACCGGTGGCGAGATTTATGACAGTCCGGCGCTTGCGGACATTGACCATGACGGCAGGCTGGAGATCGTCGCTTGCTCTTGGGACTTCAAGTTGTATGCATGGAATGATGACGGCACACTTGTTCCTGGATGGCCGCAGCTCACTGAGGGCTGGCTTGCTTCGGCTCCTGCAGTCGGCGACATTGACCGTGATGGAAATCTTGAGATTGTCGCAGGAGCAACGCTCACTGTTCCGAATCAAGGGCGCATCTATGCGTGGCATGCAGACGGAACCATTGTTCCCGGATGGCCGCAGGCAATTCCTTCTACAGCGTGGACATCCCCTGTCCTCGGCGACATTGACGACGACAGCAGGCTTGAGGTGATCATGGGAGGGAGCGACAGCAAGGTGTATGCGTGGAATGATGACGGCACTCTCGTGCAGGGATGGCCGCAGGTCGTGAACGCACCAGTGCATTCCACGCCCGCACTCGGCGACATTGACAATGACGGCCATCTGGAGATTGTCGCAGCAACTTGGGCCGCGCCAAACACAGAGTTCAAGGTCTACGCGTGGAATGGTGACGGCACACTCGTTCCAGGATGGCCTGTACGAACTGATTTATCCGACTATTTTGATTCTTCTCCTGCGCTCGTGGATGTCGACAATGACAACAGGCTTGAAATATTCCTGGGTTCAAGCGATAAGAGATTCTATGCCTGGAATGATGACGGGACTCTCCTCAGCGACCTCATCACTGGCTGGCCAACCCTTGCAACAGGCGGCGGCATACACTCGTCTGCCCTGGTGATGGACATTGACCATGACGGAAAACTTGAGATCGTCGTCGGCTCTGACGACAGAAAATTGTACATCTGGCGGACTGAAAATTCTGTCTCGTCTGTGCCAGGCTGGCCGAAGTACCGGAGGAATATGAGAAGCACCGGGCTGTATGCGCTGGCGTGCGCTGACGAAACAGCCTATGGCGAATGCTCTTTGGCCCAGCCGTTGTTCTGCGAGGATGGAAGCCTGGTGCCGCGATGCCAGCTCTGCAACTGCCCGACAGGAGGTGTTTGTGATGAAGAAGAAGGATATTGCGATGTAGATCTGCTCGCAGAAGCTCCTGTGGCTGATTTCACTGCAGACCCCTGGACAGGCCCTGCGCCGCTCGAGGTCCAGTTCACCGACCTTTCTACTGATAGCGACGGCATCATCATCAGCTGGGCGTGGGATTTCGAGAATGATGGTATAGTTGACAGCGCTGAACAGCACCCAACGCACACTTATGAGACTCCAGGCATTTACAGCGTCAATCTCACTGTGACCGACAGCACTGGCTTGACTGATGCGGCTCTCAATCCCGTGACTGTCATCAGTTGCCACGAGGCAGACCTTGACTGCAACGAGGACATTGATGACAATGAACTCGGGCAGTTCGTGCTCAGCTGGTATGGGGGAGAATATAATATGGCGACGCTTATGGACGCTGTTGGGATGTGGAAAGGGTAAGATGGGATTGAAGGCATGCTGGAAAAATGACAATAGATGAAATCACCTGTACCTGAACATATTCAAATAGCTCTTGATCTCTTCTTCCACTTTTGCGCAGTCGTCGAGGAAGTCCTCTTTTGCCTTGCTGATGTAGCTCCGTTGGAAATACCGGTCGTACAGGGTTCTGAGGAAGAAGTAGAATGGCGTCCTGTCCCACTTGTTCTCATAGTCTGAGATGAGATAGGCGTCCATGCTGACCAATGCGTCTCCCTGCAGGAGCTTGAGCTTATTCTTGTCCTTCTCTATCTCAGTGTCCTGGAGCTTGGAGAAGATCATGAACAGGCGTATCTCGAACTTGACATTGTCAGAGATCTTCTTGTAGGGAAAGAATTCGACCGTGACCTGCCTGCCGTCTTCATAGACCTCTTCGAAGTTCTTGGTCTCCCGCTTGTTATATCCTCGCTCCTTGAACCACATGTCGAGCATCTTGATGAGCCCGGCGAGGTCGAACAGGCCGTGGTACTTAATCAGCCTGCCCATGATGAGAATGTTGATTTCTGGCATCAGAATACCTCTTTTCTGCGTTATCACCAATTTTTTCGATATATTTTGATATAAATTCCCTGTGGCGGGCTTACCAGTAATATGCCTGCTCCTTCCCTTGCATGTTTAAATATTTTTTTATTTCTGTCTGGAGCATGAACACGTTGTCCTCAAGAGGCGCGAGGTATTGTATCTCGATCTCCCTCCTCCTCGCCTTCTTCAGGATATTCCCGAGTAAATTGACGAATCTCCCTTTTTTCTTGTCAAAGATGCCTCCATAGTCCAGGTAGACATTCCCTCCGAGCGTTATCGTCATCCGTGCCCTGGTCATCTTCTTCTTCTGGCCGTTCTCGACGACCTCGATCTCCTTCATGTCCCAGGTGTGGATGAAGACTTTTATCTCGTACTTGACATATTCGCTGACTTTGCGTTCGGCGAGCCAGTCTATCTCGGTCTCAGAGCCGAACGGTGAGAAATACTTGTCCTTGTATAGCTTCTCGTGGAACTCAAACCTGTTCTTTTCAAACCAGCCGCGCATCATCTGATAGAGTCCGGTAAAGTCGAACAGGCCCTTGTACTTGACCAGGGCTCCGCTAACAACCTCCACTTTGTCTGGTAAGACTTGCATGCCCTATCCTTTCTTGAAGAGGGTATTTAAATATTGCGATTGATGGATGGTTTACAGGACAGGAAGGCAAGAAAATGCTAATCAGTTCAATCACCCGCCAATGCTGCTCACTTGATCCGTACTGCTTCCAGGTTCCGCGGCGCGCATGTCTCAATCCGTAAGTTCTTGTGTATCGCGCTCGCAAGGTCAAGGCATCTCGAGTTCTCGCCGTGGTTGACAATGACCTTTTTCGGCCGGGGTGTGCAGCGCTGGATGAAGTTCAATAATTCGCGCCGGTCGCTGTGCCCGGACACTTCGATCTTGGCGACCTGCATCTTGATCTGGATGGTCTCGACTTTCTGGCCGTTCTGGAAGTTGATGTCTGGAGCGCCGCGCTGGACACGCCTTCCCAGGCTGCCCTCTCCTTGGTAGCAGGTGAAGATGAGCGTGTTCCGCGGGTTCTCTGCAAGTGCCCGCAGGTATTCCACGCTGGGACCACCGACGAGCATGCCGCTTGTTGCCAGGATCACGCAGGGCCCGGTCTCCTCGATCACTTCCTTTCGCTCTTTCGCGCTGCCCACTCTCTTGATGTTGGGCATGAGGAAGGGATTGTTGTCCCTGTGGAATATCTGCTGCCTGATGGTCGAGTTGAGGAATTCTGGATAGGCAGTATGGATGGCAGTGATGTCCCAGACAAGCCCGTCGATGAAGATAGGGATTTCCGGAAGCGCGTTTTCCCTGATGAGCTTCTCCAGGATGACAATCATCTCCTGTGCCCTGCCGCTGCCCAGCACAGGCATCAATATCTTCCCGTTCCTTGCTATCGTGTCAGTGATGATCTTCCTGAGCTCGTCATCCTCTTCTTTCAGTGAGGGCTTGACATTGTCTTTTCCTCCATACGTGCTCTCGATCATCAATGTCTCGAGCCTGGGGAACTGGGTGACTGCAGGTGATAAGAGGTGTGTCCTGCCGAATTTCATGTCTCCGGTGTACAGGATGTTGTGCAGGCCGTTGCCGATATGCAGGTGGATCATGGCAGATCCCAGGATGTGGCCTGCGTTGTAGAATGTGATCCGGACATCAGGGGTGATGTCAGTGACTTCCTCGTACTCGAGAGTGATGGTGTGCTTGACCATTTCTTTGATCTCTTCGCTGGTGTAGATCGGGTCTTTGCCTTCTGAGCGCTGGATCTTGACCAGGTCGAGCTGGAGGAGTGCCATGATGTCCCGTGTCGGCGAGGTGCAGTAGACCGGCCCCCGGTAGCCGAACTTGAAGATGTAGGGCAGGAATCCGCAATGGTCAAGGTGCGCGTGGGTGATGATGATCGCGTCAAGCTGCTTGATGTCGAATTCTGGCGCTTCAAGATAGGGATAGGCGTTCTCGTCAGAGGAGACGTCGATGCCGCAGTCGAGCAGGATCCTGGATTCCGGGGTCTGGAGCAGGATGCTTGATCTTCCCACCTGCCTGCCGCTTCCCAGATAGGTCACGCGTATCCATTCCTCCTTCTTCTGCCGCAGCCAGCCATTGTAGATGCGCTCGCCTGTCTTGTTCAGGAACTTGCGCCGGTAGTCTGAGTTCTGGTAGAGGACAGAACGGATGTTCTCGATGAGCTGCGACCTGATTGCTGGCGTGCGCTTGATGATGGGTATCCAGAATGTCTTGGCCTTGATCTCGTTGAGGAGTTCTCCCTGCTTGCCGATGGCAAGCCCGGGCTTTTCTGCCTCGATGTTGACGATGCTTCGCTGGGATTCGAAGATGATCTGGCTGATCTTGGCCTCTTCGTCGATGAGCGTGCGGATGAATTTCTCTGCCTTCTCTTCAGGCATGCAGACTGAGGGGTCTGGCCGCAGCTCTATCCGTTTCTTGATCCTGTTGACTGTCTCCTTGATGATCCCTCCGTCATCCAGGAAGAATTCCTTGTTCTTTGTGTAGAGCACGATGTTTGCTCCTTCGAAGCTGATATCGTCGATCTTCCCTTGCGGGACGTTCTTGAGAACTTCAGCAATGATTTCTGCTGGCACTGTATTCCTCCAATAGCCTCTTTGTTACTGTGTGTTGAACAGTTCGAGAGTACTCATTATGATTTTCTTACAGATATAAAATGCAAGACTGTCCTAACGTGTATGTAAATACTGTTGAAAAGGGGAAAATTGTTCAGCTGAACCTTGTGTTGAGCAGCTTGGTCTCGACCTTCTTGACACCTTCCTTGTTGATGGTGAAGATGTCGATGCCGTTTCCTGATGCGCTGTCCCGCTGGATTGCCGCGTTGATGGCTTTCGTGGCCATCTCGATGCCTTCCTGGTCTGTCATGCCTTTCTTGTACAGCGTTTCAAGGACGCCATAGGCCATGACGCTTCCTGATCCGCTTGAGACAAAATCATCGATCTTGGTGATCGAGCCGTCAGGGTAGAGATCGTATAAAGAGAGTTCCTTGTCATAGCCTGCGAAGAGGAAGTGCGTTATTCCCGGAATCATGGTCAGCTGCCTGATGTTGGCATAGATCATGCCTGCGAGGAGGTTGGCTGCCTCTTTCACATTGTTCAATCTTCCGGTCCGTATCTCCTTGAGCTTGAGCTCTGCCTTGAGGTATTTGATGAGCAGCTGGAGGTCTGAGACAGAGCCTGCGGTGGTGACTGCCATGAAATTGTTGATCTTCTGGACCTTTTCCACTTTTGAGTCTACGATGAAGCTGCCTGCTGTCGCCCTTTTGTCTGCGGCGAAGATGATGGAATCCTTGCACAGGATGCCGACTGTGGTTGTTCCGGTTTTCAAGATGTCATTCATGCGTGTTCACCTGAAAAGTCTTTTGTATTGCTATTCTTCATATGGTAATTATCTGGAATTTATTCTCTGAAGAATTCTCCCAATATGTTGCGTAAATCGGTTTTTATTTATAAAAGTTTCGATTTGAACAGCCGACTGCCGACAATGTCAAAGCATTCTGTTGCACATCCCAGGGTGGTGGAGGAGGGAGGCGGGTGGGGACAAACGACTGCTGAACCCAGCTAACTGCCGACCGTGTCGAAGCATTCAGTCGCATATCCTCGGGTGGTTGGAGGGGGGTGGCGGGTGGGGACAATCTGAAACTGAACCAGACTGATTGCCAACAATGTCCAGGTAGTGAGTTACATCTTCCTGGGCAGCTGGAATGGGAAGAAGTGAGCGTGCATTCATCATGTAGTTTTGTCATCACCGCGGTTGGACTGTGGTGACGAAGAATCCGCTGACTGTGTGCGATGGACCGATGCCTCCGCCTTCTACTGATCTTCCATAGCTGATTTTCATGCGTACCTTGACCTTGTCTCCTTTGATTTGGACAAGACCTGCAGGAATAGCTCCGGAGCTGATGGTGACTGTCCCAATTTCTGATGAGGGGATCATAACTCCATTCGGAGTATTGATGGGAACCACGCTCAGGGCGTATTCCACAAAAGTGACATTTCCAATGGTCACGTTCTTCGGGAAATTATTGAGGAATTTGAGTGATATATCTCCTTTCGCAGCAGGCGGCCCTTCAGTTTCTGCGTAGACTATCATATCCCTGCACTCCAGCTGGTCTCCGAACTCGCAGGTCTGGGGGATGAACTTGTCCGGGTTGAGCATGTCGAAATAGACTATCACGCCGATGGCGATCAGGATGATCAATATGGTCCAGCCATAGGTGATAAGATACTCGATGGCTGCCTGGCCAGAATTCTTTTTGCCTTGGACTGTTTTTTTGCTGATGCTCTCCCCTCTTTTTTTGCTGTTTATTCTTCTTGCACTCTTTATAAATTTTTATGAATTTGTCAGCAGTTCTCGATTGTCCCTGCAGCTCCGCCTGCGCCAGGCATGTAGGTGCCGCTGCAGACTTTCCTGAAGAGACTTCCGGAGATGTTGTAGGTGGGCGCGAACGGCCGTGTGCTCTTGAAGAATATTTTAAGGTGTACGAGGATTTTCTCGCCAGGGAAAAACGTGCGTGATGCCTCGCAGTATACGACGCCGTCAAAGCCGTTCTGGATAATGAGACCGTCTTTCCAGAGCTCGGGCGCGCAGTTGACCAGGGTCGTGTCAAAGCTCGTGATGTTTGTCAGGTTGATCCTGTCGCCGAAGCTGTTCCTGAGCTTGAGCACGATGTCGCCATCCTTTCCGATCTGGGAATCGATGCACTCTAATTGCTGGCCAAAGTCGCAGGATTCAGCGATGAACCTGTTCGGGCTCAGGACCTCGAAATAGATGAGCAGGCCGATCACGATGAGGACGACAATCATGATCCAGCCATACGTGACCAGGTATTCGACTGCACTCTGCGCCTTCTTCATGGTACTGGATAACAGAATACCTCTCCCCTCTTTTTTCATTTTGACAGATAAGATCTTGAAATTTTTGCGGGCACGCCCCACGAAAGGTTTTTTCCCTCTTCGCATGCATGCACGCGTATCGCGAACAGCAATCATCAGCCTTTGACTTCTGAAACGAGCTCTCCTTCGACAGTGTGGTTGAAGCCTTCAATGTCTGAAGCATAGTAGGTGATTAAAAATTTCACTTTGGTCTTTTCACCGCTGATCAGGCTTCCGGTGCTCCCTTTCAAGCAGGTAAGCATCCGTTTCTCTCCTGGCTCCCAGTTTGTCGAGGCGTTTGGTTTCGGATCAGGATCGATCAGGGTTTCAAGGTGGTAGATGGTGCCAATGGCGTTGTCTGCGTAAATGCATGTTGCTGTGGGAACATTAATCATGCCATCCATATTGTTAACCAGTAATATGCTCACAGCTACATCTGTCGGAAGTGTTTTTTTTTCGACTTGATAATCCACGCACCCGAATTCTGGCGAGACTATGCATCTGCTGCTGATCGGCCATTTGAGCACGCCGAAATACACGAGCGCGCCTATGGTCGTCAGGATGATGATGAATGCCCAGCCGTAGGTTGTCAAGAACTCCATGGCTGCCTGGGCTTTCTGTCGCTTTTTCTGTTTCATTGCTGGCTTGTTCATGGTGATTGTGGTTTATAAATGTTTACTGTTTCAGGATGTTCATGCCATCTTGTCTTCTGATACTCATCCCCGGGTGGCTGGAGGGGGTGGTGGTTTAAGCCATGCTTAAACCCCATTGAACTTGTTCAATGATGGGTGGGCACAGTCGACAGCATACTCGATTTGAACTATAATTGTTTCGAAAGTTTTTCTGTTACTCAGGATGACCTGATGGCGATCACGCCGGTCAGCTCTTTCTCAAAATAGTCAGTCGGCTTCTTGTAGGTGATGGTCACGTCTATTTTCGGCCTGTCTGATGATTTCAATCCTGGAGTGCGGATGATGAGCTCTCGTTGCTCGTCAGCTGCCCAGTACGTGCTGATACCGAGGCCGCACCAGTAGTCTCCTGGAGCTGCTCCTGCTACGCAGGGAGTGCAGGTGATGGTTGTGCAGTCCACCTCGACTTTTATGACTTGGAGGGTTGAGCCTATCGAATTGACGAGCTGCGCCCTGACTTTTCCATTATCCGGGGTTGTAGAGTCTGGGATGCCTGCGAAGTCCCTGCAGTAGATGCCGCCCCCGAACACGCACTTTTCCGGCAGGAATAAATCTGGGGAGATCACGCCGAAATACGCGAGCGAGCTAATGACAATAATCAGGATCATGAATGCCCAGCCATACGTAACGAGGAATTCGAGCGCTGCCTGGCCTTTCTGTAAAGAAGCTAAGGTTCTTCGCATATTTTTCCTCTTTTTATGCTCGTGACACTGTACTGGAACGGGAAGTATATAAATTTTTTGAATACCATGCATGCTCAAGAGAGAATAGGCGGTTCAAGGAGAATGATGTCGCAAATTTTATAAATCCCTCCTTGTTCTGTGGCTGATATGCGGAGACACAAGGAGAGCAAGAGGAAGAAGGTCATCCAGATTTTCCTCGGCCTGTTCATCACCTTCATCATGGTCTTCAGCGTGTTCGAATTGTACGTCTCAAACCAGGGGAGCCAGGCCAGCCTGCAGTATGGGAAGTTTCGCTTCACCGTCGATGCAGACAATAGGAAATACCTGACAGTGGTCAACAAGACAACGTATGCCTTCTACTCGTTCCCGACAGATGCAGCGCAGGTTAACGTGACTGGGGATTTTGCAGACACCCTGCGCTCTGCTGAGGTGATCATCTACACCCTGGATCCCAGAGCACAGAACCTCGAGTATGTCGAGCAGGCGAGATACGAGCTCATGTCCATGATCGCTCAGAGCAGCGTTCCTGCAGTGACGCAGAACAGTTCGCTCTACCGAGATGCCCTGATCTCCAGCTGTGCTGATGCACGGCAGTATGCTCCTGTGGTGTTTTTCAACGTGTCTGACAATCTTTCGATCATACGCGAGGGCTATTGCATCATCCTGAATGGCAATGCCACTGACTTTTATGTCTTGCAGGACAGGCTCCTGTATGGCTATGTGGGAATCATTCCTGAATAAATAAAAAAACGTTGACCAT
The DNA here is from genome assembly GCA_043805315.1 of Nanobdellota archaeon. Classification (GTDB taxonomy): domain Archaea; phylum Nanobdellota; class Nanobdellia; order Woesearchaeales; family JAHJEM01; genus JAHJEM01. Next base: position 7,189 of record JAZDID010000094.1, on the reverse strand, counting down.
GCGCAAAAAACCAAAGGAAAAAGCAGCAGTAAAGAATAAACGTGCTGCCGAAAAAAAAGAAAAGAAATCAGCGTCAGGAGATGTTTTGGAAGAGGTGTATGCAGACACGCAGTTCGAGGAAGGCCTGGAAAAGCGGGAGAAGGCAGAGAAGAAATCGAACTTCTACTTCTTCCTGAGTGTCGGCGTCATCACCATCGTGCTCGTCGCCCTCATTCTCGTCTATGTCTATATCGGCAATCTGAATAAGGAGAAGGACACCTACAATAATTTCAAGTTTGTCAAGAACGGGATGTTCTGGGAGACCTGGGTGGAATGGGACGGCCAGCTTAGGACAGTGCCGTTCTACCATCATCCCCGCGAACTCGTGCTCATCGCTGTTGAACCAGCTATCGAAGAGAAGCTTTTGAACTTCTCCCTGAATGGGAGTGTCTTTATCACCCTGGACCCAAACCTGAACACCACGATTGTCAAGGCAGGCGTGCAGATCGCGCGGATTACAGGAGACAGGTATGGCATCCTCAACCTGCATACCTCGTCTGCGATGACTAACCTTCCCAAGGATTTCCAGATCCCTGCGAACCGGACAGGGAATTTCACAGGGAACATCACGCTTCCCTTTCCGATCATCACCTGCGCTGATGCGAACGAGAGCATCCTGGTCATCTGGCTGAACGTGGGTCCTGATGACCGTCTTTTTTCTGAAGGGAACTGCATTGTCGTGCAGGGCTATAATGAGAACGAGGTCCTGAAGGTTGCAGAGTTGCTGGATTACAAGGTGCTGAAGATCATGTAGATTATGTAATCACGCTGCTACGCTGCAATTGCTGCGCTGCAATCTGTTCAAGCCGCGATTTGCGCAGCATCTTTGGTCATAAAGCCAAAGCTGAGCTGCGGGTCAGTCCAATCTGCGACAACCTGGTTTCTTCCTTTTCTTTTTGCGATGTACAAGCGGTCGTCTGCTTTTTTGAAGGCATATGCGAAGTCTTTTATGGCTGTGGAGTTTTCATGGGCTTCATGCTGCGCAACGCCGATGCTGATCGTGAGATAGCCGATCTCTTCTTCCACTTTTTTCCGCAGGTGTTCTGCGAATGCTGTCGCGTCCTGATACGGCATCTTGTACAGCCGGATGAGGAATTCTTCTCCGCCCCAGCGGTAGATATCATTGGTATCGGTGATGATGTCTGCAGGTGATCCTGGGATAGCATAGCTTTTTTCCCGGCTCAAATCATCGACGCAACTTTTCAGGAGCCCTGTCACCGCCTTCAGTGCAAGATCCCCGACATCATGGCCATAGCGGTTATTAATTGCCCCAAAATAATCGATGTCAATGATGAGATAGGTATTGTTCTCAGGGTCAGGCTGGTTTTTCAGGATGGTGTCTAATTTCCCTCTTCGGAAAAGCCCGGTGAGCTCGTCTGTGTAGGCCAGCTTCAGGTCTGCGATCAGCTGTTCGATATTCGGGGATGCCATATTCTGTTGGATAGTGCGCATGGTATTTCAAGCATTATTTTTTTATGAGCGGAACAACGATATCCATGAAATCCTGGACATAGGGATGCAAAGATTGCCAGAATTCCAGGGTGTATTGGTCTGGAAGGACAATGGTCGGTTGTGCCACTGTCTTGTCTAATTGGAAAGTTCCTTTTCCTTGTGCAAAGAACATGAAGTTTATAGTGTCAGTCCCTTTTCCATGGCCCCACGGGTCTGTCCTGAAATACGTCCGCGCATAGCCGAGTTCCGTAATTTCATCTAATTCAAGACCGGATTCTTTACGCACTTTCTTTTTTAATGATTCCTCAATCGGCATGCCCCGTTCCACTCTGCCGCCGATAGGCCAGAGGATGTCTTTTGCAGGAAAATCTGTTCTCATCACCAGCAACGCTCCGCCTTCATACTGGATGATGACATCATGGCAAGGGATGACGAGGCCTTTATGTGCTTCTATATATGCTGGAGTCGGCATAAAATCAGCTTTCAGGACTGCAAGATCGACAATTCTGTCATCTTCGATTGGATATTCTCTCATGTGAATGACCTCTTGACTTCGTGAACATTTTACCCTTTATAAATCTTTCGTTTATTAACCACTTAGAAGTAACAAAATTAAGTCGTTGATGTTGCTGCAATCCGTGCATGATCAACGAATCCAGTCGGAGTCCAGAATCCTTTAAGGAGTGTTGCGTCGATCTTGTCACGTCCAGTCTTGTCATACGTCACTCCCTGCTTTGCGAATTCATCCAATGCCCGGTGGACAGGCTGGGCGCAATAGCGGAGTTCGCTGACGAGGTTGAAATCCAGATTCCCTTGTGAGTCAAACTTGTCCTTGCTTAAGTTTTCAAGTGCATGCAATGTATGGGTTGGATCCAGCGCCACGTCCTGCAGGATCTCGAATTTCTTCCAGATTGTCTCTGTGCTTCGAGGATCTCCGAAATTCTTGTCAGCAAGAACATAAATCATGAATTGATTAAGCTTCAATCTATAGTCTTCGAGCAGCCTTGTGTCCTCCTCTTCCTGGTACAGCACATCAAACTTGTGCTCGATGCCGAGATTCTTCTGCACCTCCGGAGAGTTTTTGAGGTCTTCAAAAAGCACCCGTTGGTAATATTGTGCGATTGATTCACCAGTGCTTTCAGTCAGAAAGGACCGCGTTGTCAGAAAATAAGGCAGGCTGTTCACATGGGTGACTGCCTTGTGCAACGCGTGCCCCATACCCTCATGGCCATATATTCTGATGAGCTCCTGCTCCCGAATCTGCAGCGTGAAGTCTTCCTGCCCATAGCAGATGGCAGTAATGGCGATTGCAAGCGTGTTGGTCAAGTGATTGAAATATGACCTCTCTAAAGTCGTTGGCACTGCATTCATGTCGCGAAGGTATTCTCCGACTTTTGTCAGCTCCTGTAAAAGCTGGCCCAGCTGTTTATGATAGCGTTGAATATGGACCGCAGAGAATTCCTCTGCCTGCCGCTTCATTGCAGGAATATCTGTAGGGAGATCAAGCTCATAGCTCTTGAGGTCTCTTGTCGTGAACAGGCGATCAAGAGCTGATACTGTCCTCTCCTTATTGGCATGGAGCCATGCGGAGAGCCCATGGATATCTGAGAGAGGTATCGCATACATGGAGATAATGGCCTCAAAATCATAGTAGTTGCCGCTCAACCGCTGATTCAGGATAGATGCTTCTCCACGAAGCCGCCTTTTCAGTTCTGCAGCCAGGAGGTCATTGTGGTTTTGTGGTTCAGTTATGTCAGGAATGGTATCAGACAAGGCAGACATTTCTGCTGCCAGCCGTCCTGCCTCACCATAATTAAATATGTCGTACTTGCTCTGAAATTTCCAGATCTTCTCCAATCGTTTCAGCAAATCCTCGCTCGATTGCTCAAGATGTTCGTCCATACTTTTCCTCTCCTAATGCTAAAGAAAAGGAAATGAGAACCATATATAAATTTTTCTAAAATCATCACTATAAAATAATTACAATTTTATTGTTCAGAAATCCTGGAGCATCTCGATGAAATGGTCGAGCTTCCCTGTTTTTCCTTTCTCGTTCCGCGCATAGGCCGCGATGATGTGCGTGCTGAATGTCCGGACATCTTCCCAGTAGATGTTGATGAACCGCGTCAGGAGCCAGAGGAAGAACAGCGAGACAGTCGTGCCGATGACAGACGAGAGAAGCACGATCCGCTTGGTGAAGAATGCGAAAATGCTCACGTCGCTGATAAAGTTCGAGATGACAGACGCATACAGGAGGATGAAGAAAAATACTCGTACGCCGGTGAGGAGGCGCATCTTGAGCAGGGAGGAGTTCATCTGCCGGTTCAGAACACCGAGCCGCTCTTGGTCTGCCTGGTCTTTCACAGGAATTTCTTTTTCCAGCTCTGCAAGGTAGCGCTTCAGCCTGGATACCTTGGTTACGCGGAGCCGTTGGAAGATGTTCATCTTTGCCATTTCAGTCAGTTTCCTCTGCAGCACTCACATTCTCATTCTATGGTAAAGAGCTTGACCAGCACGGCAAGCACCACCAGCAGGCCGCCGATAAACACATAGCCGAGCCCGTGATCAAGGGAAGGCACAGTCTCTGACAGGTACTTGCCCAGGCCTGCAAGGATGAACAATGCGCCGGTGAAGAGGATGATGACCAGGGTGATCCTCTTCAATACCTGCTTGATGGTCAGCTCGATCCTGCGCTGCATCTCCTCGATCTCCTCGTCCATCTTGCGTTTGACGATGTCAATCCCTTCTCCGATAAGGTAAGACCCTGCTTTGCCCACAACTCTCAGGAATTTGGTGAATGGGCCCTCTTTTTGATCGTGATGCTTTCTTGCCTGCGCATGTGCAGCAGTATGAGCGCTTCTTTTTTTCATGGATACCCACCTCAAGAAGTTTCTCTGCGAGAGTCAGTTTATATATTTTTTGTTGCGGCTCTCGAAATTCTGTGAACCTATTGCTGTTTCATGCCGCTGATATCGACCTGCTGTATCTCTAATTTCGGCGTGTAATCATGAATTCTTTGCTCGATATCATATGTTTCCCTGAACCTGAGGTATTCTGCTGTATACAGGTCGAAGAGTTTCTTTGCTCCTTCCTCGTTGATGTTCTCATACGTGAGGTGGCTCTTTGCGCTGAACAGGTCTTGCATGTTCCTTCGTATCCAGATTTCTGTATTGTTCACCTGGTCATGGATCCAGATCAAGTCAGGGATCAGGTCATTATCCTTATCTGTTATGAAAACAGACGAACTTCCAAAAATGCCTCCGCAATAATAGCTGATGATCAATGTCTGTTCAGGAGGGTCATGGAAGAACTTGGAAATGGAAAAGGCATATGCAGTGCCGTATTTTCCGCTCGAAAGCCCGATGTCAGGAAGGCTCGGATCAGTTTTCTTCTCGACAACCTCCTCTGCTTCAAATCTGAATCCGATCTTTGTGTCCAGAGAAGATGGCCTGTATTCAGGCTCTCCTGCCATAAATTTTTCATTTCGTGAAAACGTATCCGGGATATGAAGAGAATCCCTATTCCCTGAGAGGTGAAACTCGACTCGAAATTTCCTTGCCTCTTTTTCAGAGAGGTGCCTGATGCGCTCAGCAGAGGTGAGTTCTGATGCAATATAGCCTCCTATCGCGCCTGCAATGAGCGGGATGGCGACTGGCTTGGCGAGTTTTCTGCATAAGTCCTGAAGGTTCATTTTTAATCTCTACCAAAGAATAGTGACATTTTTATAAATGTATTGTTTTTCACCGAATCGCAATCTTTATATATAACAGCATACAACAGAAAAAAAACCCGAGAAGACGCCATGCACAGAACACTTGAAGAGCACATTGCCGAGATCTGCCCCTGTTGCAAGGCCGCGCACACAAAGGAATGGCAGGACCAGTGGGAAAGCCATGCGCATTATCGGGTCCTGGTGTGCGTGTGCGGCTATGAGATATTCATCAGGTCGAAGATCAACACCAACGGAATAGGAAAATGGTAATCCTTATTTTTTCCTTCTCGCCTTTGCTGAACTCTTTCTCTTCTGAGGAGGCGCCTGTTTCCTGATGCGCCTGAGCAGCTCTTCCTCTGTCTCCACGATTTTTTGTGAAAGATCTCTCGCATGCCGCTCGCCCTGGCTGAGGATCTGCTCTGCGAGCTTCCTGCTCTCTGCCTCTGTAATCTTGTGCGCCCGCATGAATCTCCTGACATCCTGCTCTATCTTCTCTTTTGTCAAGAGAGAGATGCCGAGCCCGATGAGAAATGCCTTGCGCAGGTTCTTGTCCATGAGTATCACCTCGATTGTTGTACTGATGATTTTTTCTTATGCACAGTCACAGTATATTAAGTTTTTGGTTGCTTTCTCCTCCGTTGCCTCCAAAATGTGAAAAACAGGTCTATCATGAGATAGAGTGCCAGCGCGAGGATGAAGAGCGCGTAGATTTTGTTGATGCTGAGCACGAGCGAGAAGCTGATGAGCAATGCGCCGATCACTATTCCGATGATGAGCGTGTTGGTCGAGCCTGCGATGTTGGTCTCCAGTGTCGCGAAATCAGACTCCATCTTCGTGATCTTCTCGTCCAGCTGGTGGAACTCTGAAAGGAAATAGTTGGTCTTCTGCGGCATTTCAGCGAGATAGCTCATGAGCGCTGGCGCTGCATTCAATGCTTTTGTTGCGATTGTCTTCGGGCTGTACTGCTCATGCAGGATGTGCTTGACAAACGGCTCTGATTCCACGACGATATTGAACTCAGGATTAAGCCCTTTGCCCACTGCCTCCAGGGTGATCAGGGCCTTGCCGAGCAGGGTGAAGTCTTTGGGCAGCTTGATGCCGTGCTTCTTGGCAGTGTTGAAGCTGTTGATGATCAGCTCAGACATGTTGACGTCCTTCAGCCCACGGTCATAGTATTTGCCGAGCACGCGGATGATGTCGGTCTTCAGCTCTTCCCTGTTGCTGGTGTACTCGACGAGGTTGAGGTTGACAAAGGCATCCACCACGCCGTCAAGGTTTTTCGTGACAAGCGAGACAAAAAGGCGCGTGAGCTCTTGTTTCATCTTCGTATTGATGGTGCCGACAATGCCGAAGTCAATGAGCGCGATGTTGTTGCCCGGAAGGACAATGACATTGCCAGGATGCGGGTCTGCGTGGAAGACGCCATCCATGAAGATCTGCTTGAACATGCAGTTCGCCAGCTTTTCCGCGATGATCCTCTTCTCCTGCCTGCGGAGATTCCTGGAGGTGAGCTTCTTGCCAGAGATGTATTCCATGGTCAGGACACGCCTGGTCGTGAAATGCCAGTAGACATGGGGTATCTTGATCTCTGTTTTCAGGAAGTTGTGGTAGAAGGTATCGATGTTTCTTGCCTCGAGGATATAATCCAGCTCATGCTCGGTGTATAGCCTGAACTGCTCGTAGATCTCCATGGGATCGACGACCTCAGGCCTGAAACGCAGGGCAAGGAGCTTGACAAAGTAGAACAGGAGGTCAAGGTCTTCCTGGATGGTCTTCTCGATGCCTGGCCGCATGATCTTGATGGCGACCTTTTCACCCTTCAAGTCTGCTGCATAGACCTGGCCGATGGATGCAGAGGCGATCATTTTTTTCAGCGTGATGAGCTGCGCAGTGTGCTTGAGCTCCTGCTGGAGGATTTTTTTTGCCTCATGGTCTGGGAATGGCTTGGCCTGTTCCTGGAGCTTTGAGAATTCCTGGCAATATTCG
>JAZDID010000093.1:0-11890 GCA_043805315.1 Nanobdellota archaeon | reverse complement strand
TGAGAAATTGTATAATTTTATCACGAGGAACGCCTTTTCCAAGTAGGAGAGGTAGCTGGCCAGGGTCTGGCGGGATATGCCTATCTCTCTTGACAATGATTGGAGGTCCATGAGCTGACCGGGATTGCTGATGATGATGTTGAGGATTGCCTCTAATACAGAAGGGTTCTCTATCTTGAAAAGTTGGGGGATGTCTTTATAGATGAGTTTTTCAATGATTGTCTCGCGGAAGTACCTTTTGGCAATCTCTCTATCAGTTATGGCGATGAGCTCAGGAAAACCTCCGGACTGATAGAATTGGTCCAGTTCCCGCATTATCTCTTTTTTATAGAGGGCAGGATTCGGAAAGGAAAGCCCCTTGAATCCCAGGTATTCCTGAAAGCTCAGCAGTTCGACCTTGAAGGTGAATATCCTTCCTGCCAGGCTCTCGTTTGCCTCTTTGAGGAGCAGAAGGGATTCAGAGCCGGATATGTACATTTTCAGTCGGGGAAAGGTATCATAGACTCTCTTGGCTTTTTCCTGCCAGCTGGCAAGCTTCTGGATTTCATCAAAGAAAAGGTAGCACTTGTCTTTGGCGATGTCGATCGGTAAGAGACCTTGGTACGCGTGGAGAACCTCCTCGATTTCGACATCCTGAAAATCATCGTAGCTGAAAAAAAGGATGTGGGCTGGCTGAATCCCTTCTGTAAGCAGGTCGTCGATCACCTTTTTCAACAGGGTGGTTTTACCAACTCTCCGCAAACCGGTTAAAGCTATGATCTGTCGTAATGGTTGGTATTTCTTGATAAGCGGGTAAATTTCCCTAGGTCGATACTCTACTTCGAAATCTCTTGACTTCCACCACGGGTTTAGGTCAGTCAATGCCTTCTGTAACCTTTCATTAACGTTAATCATGCTTAACGTGGAATTAATTTTAAGTTAACTAATTACAACGTGTATTTAAATATTTCGGTTTGATTGAATTGGCGAGGAAAGAACAAGGCCAACATGAAAGTCGAGACGTAAACCTTTTTGTTTTTTTCTTCTTTCTTTTTTTCTTGTTTTTCTTCTCTTTTCCTTGTTCTTTATTCCTTCTCTTTCCGAATTATTTCCAGTATAAATGGAGATTTTCTAGGCTTAATTCCCGTTATAAATGGAAACATTTATAAATAAACATCGCTTTCCTGGGAAAATGATAGACACTTCCCTGTTGAAAGAGGTCGTCAGGGATCAGGCAGGCATGCAGCCAGAGGCTCCCCTGGTCGAGCGGGAAGCCATGGAAACCCTTGTATCATGGCATAAGACCCCTTTTGTCGTGATTGTCTCTGGGATGAGGCGGTGCGGCAAGTCAACTCTGTTGTTCCAGCTCAGGCAGAAGCATCCTGGTTACTACCTGAATTTTGATGATGAGCGGCTGCTTAAGTTCACTGTTGAGGATTTCCAGCCGCTTTATGAGCTCTTTGTGGAATTGTATGGAAATAGGGATATTTTTTACTTTGACGAGATCCAGAACGTGGTGGGCTGGGAACTTTTTGTCCGCCGTTTGCGCGACAGCGGTAAGAAAGTGTATGTGACCGGGTCGAACGCCTCGATGCTCAGCCAGGAGCTCGGCACAAGGCTCACCGGAAGATATATCCCTCTGATATTGTATCCTTTCTCTTTCAGGGAATTCCTCTTGCTGGATGGATTTACTGCTCCTGAGCTTCTTCACACGACCCTCGGGAGAGGACAGCTCAAGAAGCTCTTTAATGAGTACCTTGAGAAAGGCGGCATCCCCGAGTACGTGAAGACAGGGAACAGGGAGTACTTAAAAACAATCTATGAGAACATCATGTATAGGGATGTGCTCGTACGGTATAAGATAACCAACCAGAAGCAGATGAGGGAGCTTGTCCAGTTTGTTGCGAGCAATGTTGGAAAAGAAGTCAGCTTCAATTCCCTGAAGAAAACGCTCGGGCTAGGAAGCCAGACCACAGTGAAGGAATATTTTGACTATTTAGAGAACAGCTTCCTGCTCTTCCTCCTCCCGAAGTTTGCGAAGTCATTGAAAAAGCAGATGTACGCGAACAAGAAAGCCTATCTCATTGACACCGGCTTGGCTGTGCACATCGGCTACAGGCTTACCGCTGACCTCGGCCGTCTCCTCGAAAACCTCGTCTTCCTTGAATTGAAAAGAAGAAAGGAAGAGATATCTTTTTTTAAGGAGAAGTATGAATGTGACTTCATCCTCACTGATACTGCCATGCAGGTCTGTTATGCCTTGACTGCGGAAAATGAGAAGAGAGAATTTGAAGGTTTGATCCAGGCAATGAGGGTGACGAAGCGGAAAAAAAGCCTCGTACTGACCTATGACCAGGAAGAAACAAGAGTGTATGAAGGAAAGCACATTCAAATATTGCCTGTCTGGAAATGGTTGGTTGAATCAACAACGGCAAGGCCAACATGAAAGTCGAGACGTAAACCTTTTTGTTTTTTTCTTTGTTTGTCTTTGTCTGATCTCTGCAATGTTTTCAATTATCTTTCTCAATAATTTCCGGCTTCATCGTGATCTCTCCGGTTTTTTCTGGATAAGGCTTATGAATATCTCTTCACAACTTCTCTTTCATGGCAATTTCGGTTTTATCAATGATTTTATCGAAAGTTTTATATATTAGTTTTCCATCATTGAAGAAAGCAGTCATAAGATTTGATCCGCACGCACTGTACCGTTTGATCGAACGGAGCAGAAGCTTTGGCGTTCCTGAGGAGGAATCCCGTCAGCGCGTGCTGCTCACAATCAGGACAGGAAATCGTAGCCAAAAGCACAGGTCAAAGAGGCACAGCACTTTTTACAGGTATTTTGAGGACAACCTGAGTTATTTTGTCATTTGCAGACGCTATAAGAAAAATAATCAGCGATTATTCATTGTCAAGACAGTCATCATCGAACGAGGAAGGCCATGAAACCGATAAAATGCATAGAGTGCGACGTCGTCATGGTGCCCGCCACCTCCAGATATCGGGGGCTGGATTTCGAGGCATGGCAGTGCCCGAAGTGCAAGGAGAAAATATTCACAGAAGAGCAATCACGGATTGTTGTCAAGAAGCTTGAGCAGCAGCGTCTTGAGAAAGAGTATATCAAGCAGCCTATGCGCATCGGGCGCAGCTGGGGAATGACATTCCCTAAGACAATAGTGGATGTATTCCATCTGAATGATAAGAAAACGAAAATGAAGCTTCTCCCTGATGTGCGCGAAGGAAGGATCATCATAGAAGTCGAAGAGTAGATAGGCAAGGCCAACCTGAAAGTCGAGAAGTAAACCCTGACCTTTTTTGTTTTTTTCTTTCTCTTTGCTCATTCAGAATCTTTTTTTAAATAAGTATTTCTCGCCTGCATAATGACTGTTCAGTCAGTATCTATGCAATTTTTCCTATTGTTCTTCCAGCAGCCAGTTCCACAATGGGACAATCTTCACTTTTTTGCCTGCGTTGACCTGTTGGCCTTCCGTATCTTTGGTAATCAGTGTTCCCTGGCTGAGCTTTAATTCCTGCATGGCATTCATGAGCCCATCGATTTCCCGTTTCTGCACTGATTCCTCTTCGTAATCCCAACAGACCTGCACAAGCTCTTTGGCCCTTACGCCTGCCTTTATGAGAAAATCGACCTCGCTTTTCTTGTTGCTCCAATAGAAGATTTCTGCGAGAGGGTTCGCGCTCATCCTGCGCCGAAGCTCGATGAACACGATGTTTTCCATGAGCCTGCCGTAATCCTGAGAAAACCTGAATCCTTTGATATTCCTCAATCCGGTATCCACGCAGTAGATTTTCTTCGGGTTTATCTCCTGCTTTTTTACAGAGTAGCTAAAGAGGGGCATGCTGAATATGAAGAAGGCGTCTTGGAGGTAACGCGCGTATTCTGTGATGCTGTCTGTGGACAGCGCGGCATGCTCTGCCACCTTGGTGAAGTTCGCGGTGTTTGCAATGTTTTGGAGGAAATAGTTGATCATATTCTCCATTTTTGCAGCGCTCCGTATTTCCCTCCGCCGGATGATGTCCCTGTACACAATAGTGTCATAGTAGAATCGGAGAAGCTGGGTTTTCTTTTTCTCATCAGGTTCCAGGACCACTTCAGGAAACCCTCCGAACTCCATGTACTTGAAGAGATGATGCTGTATCTCCTTTTTCATGGCGACGCGTTTGACCTTGTTGCTGACGTCTTTGCTCAAGGCGTGGCGCAGGAATTCTCCAAAGCTGAACGGGTAGATGTCAAAATAAGCGCATCGTCCTGCAAGCTTGAAAGATAAGTCCTCTCGAAGCACTGAGAAGTTTGATCCGCTGATGAAAAATTTGACGTCGCTTTCAAGGTCATACATCCTCTTCAGCGTGCTTTCCCATTCTGGAATTTCCTGGATTTCGTCAATAAAGACAAAGATTTTCCCTTGGGGGTTCATGAACTCTCTATATGCTTCGAGTGAGTGTGAGATAAGGCCTTGCTTTTCAACTCGCTCATCATCTGCTTTAATGAAGAAAACATTCTTTGGATCAATCCGTTCGAGTAGGTGCTCGATGACCAGTTTGCAGAGGGATGTCTTTCCGCTCCTCCGAACACCCATAATAGCGATGATCTCTTTTCGCTTGAGCCAGCCGGAGAGCTCTTTTTCAAGGTCTCTCTCCAGGAGATTGAATTCTGGCTTTTTCGACCACCAGGGATTCCACTCAACAAGGCTTTCTGTTTTCATACCCGTTTATAATCGAGTGATATATATAAATCTTTCGATTATAATCGAATGATTTGTTTCTCCAGGGTATAGTATTCCCCATAGTGAACATATTCCTGCCTGCATTCCGCTTCAAAGTGAAAAAAGATAGTGGAGGCGGCAAGGCCGACCTGAAAGTCGAGCAATACACATTTTTTAATCTCTGTTTTTTTATCCAAAAACTTTTTAAACTCTGCTCCATCAGGGAATTGACATGCGTGAAAAGAGGTCAAGAAAGTCTCAGGCAGCCTTGGAATTCTTGATGACGTATGGCTGGGGTCTGATTGTCCTTGCCGCGATCTTTGGCACGCTGAGCTATTTTGGCGTGTTCAGCGGCACTGCCACTTTGGTGAGCAAGTGCATCACCTCTGCAGGTGTCACGTGCCGGGATTTCAAGGCCACAGATACCACTGTCATGTTGACATTGAGGAACAATTTTCCAGATGACCTGACGGGATTGGATGTGGAATTCATTGGAGACGTGGGCTCGTGTGACACTGATATCATCAATACTGCATCAGGCACCACATGGATCGAGGATGACTGCGCTGACAATACCAGATGCTTCTTCAACATGACTGCGGGAGAGATCACCCAAGGCCATGACATCGCTACATTCCAATTCACCAACTGCAATGCGTTCGATAAACTGGCAGACTTTGACATCAACATAAATTACCAGAAAAAAGGTGAGGACCTAAGCCATACTGCAACTGGCAAAGCGACCTTGAAAGTGGAGAGCTGATTCTTATAACAAGATTTAAATATCCCTTCTTCCAGATTTCTTTTCATGTCAAAGATTATTTCGTTGCATGCTCGCGAAGTCCTTGATTCCCGCGGGAATCCGACTGTTGAAGTGGATGTGCAGACTGAAAAAGCAAAGGCCAGGGCGATCGTCCCTTCTGGCGCGAGCACAGGCAGCCATGAAGCCATCGAGTTGCGGGATGAAGACAAGAAAAGGTATGGTGGCAAGGGCGTTCTGAAAGCAGTCCATAACGTGAATACAAAGATTGCCAACAGGCTAAAAGGAGAGGATGTCCTGCAGAGCCAGTTTGACAGCATCATGCTCGAGCTTGACAGGACAAAGAACAAGTCAGTGCTGGGAGCCAACGCGATCCTAGGAGTCAGCATGGCCTGTTTCCGTGCAGCAAGCCAGGAGTTGAACCTGCCATTGTACAAGCATCTTGCCTACACTTTCAAATCCCTTCCGCTCTGCCTTCCTGTTCCGTATTGCAATGTCATCAATGGCGGCAAGCATGCTGGTGGAGATTTGTACATGCAGGAGTTCATGATAGCACCAATAGGAGCAAAATCCTTTGCAGAAGCGACACGGATAGCTGCAGAAACCTACCAATGCCTGAAGAATGTGATAAAGGCAAAATATGGCGTCTCAGCAGTCAATGTTGGTGATGAAGGGGGTTTCGCTCCTCCTTTGAAGACTCCTGAAGAAGCCCTTGGCTTGCTCGTGTTTGCGATTAAAGAAGCAGGCTATACAGGGAAAATCAAGGTGGCCATGGATCCTGCATCTTCAGAGTTCTATGAAAAGCGGATGTATCATGGCATGTCAGGAAAAGAGCTTCTCGCCTATTATGAACGACTCATCAAGAAATACCCGGTCATCAGTATCGAGGATGGCTTTGCAGAGGATGATTATCCGAGCTGGCATGAGTTCTACAAGAAATTCCACAGGAAGATCCAGATCGTCGGCGATGATTTGACCGTTTCAAACCCTGAACGCATCAGGATGGCTTTTAAGGATAAGTTATGCAACTGCCTGCTCTTGAAGGTCAACCAGATCGGCACTGTCACAGAAGCTGTCCAGGCAGCAAAGCTCGCGTTCGCGCACAAGTGGGGTGTCATGGTTTCCCATAGGTCTGGAGAGACAGAGGATACGTTTATTGCTGACCTTGCAGTCGCGTTAGGATGCGGCATGATCAAGCTGGGAGCGCCGTGCAGGACAGACAGGACAGCCAAGTACAACCAGCTCATACGGATTGAGGAAGAGTTGGGGAAGAATGCGAAGTACGGAAAGAAGTGATTATTTCTTATCGAGTTTTGTCTCGTCAAGCACGCCGAGGAAGGGTAAGTTCCGGTAATGGCCTTCATAATCAAGCCCATAGCCGATGACAAATTCATTGGGGACGTCAAAGCCGCGGTACTTAATTGGACAGGTGAATCCCTCTTTTCTTCGTGAAGGCTTGTTGAGCAGGCAGGCGATATCGATTGTCTTTGCCCCTTTTGAGTTGAAGTAGTTGAACAGGAATTCCAGTGTATGGCCAGTATCGACGATGTCTTCAATCATGAGGACATGCTCTCCTTCAACAGGGTATTTCAGGTCTTTTGAGATCCTTGGTTTTCCTGTACTGACTGTGCGATCATAGCTGCCGATCTCAAGGAAGTCGATCATGATGTCAGCGTGCACGTGCCTGAGCAGGTCTGAGGAGAACATCCAGGCGCCCTGGAGGATGGGCACGATCTTCAGCTGTCTGCCCATATAGGCGTGAGTGATCTCTTCTCCGAGCTTCTTGATCTGGTCCTGGAGCTCTGACTCAGGTATGAGGATTCCTTTCAGCCTGTGGTCAACATAATTCCAGTCCTCACGCTGAGAGAACTCGGTGATGATGCCTCGAGAAGTGATGTCGATGGTCTTGAAGGCCATGCTGTTATGAATGTGCTTTATTATTTAAGCCTTTCTGTATATTTTTCATTGAATGAATAGTCAGACTTTCAGGGTATATGCGAAATAATCATCCCACGGATTCTCTATCTGTGTCATCTCCTTGATGGTCAGCTTCTCAAAATGCCTTCTGAAAGGCCGCATGCTGTTATTGTGTGCTGAGATCGCAACATCGACCTTGTTTGCTTTCATGAACTTGAAGAGGTCTGCCATGAAGCTTTTTACCCTTTTTTCCACCATCTTCAGGCTCTCTCCGCCCGGAGGAGGGAAGTCATACGCCCGGTGGTACTTGTCGAAGAGCGCTTTTCCATGCTCTTTGATGAATGCTGCGTGCGTATGGCCTTGCAATTTCCCATAGCATCGCTCGATCATCCTGTCGTCTTGGATGGTCATGAGGCATTCGGGATGGAATCTCAGCACTTCCCGTAGCGTGTCTTTTGATCTTGAGAGGTGTGTGCAGAATGCAATGTCTATCTTCTTTCCTTTCAGCTTCTTGCCGATTGTCTTCGCGTTCTCAATTCCCAGAGGAGTCAATTGCGAATCTTTCCAGCCAGTGAACATCTTTTTCCTGTTGTCGAAACTCTGCCCGTGCCTGAAGAGGTAGATGTGCAGGCTAGTTCCTTTCTGTGGCTTGATCTTGTCCACGATATCTTTCTTTTTCCTGTGCAGGACTTTCTGGAAGAGGTCTGTTTTCTTGATTTCCATGTATTTGTCTTCTCAGTTGTTGTTTATATATTTTTCTCTGCTGCCGTGATCATCTCTTCGATCTCTTTTTCTGTCGGCACCTTTCCCTGGCAGGTGAGCTTGCCGTCAATCACCACTGCAGGAGTCAGCATCACGCCGTAGTCTGCGAATTTCCTTATGTCTTGCTCGTGCGTGACTGTGGACTTGATTCCGAGCTTTGCCACGACGTTTCGGCAGTACTCCTCTGTCTTCTTGCACTTTGTGCAGCCTGGTCCGAGTATGAGTATCTCCATATGGTATCACCTCGCTACGCTTCCATAGATGAGCCCTGCGATCGTGCAGAAAATGATGATGAGGATGACATATGCAAGCGTCCTTTTAGTTCCTATAAGCTTCCGCACGACGAGGATACTTGCAAGAGAGATGACTGGGTCTGCGAGCATGTATGCTAAGAGCGGTCCTTTGCTCATGCCTAAAGAGAGGAACATGTTTGCCATGGGCACTTCGACAAGCGTAGGGAAATACATGATGACGCCGAAGAGGACTGCGAAGAAGTTCGCAAAGAGCGTGTTGCTTCCGAAATGCGTGACGAGTATGTTCTCTGGAAGGAGCGCGCCAAGGACTCCTGCGATGAAGATGCCTGCAAGCAGGAGCGGGAAGATCATTTTCATGAATGACCAGCTCTCTCGCATCCACGATAGCCTCTCGTCTTTTGTAAACCAACGCTTCATCTGGAGGATGACAGAGATGATGAGAACTCCTATGCCGATGAAACGGACAGCGGGAGGAACTTTCCACGTTCCAAGGAAGAGGACGGCGAGAAGGGATGCGAACAGGATGCTGTGTCGCCAGCCGAACTTTGCAGCATCTGCTGCACTATTCATACCCTCTTTTTCTTCCTCTTGCGTTTCCTTGAAAAGCCGAGAGAGGATGATGCCGATGATGACTGCAAAGATGACGCTGAGGATGATCCTTGCCAGTGCGAAATCCCAGCCGAGCACGCTGCCGGTGAACATGATCGCGAGGATATTCGTCGCTGGAGCAGTGTACAGGAATGCGAGAGCAGGTCCAAGCCCTGCGCCCTTCTTTCGAATCCCTGCAAAAAGAGGAAGGATAGTGCAGGAGCACACTGCCAGGAGAAGGCCTGCAGCGACTGCAAGCGGGTAGGAGGTATACCATCGCGTCCTGCTCCCCAGATGCTTGATGATGGCCGCTTTTGGAAGGAGCGCGCTCATCGCGCCTGCGATGAAGAACGCAGGGATGAGGCAGGTGAGGACATGTGCAGAAAGGTATTCTATGAGTGAGCGAAGCCCTCCTATGAATGCAGCTTTGAGCAGTTCCTCAACCATGCGAGATCCCTTCAGCGCGTGTTATGAGCGATAATATTTTTCGAGTCCTAAGCCTGTACAGGATTTTTTTTCCTGCTTTTCTTGAGACCACAATTCCAGCGCTCTCTAAAAGTTTCAGATGAAGAGACACTGTCGGCTGCGCCTTTCCTGTTAGCGGCGCGAACTTGCAGGCGCAGACCTCTCCTTTCCGTAAGAATGAGATGATCTTCAGGCGGGTGGGGTCTGCGAGCGCCTTGAAGATTTTCTCTGTCATTGAACATATTTACATATTTAAATATATAAATATTTTGTTTTTTTCCGCTACTTTTTTATACCGCTTCATGTTCATCAGCTCCATGAACCTCTTGAAGATACCCTTCAACGCAGGCGCACTTGAAAAAAAACAAGGTATCGAGCAAGCGCCTGACATGATTGTCCACGCATTGAAATCTATCCATCTCAGCGAGTCCGGAATCCTGCCTGTCTTCAATATCGAGGAAGTCAAGGTGGACAACACAAACATCGAAGAGTCCAGGCAGCTCATCCAGCGAAAAGTCAATCTCATCAGTTTTCCCTGCATCATCCTCGGCGGAGACCATTCCATCACCTATCCCTGCTTCTCTGCATTTGCAAAGACAGCAAAGAACCCCGGCATTGTCATATTTGACGCGCACCCTGACCTCATGGACAGCAGGAATACGCATGAAGATTACTTGCGGAACCTCATAGATGAAAAGGTTGTCAAGCCTTCCAATGTCCTTCTCGTCGGCATCAGGGCAATGCATCCACAAGAAATCTCGTATATGAAGAAGCAGAACATCAACAATTTCTCCATGAAAGAGATCTCGTTCAAGGGAGTCCAGGAGAGCTGCGATTCTATCATGGAGGTGGCTAGGGTGTGGGACGCATTATACCTCTCGATTGACATTGACGTCCTGGATCCTGCATTCGCTCCTGGGACTGGCTATCACGAGCCAGGAGGCTTGACCACCAGAGAGCTTGTGTATTTCTGCCAGCGCCTGAAACTCCTCAAGAACCTGAAGCTCATTGATATTGTTGAAGTCAACCCGGAGAAAGACCTGCATGGCCATACCATGCGTATCGCTGCAAAGCTGGTCATGGAACTGAGCTAAGATCAATTATGGAACTGAGTCAAGACCACGCAAGCCCATTGAGACAAGATGAACAAGATCCTCATCAGCTGCCCTGTTGCTGAACGCTATGCCTACTGCCTCGCGCCCTATTTCAATGCGCTGGACAGCCAGACACTCCAGGATTTTTCCGTCATGCTCGTCGACAATTCAAAAGCAGGCAATTTCTGCAGGCAGCTTAGGGAACAGGTCGGTCAGAATGCATTTGGATTAAAGAACACGTTTCCTATACACGTCATCCGTGGAGCATATCAGGAGAACGTAAAAGCGCGCGTCATCAATTCAAGAAACCTGATTCGGGAATACGCATTGAAGCAGGGCTTCACGCACCTTTTCAGCCTCGAGATTGACGTCATCCCCCCAGTATACGCGCTGCACACATTGCTCTCGCGCCAAAAAGATATTATTTCAGGAGTCTATTGCAAGGAATTCATCCTGAACATTGAAAAGAACGGGAAGGTCATCAAGACAGAGAAGCTTGACATCCCCCTCCTCTACACATTCACCAACATTCCCGGTAAGATGAAACGATTGCTGAAACGGGATGTCCAGGAACCTCGCGTGATGGAAATCCGCTCCTGCGGCCTTGGCTGCGTGCTTATCAAGAAGGATGTGCTTGAAAAAGTGCAGTTCCGTCATGCCAAGGGCAACGAGGGCTGGGATGACGTCTGGTTCTGCAATGACGCAATCGATCAGGGATTCCGGATTTTCGCTGACACCAGCATCACCTGCCAGCATCTGGAAAAGCAGAAAGGTGAGATCTGGAAAGAGTATGACAAGTTCGGGGCGCAGAGAAAGTCATAAGCTTTATAAACCGGTCTCTTTTCACTGCCTACAGAGTGGATAACTGATACCAATGGGACGAATCAAGACAAAACTGATCAAGGCAGTTACCTTCCTGGTCCTGGAAAAGCACAGGGACAAGTTCACCACTGACTATTCCCAGAACAAGGAAATATTGAAGACCTTGATTGACACTGAATCGAAAAAGCTGAGGAATATCATTGCCGGCTATTTGACCAGGCTCAAGAGAGCTGAGAGCAAGGCATAAGCGCAGAGCAGGCAAGTGTTGGCAGCACATGGGGGGTGTGCATATGGATGACAGCAACTCTATCTTTATCGGCGAGAAGCCCTTCATGAATTACGTGACATCCGTCATTATGCAGTTCACCACCAAGAACGCGAATGAAGTCATCATCAAGGCCCGCGGCAAATTCATCTCCCGCGCAGTCGACGTCGCAGAAGTCTCCAGGAAGCGCTTTCTCAAGGACCAGTTCAAGATCAATGACATCTAAGTCGACAGCGAAGACTTCAAGAACAAAGAAGGCAGGGACG
>JAZDID010000092.1:0-9318 GCA_043805315.1 Nanobdellota archaeon | reverse complement strand
ATAACGTTATTAATTTCAATTGATAGTCATACCCGAAATGTTTTCCTGCATAGCCGTGTAAGAATTCATGAGGGATTGCATAGAGGACGACGAGTATTATCGGATACAGTACTAGGGGCATCCAGTACTTTTTCACCCACTTTCCGAAAACATCATTGATAACAACTGTCTTTCTTTTCTTGCGTTTCACACAAGTATAAAAACCTGGTTTGATTTATAAATTATTATCTTCATAACCACTTTATTTTTAGGCTCGTCAGCCTCATTAAGGTTGCCTACAATGACCCTTCAGAAAAACATCACCCAGGCTACAAATGCAAAAATATTAAAATAACGCTTTTCTTTTTATGAAAGTATGCCTGTGTGGAGAAAGGCTAAAGTGCTGAATTCGCACGTTTAAAGCCGCAGGATGCCAGAATTCCGAAAAAGCTACCCAGGATACAGTTGGGCCTGTAGCATAGCCTGGAACCTTGAATTGGAACAATTCAATGGGATTTGCTTTTGGGCAAATAGTGCGGCCGGCTTCGGACCGGTTGACCGGGGTTCAAATCCTCGCAGGCTCATCCTTTCAGCGCATCCCTGACAGCATCATAGACTTCAGGATGCTCTTCAATATCCAGGAGTGCGTTATGGAGGAGTTGCAGTCCGCTGCACGTCCCGTTGACCATAAGAGTGTGAATGTTGCTCGCGTTCCCAAGTGTTGCGCTCGCTCGCGTGACAACGCCGTCTCCGTCGCTGCTGTCTGTACCGCATCCTGTTCCGACGATATTGGTGATCGGAATGCTCGGCAATGCTCCAGCATTGAGCTTGTTCAGGAACAGGCTGCCTGCTTTCATGTCAGTGCATGCGCGTTTTGAGCCTTTCAGGTTGCAGAGCTTGTAAATCCTCTCGCTGATGCCCTTGTGCGGGACTGCGATGAACACAATGCGGTCAATGTCCTTTTCTCCGAAGATCTGGATGTATCTTCTCACGACCAGTCCGCCCATGCTGTGGCTGACGATGTTCACCTTTTCCCGTTGCGTGCGGCGCTTGACATCGTCAATAATGTCTTTCAGCCTGATCGCGTACGTGTCCAGGTTTTCGTCTTTGCTCTGGATGAGCACAAAGCTAAAGCTCTCTGGCTGCTTGTAGAGGTCATAATAATAGCTCACCTTCAGGGTCAAGGGAACAGGAAACAAGTCCCAAGAGGGTGATGAGTTCAGAGCCCGATAGAGAGAGAGCATGCCTGCGTTCACAAACCCGTCTTGCTCTAGCCTGTTCTGCAGCCCGGTGAACTGTTCAGGGCTGTAATCCGCTGAGAGCTTTTCGTTGAAGGAATGTCCATGCACAAGGATGACTGGATCCAGGCTGCTGTTGCGTTGGCAGGTCTTGTCACAGCATGCAGTGCAGGTATTGAAAAGGCAGCACTGCATCACAGGTTCAGCAAAAACGAGCTGAAGTCTCTCCACAGACGGTTCATGGAGCACGATCTGCGTGAGCTCAAGCTCTTGGACAGGTTTCCCCAGATGCCTGCACAACAGAGGAAGATACTGCCTGAAGTGTGACACGAGAAGCCTCGTGTTGTTGAATTCAGCCTCTTCGGTCGCGTTTGCCTCGATCGCTTGCAGGATGCTCTTGATACGGTCTGTGTTCGTCCTATTGGAAGGAAGCTCAAAAAAATAGTGGCGGGCGATTGCCTGTTGGAGCTGCCTGATCTTTTCATCTGCACTGCTCGCATTGCCCGAGGCATTCTCCTGGCTGGCAGTGAGGCTCCTGTTGATCTTCAGGTACTCCTCATGGAGCTGTGCGACTGCAGCGCAGGTTTTGTTGACTGAAAACAGTGTCTGGTCTGCCCGTTCCTCTATGGATGGATGGGCGATGCAGGTGCTTGTCACATTGCAGAGAAGGTCATAGCTCATGTCTGCATTGATCTCCCTTTCCAGGATTGTCTCTTTCAGTTGTTCATTGACCAGCTGCAATACTGTTTCAGTCTTGTTGCGGTATTTTTCCACAAGCTCCTGTTTTTTCTCGAGGGTGCTGGCCTGGCTGAACAGCTGAAGGACGAATTCGAAATCCCTCCCTAGCTCATACGCCTCGATGGGGACTTGTGTGTCTGAAAGCAAGGATTCTGCTTCCTGCAACGCAAGGAGATCTTCTCGTGCAGCTGCCAACTCATCCACGAGCACATTGTATGATTCTCTCGCATGCAGCACTGCAATATTCATCGCCAGGAGCTCTGCTGCTATCTTCTCGCGCTTCGCGCTGAAATCCTCCTCTTTCTGTGCAAGAAGAGCGTACTCCTGGCTGTCCCAGATATCCTGCAGGCTTGCCAGCTCGCTGTTCAAGGACATGATTTCTCCCTTGAGTGCATTCGCCTGAGGAACCATAGTTATGAAGTCCAGCGTGCTATTGTTCTGCACAAGCACGTCAGCGAGGATAGCGATCTGTTCTGCCAGCACATTCACCTCAGCGACATGCTGTTCAAGCCTTTGTTTGAGCGCTATCCGCAATTGCTCCTGCTCCTCGCTTCGTTCATAATGCATCGTGACCAGCAATTTCCGCGCATAGGACTTTTGTGAAGATTGGCACAGGAAGGTCTTCCTGCTTGCGCATTCCATCTCGAACCTGTACACCAGGACCCCTTCGCCAAGCAGCGGCGCCTGCATAGTATAGGTCTTTTTCATCGGGGTTGCCGGGTGCAGCGTGAACTTGCCTGCGTCAACCGTAGTGCCTGAGCTGAGATCCCTGAATGCCACGCTGCACTCTGCAATGCAGAACAGGTTCGTGGAAACACTTGCAGTGAAAGTGATATTCTCCTCTTCGCTGTTCAGAAGGTGGAGCGCATCCTTGTCGACGCTGAGCTGGATCAGGACATCATTGCCGAGGCGCAGGTGAATGTAGAGGTAGAGAAGGAATGCGAAAAGGATGATTCCACAGATGATAAGAGCGAGCGCGCTTATTGTTATGTGCTTCTTGTGCCGCTTTGCCGATTCCTTAAAGATGTTCCATTTTCCCGGATTGAGGGAAGCTTTCTCAAGGGCATTCTCCTCTTTTTGAGTTGGTGCCTCCTTTTTCTTCTCCTCTTTTTTCTGCTTCTTCCTCGCCATCAACAATGATACAAAGAAGGGTTGTTTATTAATATTGTTGAAAAAACCGCATTGAAAACAGGTAAAGCACTGCAGCCAGTGCCGAAGCCTCCCCACGATGAAACAGCGATGAATCGATGACAGAAAACAAAAAAAGAAAACTCACTTCTTCTTCATCTCTGCCTTTTTCTCTCCTGTCTCCTTGCAGCACGAGCAGCCCTTCATGCATAAGCCGCCGATGCCCATGATGATGAACAGCGCTGTCCACCATTGGATGTTCCAGAAGTTCCAGACATTCAGGTCCCTGAGCAGGAACAATATGCCAAGGATCAATATGATACTGGCACACCATCCTCCGCAATGTTTGCATCCCATCATTGGTATCACTCTCCTCAATTGATTTTACACATCTTGGGTGTGTTGAGTTTATATAATATTCGTTTTCCACCATTATTTGAATGTTTCAATTATTATTGAAACACCAACAAACTATTGGTTTGTTGATTGGTGGTTATTCACTCGACAAAATCATCGAGTGGAAAATGAATAGTCCGAGAAAACCGACCCGAGCCCGGAGGGCGAGCATGCCTCCAGTCTTTGACTGGGGGTGGTCGGTTTTCGATTGACTTTGTCGTTTTATTGGGAATAACCGGACTGGCAAAGAAAAGATTTAAATAATCCCCTTCATAGAAATACTTCATGTTCGGCTATATCATCCAGACAGCAGGACGCGTGCTCTTCTATCCGAAAAGGATGTGCGAGCGCATTCCCCGGGAGAGATATGCTGCAGACATCACTTTTATTTATCTGGGAATTCTCGCGCTCATCCCTGCAATCGCGAAGTTCATCGAGCTTTCCGTGGTTTCAATCCTTGTCAATAATGTTCCCAAGCTGCGCGTGGTCATCACTGCCAAGAGCTTCATCATCCCGCTCGCCTACCTCGTCCTCATCATGGTCAGCTCACTAGCTGTTTCATACATCTACACTCTTTTGGCAGGACGGTTTGGCGGCAAGAAAGATTTCTCATATGCCCTGAAAGTGGTCGCCTATGCCATGACACCCATCCTGCTCTCGCCGATCTTCGGCTGGATCCCCTCTCTTTCCTACCTGATCTCATTGCTCGCAATCGTCTATGCAGTGTACATCCTCTACCTAGGAATCGCGTATGCATTGCAGCCTCGCCAGGAAGTCAGGTTCTTTTTCATCCTCGCCTCCATCCTCATCCTGGTATTCTTCCTCCTCCTGATAGAGTTCATCATCAACAGGTTCTGAAGAATTTCAGAGGAATCTCATTCCTCACTTTTCATCAGGCATGAACTCTATCTTTCCACCGAGATACACGCCCTTGTCCAGCCGCACCGGCCGCCAGGAATCCATGACAAGTTCAGCATCCAGCCACTCTGCGAGCTCTTCAGGATTTCCGATGGTCGCGCTCAGGCCGATGAGCTGGAGCCTGGGCAGGATTTTTTTGAGGATGGTGATGAGCACCTCAAGCGTGGGGCCGCGCGAGACGTCGTTGAGCAGGTGGATCTCGTCGATGATCACGACCTTCACGTGATTGAGCCAGGGCGCCTTGTGCCTGATAAGGCTGTCGAACTTCTCAGAGGTCGTGATGATGAGGTCGTACTTCTCCAGGTAGCTATCGGAAGAATCAATGTCTCCGCTCGAGATCGCGATCTTGATGCCTGGATAATCTTTCTTGAACGCCTTGTACTTCTCGCTTGCCAATGCTCGCAGGGGAACAACGTACACTGCTTTTCCCGCGTCATGGTAGATCGCGTTGAGCGCTGCGAACTCAGCTACCAATGTCTTTCCTGACGCTGTCGGCGTGCAGACCAGGAGGTTCTTGTCCTTGAACAGTCCTGCGTCAATGCTCTTGGTCTGGCAGGGCCGCAGGGTCTTGAATCCCCGTTTTTCGATCTCTGCATAAATCTTCTCCGGGATCTTGTGCTTGTAAACAGAGAGTTCACTCATATGCGTGCGGAGAGGAATATGGTTTATATGTTTTTCTCGTTCCTACTTATGCATAAACTTTTTAAAACACCATGCACTCTCTTCTGTCATGGAGCAGAACAAGCAGCCATTATGCCCCCACTATCCTATCACAATTCCTGAGAACAGGAAGGTCGTGTACACAGATCACAGGAACTTTCCCTGGAAGTCTGACCCGAAGGGCTATTTTCTCATCAAAGTCGAGAAAGGCTACATCTGCTGCGGTCACGTCTCATCCAAGCATCGGATGATGACTGAGTTCCGTGGCAAAGAGCCGCTCAAGATCATGAAAGAGATCGCACACAGAAAGCTCGTGAAGAATTACGAGCACATCGGCTATCTGACCAAGGAATTGTTACGGGCGAAGGAATGCCTTAACAAGGGAGAGAAGTACGTGCAGTCGTGACCTCTTTTGAACTGGAGCATTCATATGAGAACATTTATATAATTCTGCGGAATTTTTCTAATCATGAAGGAGATAGAAATACTAGTGGGAGTGTTGGATTCAAGAGAAAAAGCCCTTGCTGCATTGAAAAAATTCACGTTTCACGGCATGAAGACGGTCAAGGATGTGTACTTCTCTCATCCGGAAAATAAAAGAATGCAGGCCACCGGCAGGAGCTTTCCTAAAGAATGGTTGCGGATACGGACTGCGGAAGGAAAGCATTATGTCGCGCATAAGGTTGACCATTTTACTCAAAAACATACCTGGCTGTACTCTGATGAATTTGAGACCGAAATAATGGATGTCATCGCCATGCAGAAGATTCTGGCTTCTCTCGGTTACAAAAGGCTTGTCGAGATCCAGAACCGGAAGCATGTGTTCCTGACAAAAAAATATGAGCTCGTTCTCGAGGAGGTCAAGGATCTCGGCCTGTTCCTTGAAGTCGAGCAAATCAACGCAAAGCCAAGGGAGGATGTAATCCGCGTGCGCGCTGATATCTGGAAATTCGTTCGTGCGCTCAACATTAATGTCAGCCCCGAACTTCACGTCGGCAAGCCTGAGCTGATGCTGAAGAAACAGAAGAAATAACCGCTCGAACACAATTCTGAACTGAAACGAAAATAAACTTGCTCAAATTATTTCCCGTCCATAAAATTCTTAAAAATATCCTTCAAAAGCTAAAAATAGAAATATTTAAATAGAAGTGCGTGCTCAGATTCCCATGACTCGGAAAAGATCCGGGAAGTCAGACTCGCGCTACCTGCAGGTGTTCGGCAGCACGCAGAAGCAGCGGGTGTTGGATTTCCTTACAGCGGCTAGATCACGAGACATCGATTATTCGATGACCGAGATAGCCAGCCTATCCGGGGTTGGCTATTCTTCCCTGAAATTATTCTGGAATGATCTGGTAACGTGTGGGCTGGTCAGGCAGACGAGGACAGTTGGCAAGGCGAAGATGTATGTGTTGAACGATGCGAATCCTGTCGTCAGGCAGTTCCTTGCATTACAGCGTCTAACGAATAGGCGACGATGATTTTGACATGGTGGCTGCTCAAAAATATATTTTCTGAAATATGTTTTGAAGAATATGCTTTTATTGTCGCTATTTTTCGATTCTCTGTTCCTGGCTGTCCTATTGTCGAATTTCAACATAATATTTAATAATTAAATAATAAATTGAAATAAGAATCTATTTAAATCCAGCCTGCTTCCGCTCAGCTATGTTTTGGGGGAGAACACATGGTGCAGGTTACCTTGCTGGACAGCGCATTTGTGAACATCATCACGTCCTCTATTGAGGTCTACAACAAGGAATCCCTCGGCTTTCTCATCGGATCAAAAAAAAAGAATACCTACATCATCAAGAGCTCTATCGCATTCCAGAATGCCGAGCGCAAGGTCTCAGAAGTGATCCTTTGGGAGCTGGATGAGAAAAAAGTGAAATCCGTGTTGAATTTCCTTACCGGCTACAAGATTGTCGGTGATTTCCATTCGCATGCTGACGAGCCCTATAAATTGTCCAGGACAGACAAGGAAGACCTGAAAAGCACCGGCGATTCTGTCTCCCTGCTTCTCGTGGTCAAGAAAAAGAAGAAGTCAGTGAAGTGGAGCTACAATCCGAGGACAAGGATATTGGAGGGTCCTGTGGACGGCAAATACCACATCCTGCTCAAGGCATACTACTATGACCACAGCAGGAAAAAGATCTCCCAAGCCAAGATCATCTGCCCATTCATCAGAAAGCTGAACAGGATCATCCGCCAGCATTTCAATGGTGCAGCCTGAGCTGCGTGATATGCTCTTTCTTAATGATGTTGTACGTGACAAAGAGCATAGAGAAGAATGAGAGCAGCATGGTAAGCCAGTTCATCTGGCTGGCCGGAAATCCTATCTCGATGAACGACGTTCCTGACTTCTGGTCAAGATAGGTGAGGAAGAAGACAAGCGCGAAGACAATGTTCAGCATGACGAGGAGGAGTATGCCTTTTTTATGGTGGTGCATCATGGCCTCTGATGATTTATTTCACCCCTTTCAGGAGCACAGAACACCTTGTCGTATATAAATATTGCTGTCTTTCATCACATCTCTTCTGGTGCCTCGATGCCTAATAAGGCAAGCCCTGACTTCAAGACGTCTCTGACACAGTCAATCAGCAGTATTCTCGCTTTTTTCAGCTCGTCTTCTGCCTGCAGCACAGGATTGGTGTGGTAGAAGTCATTCACTGCCTGCGCCAGCTCGAGGAGATAGCGCGCGATGTAGGATGGCTTGTAGTCGTCTCCTGCTTTCTGGATGACTGCAGGATATTCTTGGAGATGTTTGATGATGCCTTTCTCTTTCTCGTCAGAAAGCAGGCTGAAATCAACTTTCAGCTCAGTCCCCTTCTTGTATTTCCTGAGTATCGAGCAGATCCGTGCGTGCGTGTACTGGATGTAGGGGCCGGTTTCGCCTTCGAAGCTCAGGAACCTGTCCAGGTCAAAGATGATGTTATTCATCCTGTCGTTGCTCAGGTCTCCGAACAGAATTGCTGCGATCGCGACCTGCTTCGCTATCTTTTCCTTGTTCTTGAGTTCAGGGTTCTTCTCCTTGATGATCTTGAGCGCGAGCTCTGAGGTCTCCTGGATGATATCTTCCATGAAGAACGTCTTGCCTTTCCTGGTTGAAAGCTTCTTTCCGTCAGTGTCAAGGTAGAGGCCGTGGTCCACGTGCACACAGTCCTTTGCCCAGGAAAAGCCCATGAGCTCGAGCACCTTGAACAGCTGCCTGAAGTGCATCTTCTGCTCAGACCCTACCTCGTAGATGAGCTTTGAGAACTTGTAGCTCTTGTGCCGGTACATGGCTGCTGCAAGATCCCTGGTGAGATACAGCGTCGCACCATCCGCTTTCTTTAGGAGCGCAGGAGGCATGCCGAACTTTTCAAGATCGATGACCAACGCTCCTTCGCTCATGCTGGCCAGGCCACGCTGCTTGACCTCTTGTATTGCATCATCGAGCATGTCGTTGTAGAATGACTCTCCTGCGTATGACTCGAACTCAATGCCAAGGGTCTTGTAGATCTTGTTGAACTCCTCAATGCTGAGCTCCCGGAACTTTTTCCAAAGCGCGAGCGCCTCTTTATCCCTTTGCTCGAGCCTCTTGAACCAGAGCCGCCCCTCATCTTCCAAAGTCGTATCCTGCTCTGCCTCCTTGTGGAACTTCACGTACAGGCTAAGGAGGTAGTGGATAGGTTTCTTTTCGAGTTCTTTCTCCTTTCCCCATCTCTTGAATGCAGTGATGAGGTTGCCAAACTGGGTCCCCCAGTCTCCGAGATGATTCACCCGGATGACCTTGTAGCCTTGCGCGGTAAAAATGTGGCGGAGCGAGTTCCCGATGATTGTCGAGCGCAGGTGGCCGATGCCAAACCGCTTGGCGATGTTGGGAGAGGACATGTCGATCACGATTGTCTTTCCTTTCCCTGCCTGTGATGTTCCATACTTCGCTTTTTCCTTAAAGACTGCTGCAAGTACCTCTCTCGCAAGGATATCCCGCCGCACGAAGAAGTTAAGGTAGCCTGCTTTCGCTTCCACCTTTTCGAATTCGTTTGTTGAGAGCTTCTTGCTCAGCTCTTCTGCGATCAGCAGGGGGTTTTTCCTGAGCTGCTTTGCCAGGCTGAAACAAGGGAAGGCATAGTCTCCAAATGCCTGATCCGGAGGGATTTCTATCAGGCTTTCAATCTCTTCTCTCTTCAGCTTGAGCTCTTGAGAAATGAGTCCTGCAATCTCTTTTTTGAAGTCCATACTGGATTGTTAATGAGCATCATTTATAAAATTTTTCAAAGA
>JAZDID010000091.1:0-9033 GCA_043805315.1 Nanobdellota archaeon | reverse complement strand
CCGACGGCATATTTGATTACTCCGACAACTGCCCTTCCACCTACAACCCAGACCAGCTCGATACAGACAGCGATGGCATCGGTGATGTCTGCGACAACTGCCCGTTCGTTCCCAACCCTGACCAGTTGGATGATGATCATGACGGTTATGGCAATGCGTGTGACATCAACATCCCGCCTGTCCTGAATTTGCCGAATGTCTCGATGTATGAGGATTCACAGTTCGTATTGCTGTTAGAGCAATATGTGACCGACGACGACAACTGGGTGAACCACACCTGGAGTGTGGAAGGGAATGTGTTCATGAATATCAATGTGCTGGCAAATCATTCAACAGTTCTCACGCCTTTACCTGATTGGTTCGGCACTGAATCGGTGACATGGACTGTGACTGATGCTGCAGGAAATAATGCATCTCAAGATATAACTATCAGCGTAAACAGCGTGAATGACCCACCGGTCATTGATCCAATCGCACCCATCATCGTAACAGAAACAGACCTGATCCGGCTGAATGTCTCAGCGCATGATGTCGAGAATGACACGCTCACTATTATCTATTTGCAGCCATTCAATAGCCAGGGCGAGTGGCAGACTGATTATGACGATTCCGGCAATTACACGCGCAATGTCACTGCATCCGATGGCCAGAGCCAATCATCTAGGCAATTCTCTCTCACTGTCCTGAACAAGAACAGGCCTCCAACATTAAATCCGATCGGCAACAAGCAAGTCAATGAAGGGCAATTGCTTTCGTTCCAAGTCATCGGCTCAGACCCTGACAACAACAACTCTGACCAGCATGATGACAACATCCTCACATATTCAGCAAGCCCGCTGCCGCAAGGATCAGCATTCAGCAACAAGCTATTCACCTGGACTCCCAACCATTTCCAGCAAGGAACCTATCCAGTTACCTTCAGCCTGAGCGACGGTGAATTCACAATAGAAGAAAATATCACCATCACAGTCAATAATATTCCGTATACAGACCTGCAGATCTCACCAAGCGATATCCTCTTCAGCGAGACAAGCCCGATCAAGCGCACGCCAGTCACCATTACCGCGTTCTTCCATAACCTGTTGGAGATCGACCCAAACAATGTCCTTGTCCGCTTTTACAACAGCACCCCTTCGAACGCATCATTCATCGGAGAGGAGCGCATACAGATAGGAAAAACATCTGATTTCTTTAGCCAGGCTGTCTGGACACCTTACACTGAAGGGAACCTCACCATCTTTGTCTGGGTGGATCCGGACAATGAGATTGCTGAAGACAATGAGAGCAATAACATCGCTACAAAATCCCTTGTTGTCAGGACAAAGCCAGACATCCGCATCCGCAACTCGGATATCGCGTTCAGCAACAATTACCCAAGGCAGGGCAACAACATCACCATTATGGCCATGGTCAGGAACATCGAGTCCTTGCCCACAGGCACATTCACGGTCAGGTTTTATGACAATTTCTGGATGTACAGGATCGGAGAGGCACAGCTTTCTCTGAACCCTTTTGAGACCAAGGTCGTCAACATTTCCTGGATAGCGCAGGTCGGCAATCATGTCATCCATGCTGCAGCAGACAGCGCCTACATCGTGGATGAGATGGATGAGACAAACAATGATGGCCAGAAAAACCTCACAGTGACCTCACAGCCCTGGTCATCGCCGCTGATGGTGAAGCGGACCCTTGTGGCAGTGGCAGGATAATGGCGCTGGCATGCTATTCATTCCATTTTCCCGAGTAAGTAAAATTGAGGAAGCGAGGTCTCATATCTTCTTTTTCTCAAGGACAGCAAGATACACTGGTTCAAAGCAGGTTTTCGCAATCGAGATTGCATCCTGGACTTCAGCAAGCGAGGGCTTGTAGCCGTAATACTTTATATTACGCCGCAATGTCCGAAGGTTCTCAATGAGAAATATCGGCCTAGATGTCTCAACCTCGAGTTTGAACAGCTCTTGGACAGGCTCAATATGGTCGATGGATTCTATTCCTTTCATGATGAGAAGCGCGTCTCCGAGCGCCCTGAAGCACTCGTAAATGTTCCTGATGATAGTCGGAGCCGACTGCTCGCTGACTTTCAAGGTAAGGGTATATGCCATGTCGTTTCTTGCAGATTCAATGAGGCTGAGCGCGCTCTTCGTGTCCGGTCTCTTGTACCGCTTCATGGCCGCACCTCGAGGAACCCTTCTAAGACTATTCCATTGGCGATATTGGAGAACAAATTCAGGTTTATCTTGTTCCGCGAAAATACATGAAGATTGACTTTGACATCCTTTCGATATCCTAATTTCTCAAACATACCGAGTTCCATTATCTCCAACTCTTTATCATCTGCTATTTCCACAGCAATATCAATATCACTTTTTTCAATATCGTCACCTTTTCTGTAGCTTCCAAAGAGGATGATTGCTTTTGAATTCGGGATGATACCATGAATGAGTTTCAATACGTTCGAGTTTGCTATCAAGCCAAGATGATAACTGATTTTTTTGGAAAAATTGTACCCGTGCTGTTGATTGCAGGATATCCTCCAGATTCTTCCTAAATCCTCAACCTTCAAGAATCCCTCTTTTTCAAGCTTGTTGACAGCCTTTCGTGCGGTGATTTTAGAGATTTTTAGGCCTTGTGACAAATCATTGAGTCCTATCTCATGAGTTGGATAAGAGAAAAACCAATGAAGAACCTTTAAATAACCTTCAGAGAATTCCAAAGGATCTGATCTCAATTTGATATTGGTCATGCCAACCGGTAACATTCGTAACTATTTAAATCTTTTGGTTACCGTGCGGTTTCAAATGTCACCGATTGGTTCTTTTGGGAACCGAAGGTCCATAACTGTTTTGGCACATCATATCATTTCAAAGAACACAAGCCAACTTGATTGCATCTGTCAAGCAGAATGATGAAGAAAAAGAAGGCATACGAGAGCGCATGCACAAGCAATGAAAGTTTCAGGAGCCGCAGCTTAGTCTCTCCCCGAAAGATATAGATGAGTCCAAGCCACAAGACAACAGGCATCAGAATGAAAAAGATGACGAAGGGCAAGGTTCCCCACCCCCCTGATTTCTGAATCATCGTCGAAATCATTCTCGGAAGCAAGAACCCGAGAATGCCGCCAAGCCAAAAGCTGATAAACACTGTGCGCAAGATTTTTTCAAAGCGCAACTTCATCTTCAGCTTCTTGACAAAGAGCCAGAGCAGAAACGCATGGATTGGGACGAAATAGAGCATCAAGAGCACGAGGTTAAATAGCGCGGAGATGAGCGTCACAGACACAAATTGGGGTGGCCGCGTATCAATAGCGAGAACATAAGGCACACTGAACAACAACAGTAAAAAAAACTTACGCATACATGTTTTCCATGAGAGAGCGTTTATATGTATTTCGATAATCCATTAAATAGATAGGAAATGGGGACGCGGGGATTCGAACCCCGATCAGCCGGTGTAGCCTATGTGAAGTCATCGTCCCGAAGGACTCTTTGCTCCAGCATATCTGGAGCCGGCTATTCTAACCAGGTTATACTACGTCCCCTGTAGCTCTAAGAAAAAATTGGCAGTTTATAAAGATTGCTGGAAAATGCCGCCTCAGTTACCCATCATCATTGATATCCTGTTTTCCCGGTTTGCATTCAACGCTTTTCTCACATCATTCTCTTGCCAGTACTCAGTATAGGTCACCTTTGCGCCGACAGGGATCTTCTTCATGTCATCACCCAGATGGCGGTTCTGCTGCAAGAGGTCGACATAGCCAAGCTCAATGTCGTGCAGCTGTGAGAGCTTCAGTGCAAATCCTGAGAGCACGTTTCCTGGCTTGAAAACTCCAGTATAGAGCGTCTTAGGTACCTTCGCAGGGTCGAATTCCCTGCCCTGCCAATACACGGTATCACCCAATGCCGCTTCTAATGACCACTCCTGTTTCTGGAGATTATACGTCGACGTGTCAGGGCTTGCAGGCTCGCGGACATAGACGAACTCGTAGAAAGGAACTTGTGTTTCCACTTTCACAGCTGATTGTATTTGGGGCCTGGTTTCACCTGTTTTCGCCGAGGGATCCCACCCTTCAGACTCTTCTCCTTGCGTTGCGGTTGCTGCAAGAATCCCCACTAATCCTGCTGCAATTCCCAATCCGATGATTTTTCTCATGTTGTTCACCTGTTCAGTTCCCTATCTCCATTCCTGCTCGTCTGGAGTCCCGTACCTGTTCCAAAACCGTGGTGTACGTGTACATCTTTCCTGCATAGATCTCGTCTGGGCTGCTTCCTGTCGCGTCGGGATTCTGGAAGAACCAGCGGCCGACGTGCGTCCTCATGAATGGCCAGATCTCTTTCACGTACTGTTCGAGCGTGTCGCCGTCTTTCGCCTTGACTTCGATGCGGCGCTCATCGGACGTCTTCCAGCACATTGATCTGCCATCCCAGTATTCACTGATGCGGCGCTCCATGATGGTAAAATACCGTTCTTGGCCTGAATTGAACTCGTAATTGCCCACATAGGTCCACCATCCTTTCCCGCGCGTTTCTTCCATGCCGATGTCAGGTGCGCGCCGCTCCACGCCATCCATTCTCAGACCGTCCTCCACCAGGTAAGCCATCAGGGGAGATTGCACGTCATGAGAGCTTCCTGCTTCTCCCCACGTGCTCCCTGCGCGTGCGGGCGTCGCTGCGATGATTCCTACCAATCCTGCTGCCAATACTGTTCTGATGATTGTTTTTCTCATGTGTTCCACCTCAGAGTGTGATGATGTTGGGTCCCATCCGCTCTACCCATAAGCCAGTATAATAGACGTTCTTTCCCGCAGGGACGACCACTGCTTCGAAATCCGGATTCTGCCTGGCAAGGCCTTCTGCGCTTGTCCGGGCGTCGTACCTGCTGTTGAGCATGCCTGCAAGTTCGCTGAGCGTGCACGGCTCTCGCGTCCTCACCAGGTACGTCCTGTCGATGTACGTCAGGAAAGCCACATTGAGGTCTTTTGTCCGCTCTTCCTTGACGAGTTTTATTGTTGCCTTGCCCTTTTCGGGAAGCTTGCCGCTACAGCCGGCGAGAATGCCTGCCAATCCCATATTCACGGTTGCAATGCTCATGTTTTCACCTGCTCATCTGTCCTCACCTGTTATGACATACCTTAACTATTCATCTCTTTTAATAGTTTTCCGCCTTCTTCCGCTTCTCCCTGAAGTAATAGCTGTAGCGTCCTTTCGAGGTGTGGTAGAAGAACACTGCCAGGAAGATGACGAAGAGTGCTCCGAGGAAGAAGAACAGGCAGTAGTTCACCAGGAGCCACTTGATGGTCTTGGTCGGCACGTCAATCACTTTAAGGGTTATCACTGCGCTCTCAACTCTTCCGCCCTCGCGGTCGTCTGCGATGAACGTGACTTGCCGCTCGCCGTAGAAGTTCTCGTCAGGCCGGATGACTGCAAAGTCTTTGTCATACTTGATGTTGATGTTCTGGACATATTGGTTGGAATACTGCAGGACATCTGTCTGGTCAGGGTCGTAGAAATAGCTGGATACATTCACCCGCAATTGCGAGTTCTCGTACAGCTCATAATACAGCGGCTTCTGCACAAGTGCAGGCTTTGGCTTGACGCTCACGCCATACGCGAGTGCAAACAAGATTGTAAAGACCAGCAAGAGCACGATGAACAAGCGCCATCTCTCGTTTGTTTTATACGGAACTCTTTTGAAGAAGAGTGTCTTGTCTTCGCGCTTCACCATGCGCAAGATTTGTTCGTAGAAGATGATCACGAGTGCGATGATGATGCCGAGGATGAGGATGAGGAATGAGACCAGGCAGAGTGTGGTAGTAAACAGGTGCTCGAACCCCCTGACAATGATGCTTTTCTTTCCCAGGCTTGTCTTGATCGTTTCCTTGTATTCAAACCCTGTTTCTTGGTTTATCCCAGTCAGTTCGTCCAGATAGACTCCTTTGTTGAATGCGTTGATATTCGTGATGTTCAGGCTTATGTTCTTGATCTCTCCCGGAGCCAAGGTCAATTGTCCTTGTTCCAGGGTGTAGAAATGCGAGTTCAGGCTGAAATCATATGTCCCTGGTTCTGTCCCGGCATTCTTGATGCTGACCTGCTTCTCCTTGGTCTGGTAGTTGATCTTCAGCTGGTCGTTGAGGACATCGATCTTGTGGCAGGAGTATGTTGTCAGCGAGTTCAGTGTCAGGACATCCTCTGCAGTCAAGCCAGTCTGTGCTGATTCTGCAATCACGCGGACCTCGAAATAGTCATCGACGCAGGGAATGTCAATTTCCAGTTGCAAATCTTTGTTCTCTGATGGCTGCAATGTCATAGTGTCCTGTGAGAACCGCGCGAGCAGAGGGCTTTTCAGCTTGAAATAAAAGGTCTCTGCAAACATCCCATTGTTCTGCACATTTACTGTATATGATTTCTTGCCGCAGCAGCTCGCCTCGTACTTTGGCACGATTGATATCGCGTGCTCATAGCAGTGGCTGACTGTGATAGGGAATGTCTCGTCGTGCGCGATAGTTCCCAGCTGGCTTACGGTCTTGAGCTGGATCTGATGCTCTTTCTCATCATACACCGAAGGCTTGAGGAAGATATCGATCACTTTTGTTTCCTGCGGCTCGAGATGGAGCGTGCTCGGTTCGAAAGTGGTAAATGCTGGTCCCCTGTAATCGAGCAGGTAGTCGTTGGGCATTCCTGCATTGTTCGTGAATGTGACTGGGATCGTGCTGACAACCTTTGAGCAGACCTGCGCTGGCTTTTCAGCCTTGACCATATAGTCATAAGCCCTGTTGATGTTCATGTCAAAGTTGATCTGCTGGTCAGCGTTGTTGGTCTGGGTGTGGATGAGGAATGGGATGTTGATGATGCCATACTTCTCGCAAGCTAGTTGCAGGTAGATGAAGACAGTCTTTTTCTCTCCTGGATTGAGGGCGATGTTGTTCTCAGACAGCTTGGCATACGCGTCATACTGGCCGAGGCTGAGAGAGTACTGGTCGATGAATGTGCCGATGTTCTCGATCTCCAGATCGAACTTGGCTGTCTGGCAAGGATTATAGTTCTTTTCAAAATACGTGAGCATTGATTTGATGTTCATGCACTGGGTTAAGAGGACTGGCTTGACAAATTCCTTTTCTCTGCCATAATTTGTTTTCACCTTTAGGGTGTACGTGTAGGATCCGACAGTGGCGCACGGTGCTTTGATATAGACATGCGCTTGTTTCGAATCGCCTGCGTTCAGGAAAAAGCTCGTCTCTGGCAGGCTGATCCAGTCATTGATTGCCGAGGCTGTTTCGATGGTGAATGTGGCGTCAAGGTTTCCAATGTTGGTGATAATGAAGATATCATCCTTGATGCCGCATGAGCAGACCTTGAGGTTGTCTGTGCTACTCTGGATTGAGAACTCGTTGGCATAGGCATTGACGATGAACTCTGCCTTCACGCTAGTCACGAGTGCGAGAAATGCGATCAGAACAAATAGTGCGAGTATGCCCGGTTTGCCCGGTTTCTTTGAAGCCTGGATCTGTGTTGTGGTTGTTCTGTTCATCCCATAGTCACCTTTTCTTTTTTTTGAATTTTACAGCTCTTTGAATCCGAACTCTTCATTTTTTCTCTCTTCAGGAATGTCTGTGTGCTGGCCTGACTTTCGGATGCGGTCATAGCCTGCGATAAGCCCGATGATCAGGAGGAGGATGATCAGTGCAATCAGGGCAAGCTCGAGATCTTTTTTGAAATCAAGCACGGTCCTCTTCTGCGTTGTGCCTGCAAAGATGTTCGCGCTCATCTCCAGCTCTTTTCGTGCTTCGTCGGCGATGAGCGTGACCTTAAATGCATGTGCGCCTGGCTGGCTGTCATACTTCGGTTTCACAAAGATATACATTGTCTTGCTCTCTCCAGGGTTAATGACGATGTTTGCTGCAGGATCGAGCCGGTACGTCCCCCAGCTTCTGATGTTGGACACCTCAACGCGCACTGGCTGGGGATAGTTCCTGTTGTTCATGATGGTGATGGTGTAGAACTCTCCCAGGCCTCCGATGGTGAGGTCTTGGCTTGTGATGAAGTCGACAGTCAATGCAGGGAATGCAGATGCCTGGTTTTGTGAGAGTGCAGTGGGCTCGTTCTGAAGTTCTGGCGGATTGTACTGCTGATATTCTTTGCCAGAGTAGCTTTCCTGATATGTCTGCGTTTGATACTGTTCTTGGTCTGAAGCTGGATACAGCACTTGATCTGAAGGAGCCAGCAGGTCATATTCCTCGCTATCAGGCACCAGGTTGCAGTTCTCATCCGCAACAACAACCTTCTCGAGCTTGTCGTAGAGTGTGCAGCCTTCCTCAGCTTTGACAGGATGCAAAGAGATTACGAAGAGGAATATGGCAAAGAGCAAAAAGAAAAGTCTAGTACTGTGTATCCCTTTCATGCCTATCCCTCTGGAGATTCCACCCGTACTCACGAATATACCTACCCTCACCCCGTTATTGAGAGGAATAAATACCTGCTATATTTAAAAGTTTCGATTAATAACTATTTTGAAGTGATTAATAGGAAAGAGAGAATAAAAAAAAGAATAGAGAATGAAAATCCTCAATAATACGTCGACAGGTTATCCGCGGTCGGCCGTGGCTCTGCCTGCTGTCTCTTCAGGACATAGTTCACGCCAAGCACGAGCGCAGCAAGGATCAGTATCCCGAGCAATATCTCCAATACCAGGATGACCGTTCCAAGGTTGTTCTTCTCCTTTCCTTTGATGTTCGCGATCAGTGTTGTCTCGCTGGTCTCTTGCCCGTGCGTGATGCGTACTGTAAATACTCGTTCTCCTGGCGCTGCATCAGGGCTCACGTAGACGTGGATCGGAATGACCTTTTCCTGTCCTGGCTGGATGATGACAACGCTGCCTGATTCCAAATAGTATGTTCCCCATGCTTCAAGTCCTGTGATGGTGATGGTGTAGGATTTTGCATAGTCATCAGTGTTCGTGATCTTGAGCGGATAGACAGTGCTCTGGCCAGGGAAGACATCCTGTGTCGTATAAATGTCAACGACATTCAAATTTCCAGGA